>SHZG01000150.1 GCA_009692395.1 Methylococcales bacterium | reverse complement strand
TGGAATTCTTGCCGCCTTATTCACCTGACTTAAATCCTATTGAACACAAATGGGCGCAAGCTACAGCACTTAGAAGAAAGAAAAACTGCTCCACTGATACACTGTTCTCTCAGCTCTTTTAAATCATTTTATTTTGCTTTGGCTATAGCGTGTTGCCGAGTTTGATATTGTTGACTTCTTGCCCGTAGCCTTTAATCGCCGCTTGTGGATTTAACTCGAATACATATTCCATACTCGACGATAAAAAACCGCCCGTACCAGCGGTGGGATCATCAATGGTGCGCACAATACCTTCTTTGGTCAGCGCGTCATCGTCTTCCATCAACACCAGCGCGGTGGTTAAACGCACAATGTCACGCGGGGTGAAATGTTCACCTGCGGTTTCATTGGAACTTTCTGCAAAACGGCGGATAAGTTCTTCAAACACTAAGCCCATATCATGATTGGAAATGGCTTGCGGGCTTAAATCGGTTTGCCGTACTTTTTGGACGATTTTATAGAGTAAATCGGCATCGATTAACTGTCCGATAAATTCAACAAATTTGAAATGTTCAAAAATTTCGCGGGCATCTTTGGAAAAGCATTTAATGTAAGATTCTAAATTAGCGGCAATGTCTTTTTCGCCGAGTGTCGCTAAATCCATTTTTGAGGTGTTGAAAAACGATAAGCCACTTGTCGCGCGTAACAGGAGTTTTTCGTGTGAGTCTCTTCGGGTAGGTTCATGGCTTGTACGGTGTCAACTTGTGCTAAGACGGCGGCTTTTTTATCTTCTACAACGCCTTCAAGGCGACGTAATAAGGTAAACGGTAAAATAATGCGCCCGTATTGGCTTTGTTTGAAATCGCCGCGTAGTAAATCAGCAAGCGACCAAATGAAAGCCGCTAGGTTGTTGGTATGTTGGGTCATAATGTGATTGTTTATCTCGTTTATAGCGAAAGGACAAACGTATTTTACTCACATTAATTTGATGCCCGTTGATTCAATAGACATTTACAAAAACGATAGGCAATAAAAAAGCCTTAGGTCATGATAACCTAAGGCTTTGAATTCTTTGGAGCTAGTGAGGGGATTCGAACTCCTGACCGGCTGATTACAAATCAGCTGCTCTACCAACTGAGCTACACCAGCGAATAAGTCGTCATTATACGGGGTGGTTTTCTATTTGACAAGCCCTTTTGAAATATTTTTTTGCTTTTTAAATGCTGGGGGCGGACTTTTTCGGCTGTCCTCTTTATGTAAACCCGTGTATTTGGTTCTAAATGTTTGAGGTTTATCAGGTGTTTCTTCAAAACCTTTGGGTTGGAAAGTGGGGATTAAATGTTTTTTACCGTTGCCGATTAAATCAGCGCGTCCCATTGTTTTTAACGCCTCACGCAATAAAGGCCAATTTTTTGGGTCGTGATAACGTAAAAAGGCTTTGTGTAAACGACGTTGTTTGAAAGTTTTTGGAATGGGAATGTCTTCGGCATTGCGGGCGACTTTGTGTAGCGTGTCTTTGCCTGAGTGATACATAGCGGTCGCTATCGACATCGGTGACGGTAAAAACGCTTGTACTTGGTCGGCTCTGAAGCCATTGGCTTTTAACCATAAGGCTAAGTTGAGCATATCGTTCTCAGTTGTTCCCGGATGGGCAGCGATAAAGTAGGGAATTAAATATTGTTCTTTACCTGCTTCTTTAGAATATTTATCAAACATTTCTTTGAAGCGGTCGTAAGTCCCCATGCCAGGTTTCATCATTTTTGACAATACGCCTTGCTCGGTGTGTTCGGGGGCAATTTTTAAATAACCGCCAACGTGATGAGTGACCAATTCTTTGACATATTCAGGCGATTCCACCGCTAAATCGTAACGCAAACCTGAGGCGATAAAGATTTTTTTAATGCCTTTTAATGCTCGCGCTCTGCGGTATAGTTTGATGAGTGGTGAATGATCGGTGTTTAAATTGGGGCAAATGATAGGATACACGCACGACGGTTTACGACACGCGGCTTCAATTTTTTCGTCTTTACAGGCAAGGCGGTACATATTCGCCGTTGGCCCACCTAAATCAGAAATATGCCCTGTGAAATTGGGCGAGGTGTCGCGGATGGCTTCAATTTCTTTAATAATAGAATCTTCGGAGCGGCTTTGAATAATGCGCCCTTCGTGTTCGGTAATCGAGCAGAAGGTACAACCACCAAAACAGCCACGCATGATGTTGACTGAGTGTTGAATCATTTCAAACGCAGGCACATTGGCATTGCCGTATTCTTTATGCGGTACGCGGGAGTAGGGCAGGTCAAACACGCCGTCCATTTCTTTCGTGCTTAACGGAATGGGCGGCGGATTTACCCATAATTGCCGTGTGCCGTGTTGTTGGATTAATGGACGCGCATTACCCGGATTGGTTTCGCCGTGCATGACGCGTGAGGCGTGAGCGTAAAGAATCGGATCATCTTTGACAGCTTCGAATGCGGGTAGGCGAATCACCGTTTTAGCGCGTAACACACGAATAGTCGGTGCGATAACCTGCTCATCTGGATTTGTAGGTGGGCGAATGTCGCACGCAGGTTCTTCTTGATAGGGATTGTGCGGCTGTTGTACCGCGCCGACTTTATCCACATCGGTGGAATCTTTTATCGCGTAACCAGCGGGAATCTCTTTAACAAAATGCACCGTGCCGCGTATGTCGGTTAATTCAGTTACTTTTTCGCCATTGGCTAAACGATGGGCAATTTCGACAATTTGCCGTTCTGCATTGCCGTAGACTAATAAATCGGCTTTGGAATCCAGTAATACCGATTTACGCACCGTGTCCGACCAGTAATCATAATGGGCAATACGGCGTAAACTGGCTTCGATACCACCGATAATAATCGCTACGTCTTTATAGGCTTCACGACAACGGTGTGAATACACATTCACCGCACGGTCTGGGCGTTTTCCCGCCGCGCCGTCGGGTGTATACGCATCATTGGAACGGATTTTTTTGTCAGACGTGTAACGATTGACCATTGAATCCATATTGCCGCCCGTGACCCCAAAAAATAGATTTGGACGACCTAATTTTTTAAAATCTTGTGCGTTTGTCCAATCGGGCTGGGAGATAATGCCGACGCGAAAGCCTTGGGCTTCAAGCAAACGACCAATTAATGCCATGCCAAAACTGGGGTGGTCAATATAGGCATCGCCAGTGACGAGGATAATGTCGCAGCTGTCCCAGCCTAGCGCGTCCATTTCGGATTTGCTCATAGGTAACACAGGCGAGATACCAAAACGCTTTGCCCAGTAGGGGCGATAACTGAATAGATTAGGTGCGGGGATCATAAAGAACAAACCAAAGAGACTACTACAAACTTAAATTGTACACTGCTCACGCCTAAGTGTCTCATAAAACGCATGTTTTTCAATTATGTTGCTATTTTCATATAAATTGTCTCATAAACTGTAAAATAGACATTTTCATTTTTTATAAAAAGACCGTGAATCACACGGCTGATAACTGTTGAGAGTTAAAATAATGCGTACAACTACCCGTTTTATAACCAATATTGGTACTCGATCACCCTCAGGTGCGTCATGGAATGTTGATGCCACCAATTTTTCTATTTTTAGTCGTCAGGCGATAGCAGTCGAATTATTGCTGTACGAAACCGAAGACTGCGATGAACCTATGCAGGTGATTGTGCTTGACTTAGAACGGCAACGAACCTTTTTTTCGTGGCACGTTGCGGTTAAAAAATTACCTGTCGGCACGCTCTATACTTGGCGCGTACAAAAACCTGATGGCTCTTGGTGGGAAGTTTTAGACCCGTGGGCGCGAGCCGTTAGCAACAAAAAATGGAATCGTAGTTTGGCGGTGAAAAATTCAAGCAATGGCTTGCGCGGTATTGTCAGCGACTTACATTACAATCCCGCTAATTTGCTTGCTAGACCTAAGCCTAAGTCGCTAGAAGGGGCGATTATTTATGAAGTTCATGTTGGTGGTTTTACCCAGCATCCGTCATCAGGTGTACAGTACCCACATACCTTTAAAGGTTTAATTGAAAAAATCCCTTATTTTAAGGAACTGGGTATTACCCACGTTGAACTACTGCCTGTCATGGCGTTTGATGTGCAAGATGCGCCCGATGGTGTCATGAATCTTGGTAATGAAAATTATTGGGGTTATAGCCCTTATGGTTTTTACGCGCCACACCCAAATTATTGTGCGACCTCCAAACCTGTAGACGAATTTAAAGAATTGGTTCAAGCGTTACACGCCGCCGATATGGGGATTCTGTTAGACGTGGTCTTTAATCACACCAGTGAAGGCGGCGAGGGCGGGCCAACTATTAATTTTAAAGCCTTGCTGGATGATATTTTTTATCACCATTCGCCTGATCGCCTGTATTATCATGATTACACGGGTTGCGGCAATACCATTAATTGCAACCATCCGTTAGTCACACACTTCTTAGTTCACTGTTTAGAGTATTGGGTGAATGAGATGGGTGTTGATGGTTTTCGTTTTGACCTTGCCAGTGTGTTTACACGCGGCGAAGATGGAACACCATTAGCTAATCCATCCCTGCCTTGGAGTATTGAATTATCACACTCCTTAATTAATGCACCGATTATTGCCGAAGCGTGGGATGCCGCAGGGTTGTATCAAGTCGGCTCTTTTCCTGGGACACGCTGGGCAGAATGGAACGGTCAATACCGTGATGTAATGCGCCGTTTTGTGAAAGGCGATCGCGGTTTGGTTAATAAAGTGGCGACTTGCTTAACAGGTAGTAGCGATTTATACGCCGATGATCATCGTCTACCGTCTAGCAGTGTTAATTTTATTACCTGTCACGATGGCTTCACACTGTGGGATTTAGTCAGCCATAATGAAAAACACAATATGGCAAACGGCGAAGAAAACCGTGATGGCACAAACGATAATTTAAGCTGGAATTGTGGTGCAGAAGGCGCGACCGATAATCCTCATATACTTGCACTGCGCAGACAACAAGCGCGTAATTTCATGGCAATGCTATTTTTAAGCCAAGGCGTACCCATGTTTCTGGCGGGTGATGAATTTTTACACACCCAAGGCGGCAATAATAATGCGTGGTGTCAAAACAATGAAATTTCATGGCTAAACTGGCAATTCACCGAAACCAACAAAGATATGTTGCGTTTCGTGCGTGAACTCATCGCCTTTCGTCGTCGGCATCCGAATTTATCACGACCACGTTATTTAACAGGGCGTATCGAACCAACACGCGGCATTCCTGATATTACATGGCACGGCGTTCATTTGAATGAACCGCAGTGGGATAATCCAGAGTCGCAAATTTTAGCCTTTACTCTGGCAGGTGCTTCTGATATTGAAGAAGATTTACACGTTGTTATTAATATTACTGACCACGCCATTGATGTACCACTGCCCGTAATCGCTCAGCGGCGTTGGTATTTAGCGATGAATACTGCCGCGCCATCGCCTGACAACATGATTGAACGCGCCCATCAGCAGTTAATTACGAGTGACTGGCAAGCGGTATCCGCGCGTAGCATCGTAGTTTACGAAGCACGCGAAACAGTGAAATCAATCATTAATCCGTTTTAATAGACAGACCAAACTCTTAATCAGTACGTTGCAACGACAAGCAACGTCGCTGATTAAGGGGCGGTTTACTTGGGAGGACTCCAATGGAAGTTTTTCACCATGCTAACCTTTCACAAAAACTCTGGGGCGGGCAAGTCAATGATTATCTTGAAATTTGATGTGTCAACACTTGTCAGGACACATTATTAAGCAGTTTTAAGCTGCTTTTCAAGACAGGTATAGCAAAAGCAAAATAAAATGATTTAAAAGAGCTGAGAGAACAGTGTATCAGTGGAGCAGTTTTTCTTTCTTCTAAGTGCTTTAGCTTGCGCCCATTTGTGTTCAATAGGATTTAAGTCAGGTGAATAAGGCGGCAAGAATTCCA
>SHZG01000149.1 GCA_009692395.1 Methylococcales bacterium | reverse complement strand
TCCACCTTGTTATACTTGCCACTCCAACACCAAAACGCACTGCCGCTTCCGCTTGTGTTAGCCCTTCTTGTTCTTTAATCGTCAATACTGTTTGGCGGAAATCGGCTGAATATGTCATCTAATTTAAAATAATCAAATTATACTGCTTTTGATATACCCGCCAGATTCAAGCATTAGCACAACGCTTTGGCGTGTCACCTAGTGTTTTTATTTAATCATTTTATCTCGTTTCCTCGTTCCCACGCGCCGCGTGGGAATGCAGTTTAGGCGCGCCGCGCCATCCATCACCAAGGAACAACCACATGGGACGCAGCCGCTATTCAATCCGCGAAACTCAAGCCCCACATTTTCTTACCTGCACCATCATCAACTTGATACCCGTGTTCACACGTCCGCAAACCGTTGATATTATTCTCAATGCGTTACAATACCGACAACAACACAATGGCTGGACAGTTTACGGCTATGTCATCCTAGAAAATCACCTGCATTTAGTTGTGCAAGCAGACGACTTACTGGCTGAATTGCCGCTGTTTAAATCCTACACCGCAAGACAGTTGATTGATTATTTGAAAGAATGCCACGCTGAACGGGTGTTGAAACAAATGGCGTTTTTTCGCAAGGCGCATAAATTGGATCGGGAATATCAATGCTGGGAAGAAGGTTCACACCCTCAGCTTATTCAAAATACAGAAATGTTGCGGCAGAAGTTGGACTACATCCATTTTAATCCTGTGAAACGGGGGTATGTCGATAAGCCTGAGCATTGGCGGTATTCTAGTGCTAGGAACTACGAGGGCTTGGAGGGGTTGATGCCTGTTTTTATGGATTGGTAGGTTGATGGATGTGTGGCGCGGCGCGCCTAGACTACATTCCCACGCGGCGCGTGGGAACGAGAAAATAACGATGAAAAATAAGTAATAAATCCTATGAATGAAAAAATAGACCAGATTAGAGAATTACTTTCTACACTCGAAGAAGATTTAAAAAATGACCAAGAAAAAGAGTTTTCAAAGAATTTCAGTGCATTAGAATTACCCAGCATTGTTTCATCAATTGTTGATTTTCTTCATCCGCTATTAACACCGTATGAAATTGCGGTTTACTGGTATCTTTTTAATAAATCCATTGTAAAAACTGGGGAGCAATATACCCACGCAAGCACACGAGGAATGAGTTCGATTGCAAAATCTGCAAGCGGAAAATCAGACAATATAAGCTATCGCACAATACAAGTAACTCTTGAATCTTTGATAGAAAAAGAAGTTCTATCACTCTCTGGTGATACCACAAGAAGCGGTACACTGTACAAAATCTGCATTCTAGATGAAATTCATCTTTGTAAAGAACAAATGAAAGCTCAAGTATTCGCCGAAGAACAATCAATTAATCTTGAAATAGAGCTAGACTTCTACAATATCGCCGAGAACAGATTAAAAGTATTTGAACGAGATGGCTATAAATGCCATTACTGTAATAAACAATTAACACGCTTTAGTGCTACTCTCGACCATATTCAGCCAGTATCAAAAAGTGGTGATAACTCATTTCAAAATCTTATCACTGCGTGTTTACATTGCAACTCTGAACGAGGTAATAAGCCGATAATGGACTATGTAGTTACGCTGAGTAAGTCGGATTAGCGTTATCTCGTTCCCACGCGCCGCGTGGGAATGCAGTCTCGGCGCGCCGCGCCATACAACACACACTCAACCACCCACACAAAATCACTTATGACCTTCAACAAACTCGGCTTATCCGAAACCCTACTAAAAACCATAGCCGAACAAGGCTATACCACGCCCACGCCTGTGCAGGAACAAGCGATACCGTTAATCTTAGCGGGTAAAGACGTACTGGCAGGAGCGCAAACAGGCACGGGTAAAACTGCCAGTTTCACCCTGCCGTTATTACAAAAACTCACGGAAACCTTCAACCCACAACAAACACCACGCCGTGTGCGAGCCTTGATTTTAGTACCCACCCGCGAACTTGCCGCGCAAGTGTATGAAAGCGTGCAGACTTACGGCGCGAACTCACCGCTACACGCTGAATTAATCGTCGGTGGTGCAAGTATCGGAATGCAAACCCGCCAACTACGTCGTGGTTGTGACATCATCATCGCCACCACAGGACGCTTACTCGATCACGTCAACCAACGTGCCGTTAATCTATCCAACGTGGAAATTTTGGTCTTAGACGAAGCCGACCGAATGTTAGACATGGGCTTTTTGCCTGACATTAAACAATTGATGGGCTTGTTACCTAAACAACGGCAAACACTGTTATTTTCTGCCACTGTGCCGAATGGTGTTAAAGCTCTCGCCGCGCAGTTGCTCAATAATCCCGTCGAAGTTGCCGTTGCTAAACAAAATGCCACCGCTGATAACGTATCAGAAATAATCTATGGCATCGGCAAGGAATACAAACGCGAGTTAATTTCCTATTTAATTGGCAGTAATAATTGGCAACAGGTGTTGGTATTCGTGCGTACTAAACACGGCGCAGACCGTTTAGAAAAACAATTGATAGAAGACGGCATACGCACCGTCGCTTTACACGGTGATAAAACCCAAGGAGCGCGTAACAAAGCCCTAGAGTATTTCAAAACGGGTAAAGTACAGGTATTAGTCGCCACCGATGTCGCCTCACGCGGTTTGGATATTGATAATTTACCGCACGTTATTAATTTTGATTTGCCGCAAGTGGCAGAAGATTATATTCACCGTATCGGACGCACAGGACGCGCAGGGCTATCAGGCGCGGCAGTTTCTTTAGTCTGCCCAGAAGATGCGTATTTATTGGTGGAAATTGAGAAATTATTGAAACGCCAAATTCCGCGTATTGCTGATACAGGTTATGAACCTGTGTCGCTTAAAGTCGTCGATGCACCGAAAAAGAACGCGCCACATAAAGACACAGGCAAGAAAGATTTTCGCCATACGAAAGACAAAACCAACGCGAAGGACAGCAAACGCGGCGCGGGTAAACCATCCAGTAAATCCAATGACAATAGACGCGATACGGGCAAACCCAGTAAACCCAGCGATAGCCGCCGCGATTCTAGTAAACCTAGCAAGCCGAGTAGATCACGCTAGTTATTAGTGAATACGACCTGCGAGGTTTTCAAAACCTCGCAGGTCTTTTGCGTTTAGTGGCTAACTCAAGTGGCAGGCATTAACGCAATTGAATTGTAAAACAATAGGTTGCCCAGAATAATAGCGATTTTTTATGAGTGATGAAAAATTAGATTTAACGGTATGCACAGCGTACTCTACTTGACTCTACGATAAGGTAAAAAATATGAAATTAACAGTTATTATTCATCCTGCTGAAGAAGGCGGGTTTTGGGCAGAAGTCCCTGCTATTCAAGGGTGTGCAACGCAAGGAGAGACTATTGAAGAGCTTTTAACCAATCTCTATGAAGCGTTTGAAGCCTGTCTTTCTATGGACTTGGAAGATATTGAACTGGCGCGAAACATATAAAGAGATAAAGATTGTGATAAAAGCGGGGTAGCGTAGTTTTTTATCGAAACCCATTAAGGTTTATTATCTGAATTGTTGAATAGCATTCTGCCTGAAACTCAACGGTTTTGGATGCTGTTCAAAATTTATGGGTGATAGAGTGGCGACTCCAGAAAATCTTACGATTGACGAACAGTGTGTGTTTCAATAGTGAAAAAGCCAATCCATTCGTTTAGAGCAAGAACGGATTGGTTTTCATACACTTCTCGATGTACTACGAACGCTGTAGTCGATTACAAAATATTGGCGTAATCCTGTTCCAATTGCCGAAAATTTAATGATGACATAAAGCGGCTAAAGCTCACCCAAGTGGATAACCCCATTAAATCCTGAAAAGGGGGCGGGAGAAAACGGGGGGCGGAGACTGTGCCTTCTTCGACTAAATCCGCTAGCACTTTCATGTCTTCAATCATGGTTTTGCCACAAAATAGCAACGGAATACGGTCGGGTTTGCCTTTGTAAACCGCTAAGCGCATGAAGTTGTAAGTTAATACAAGGCCTTTGATATAGGTTAAATCTTTGGTGAACGGCATTCCATCGGATATGCTGCCTCTAAATACGCGGCTACTGAGTGTGTAACTGTCTTCTTGGTCGCGCCCTTTGTCGCTGAAAAAGGCGAATATATCCATAAAATCCGCGCCTTGTTCGGCGAGGGTGATGGCGCGAACGCGGTCAATTAAGCGCATGAGGCGATTGGGTGTTGAGCTGAGGGTTAAAATTTCCATTAAGACGGCTAAGCCTTCTTGTGTAACGGTTGCGGAAGGTGCGCCTTTACCCAAAAAGGTGCAGTACGGTTGCTCTAAGCCGTTGAGTGTTGTGCCTAAATGTACCCATACTTCATGCACTTCTAGCATTCGCAAATCTCGCGCATTAAATAAAGCATCGGCGCGTAATTTAACGTAATCAGTCCCTGCCGCCGCATCGGCAATAATGCCATCACTAATCATGGCGCGTAAGCCTTCATCTGGAAAGATCGTTTGTATGCGCTCATTCAAAATAGCAACGGCATCACTGGCATTGATGGTTTTGGGTTCTTCGGCTAAACAATCCAGTTGCACCAGTTGTGATAGCGTTTCTTCCATCATGCTACCTAAGGCGGCAATAGACGGGTCGCCGACGTGAAATACGTCTTCCGATGAGCCATATAATTCTTGCGATATGTTGGAAAACGTTGGCGTGCCACGCGTATCTAACATATTCACCACGTCTTTATATTCTCGACACATACGGCGCATGATGACGCTGAGCGGATTAAGTTGCCCCAGTTTACGCACTAAGTCACGCTCGATTTGATGAAATTCTTGTTTCTTTTCAGAGGGGTCAAAGCCTAAGGGACGATTTTTATAATAATCAGCGGTGACAATGGGTGGTTTTTTACAATGGCTATCAAAAAACGCTTGTTTGATACTGTCATCCCATTTCACTGCATCCAAAATACGAATCGGTTGCTGGGCAGCAACGATACGATCTGAAAGAGTTTTAACTTCGATTAAATAAGTTGAGGGATTGATGATTTTTTGGCGCATAAGTGTGTACTCCATTAGCAAGTTGATATGTCAACGCTTTTCAGAATACATTATTAACTGATGTTACGCACAAGAACATTTTTGTCCACGAAAGACACGAAAAGCACGAAAAAGACTAAAAAAATAATAATGTGTATGACTTAACGCGTGGACAAGACACATTCGCTTTGATTTTTTCGTGCCTTTTGTGCTTTTCGTGGACTATGGCTTTTTCATGCGTAACATCAGTTATTAAGCGGTGTTGTACTGTAATTCATAGTGCTGAGGCTAAGAATTTTTGTCCAGCGAGGAGTAAAAACATACAAAACTTGCGAGGTAGTCAAAAAAAGCGCGACTTAGCCTTTGCTAAGCCGCGCTTTTTCGTCTTATATTTGTTTATTTCCAACCAGCAGCAGCGTCACAGGCTTGTTCTTCTGCTTGATGAGTTTTTTCCCATTCAGTAATTGATTTTGTCTCACTTTCACTCATTTTTTCATTCATACAACTGCAATACTTAGTAACAGTGGCTGCGGGCGCACCTTCTTTAGCATTGTCTTTTTCACATTGAGCAATCCACGCTTGATCATCTTCGGGCGTAGCAAATGCTTGTGCGCTGACTAACATCAACATGGCAATTGAGAATGCACCTAATATTTTTTTCATAAATTATCCTAATAGTGTTTCTTATTAAATTGAAAATAACGTGGGCTTGCAAAATAACGCCTACGATAAAATGTAGCATTGCACTTTAAATACAACAGTTACATGGCAAAAAATGGCACAAACCGCTAGTGAACCAGCACGGTAGTGGGTTAAATCTGTGATGATAGATTAAAATCACGGGCAGAATAAAATCACACTTACCTAAAAGACCTTATGAGCTGCTACCAAGAAATCACCTGTCCATTCTGTAAAAGTACCCAGATTGGCAAGTCAGGACGCAATGCAACGG
>SHZG01000148.1 GCA_009692395.1 Methylococcales bacterium | reverse complement strand
AAGCATGAGATTGGTAAGCGCAATACGCAGAAAATAGAACGTAAAAACCTGAACTTTCGGACATGGATCAAACGACTCAATCGCAAGACCATTTGCTTCTCAAAACTAGAGTTGATGCACGACACCGTCATCGGTTTGCTTATCAACAATGTCGAATTCGGGCGCGATATTTATTCATAATTACAGATTTAACCCACTACCCGCGAGGTATAGCCAGCCGTCTGCTGTTGGGATGTAAGTGATGTCACCCGCATAAACTTGGTTAGGGGTATCCACGTTAAACTGGCGGTCAAGGTGATTAGGCGCGATGGGCAAGGACTGTTTAGAGTCGGTCGTTGCTTTAAAACGCCGCTTAGTTTTACAGCGCAACTGGGCTGCTTGCATAATGTAACCAATACGCCGACGACTCAAGGTTTCGCCTTGATTTTGCAAGACTCAATCAAACGACGCGTGCCGTAAACGCGGTCGTGATTAGGATGGTTAACGCCTTATTACGTTTAGCTTTTTCGCTTTCGCCCCCCGCCGCCCATGAATAGTACGCACTACAGCTCACACACATCACCGAACACAACAACCTCACACAGTAATCTGTGCTTTGTTCCAAAAGCCATGCGTACCTCACCGTGTTTCTCTGGCAAAGTACGCTGCCGCCTTTTTTAACAGATCGCGTTCCTCCGTCAAACGCGTAACCTCTTTTTTTAACCGCTGCAGCTCATCGTACAAATGTTCATCCATACGCACAACTTTAACTGGCTCAGCGGGTATAAAACCCAGTCAGTCAGAGTATCCGCTTTTATCCCCAACTCACGGGCTATCTCTGCCACATTGCTCGATTCATTCGCTCGTTTGACCGCGTTTTCTTTAAACTCTGTCGTATATTTTTCTTTCGCTTGGGTACGCATATTACTCTCTCAGGTCTTTTCATTTATTTTATAGAAAAGTGTCCTGTTTAGTATAGCCACATCAGTTCGACAAGCTCACCGCGAACGGAATTATTTTATTGTGTTTTAACCATATCACGCTGAATATTTAAAAATCCGCTGACACACTCAAACGAAAACTAATCGGTTCAACAGGGTGAAAATGGATGTCACCGACAGGGGCAGCTGCATTGCGCAACTGGGATTGGTAGTAATAGTCTATGCCGCTGTCTTTGCGATTCAATAGGTTGAAGGCTTCGGCTTGTACTGTCCACGTTGGGTTGAATTTATAGCCGACCATGCCTGATAACATGATAGTCGCGCTGGAACGGACGCTGTTATCTTCAATTAAGGAACGCGGGCCAAAGTAACGTAACCGTGGGCCACCAAAAAATCCATCCCAGACATCATGTACGGTCATGCCTGAGGCTAATACTGTGCCTATTGCGCCAGGAATATGGTTGCCTGCGGGGTCATCACCACGAAACCGCGCTTTAGATAGACTTAAATCCAGATCAAAGGTCATCCAATCGGTCGGTGAATAATAGTTTGCCCATTCAACTCCATAGCGACGACTAGAGCGACTGGCTTCGGTTGTGCCTGCATCACCAACAAACAGTAATTCAGAATCAATGTCTAGCCACCAAACGGCTAAGGTACTTTGTAAACCTTCTACCCACGTTGTGCGTATGCCTGTTTCCGCGCCATAAGTACGCGCCAACGGCACACCTTTGTTAATTTGATTGCCATTCACATCAATGGATGAGCCTGTCACAGGGTCAACTTGGGTATTAATACCGCGAGCGTCATTACTGTGAAAACCTAAGCCGCCGTTCAAATACAGTTCAGTATTCGCCCACGGGCCAAACACTAGCCCCAATTTTGGACTCACAATGCCGTCATTGGTCGTGCCGTTATTCGCGCCTTGATTACTGTTATTGATATTAAAACGATAACCATCAAAACGCACGCCGACAGTGCTACGAAACCAATCATTCCAACGGGTTTTATTTTCTGCGTAAGGGCTAACATTGGTAATCCACACGTTATCTTTGCGCACGGTGTCGTATTGTTGCCGACCTTGGGTCAGGGTGTAACCATTATTAATATTGTCGTTACGCACTTGTAAGCCGAGGGTCGTTTCTGATTCCGCGCTGCCAATTTTATGAAAAAAGGTGTGCGTAGCTTTTAACCCTGTTGTCCAACGTTCATCAGGTTGTCCGAATTGGTCGCCTAGTTCTGAATTGTTCATAAAGTAAGTGACGTTGGAATATAATTTCAACTTAGCATACAGTCCATAGACGATAATTTTGCTCTCGCTGTCATTGGAATGCCGATGCCATTCACCTGTTAAACTGTAACGTTGACTACCGCCACCATCGGTGGGATCTATATTACCAAAACGATTGAGTGAGCCATCTAATACCGCGTGTTTAGGAATTTGATCGGTCGATTGCCAATCGGCTTTATACGCCATACCAGTGACACTAAAGCCTGAGTTAGCCATTTCTGTGCTGTAACTTAATACGCCGTTGAATTTCATGAAGTCGTTGCCCACATCCCACGGGCCATTATTGTGTACGGTTTCACCCGCATACATGACAGTCCCCCCTGCCATTTTTTTAGAACCCATCATTAAACCACGGTAATAATCATAACTGCCGCCTGTAAATTTAAACGTATTGGTGGGTAATTCTTTGAAGTATTCGATGTTTGCCGATCCTGTGCTGGAAAAATCCCCTGTATCGGCATAATAATTCCCTTTTTGATAACTCACGGTTTTTATCGCTTCAGGAATTAAAAAGTTAGTATCCATCCAGCCTTGACCGTGTGAATGTGAAGCCATGTTGACAGGTACGCCTTCCATTTGTGTTAAAAAATCGGTACCGTGATCTAAATTAAAACCGCGTAAATAATATTGACTGGCTTTGCCTTCACCACTGTGTTGCGCAGAAATCAAACCTGGAACAGTTTCTAAGACTTCACTAGGGCGAGTAATAGGACGATATTTGATTTGCTCTTGTCCGACATTGCCTTGTGACGCGCTATTAGCAATCCCCACTAAATCATCAGCGCGTTGCGTGGCACTGACTTCCATTTCGGTCAACTCTATCGACTTTTCGACTTTCGGATTCTTAATCGACTCCGTGGTCTCAGTCTTCGCTTTTTTAGGTTTAGTTTTATCAGCGGCGTGTGCGTTGTCTGCATAATTCAGCATCAACACGCAGGCAGCTATCGCTAAACCCGCTTTTTGTAAGCGCAGGGTCTGCGGCTTGTAGGCTAGGTTTAATGGAACTATCTGTTGTATGTGCATCTCTTCTTCCTCAATATTATTGTTATGTGATGATGTTTAAGTAATTGTTAAAGCAGAAAAAAAGGCAAACGGCGGCGAACGTGATTTGAATCGCGTGTTGGCAATGACTGAATTTCTGAAACATAGGGGGCGGCTGACAGAAGATTGTCGCGCAGTGGAGCTTTTAAAGCGGGTCGAATTGTGAAAAACACATTCGTTACTATCGAGTGAAGATACAACAGCGGCGATGGATAATACAGGCGGCGAAGTCGCACCTACCCCGTTAGTTAGAAAACGGGTAGCAAGGGTATTGTAGTGGGGTAAATCGAAAGTGCGGGGGGGGATAAGAACCAGATATTCATGATAAGCGGGAATAGCAGGGGGCGTGTAATGGCTAATCGACGCGATAGGCGGTGCGGTATCACCCACGCCATTGGTTAAAAAATGGATGCTGATTTGTGGGCTAAGTAGCCAATGAGCAGCGACGGTATAAGCGACATTATTACTGGCTTGATAGATGGCGCGAATGAACTCGCACCCACCATTGGTAGGATGGGTAAAGCAAGGCGAAATCCATCGTATAGCGGATTGATTATGATGAGTTTTGCTAGGCTCTACCCATCCTACGCTGTTATGACCGCCATTTTTACCGCTGTCTAATAACTGTTGATAATAATGACTGTCAGGTGCTGCAACTGTATGCAATTCATCGGAGTTAATTGTTTGTGTATGCCCCGTCAACTTAACGGCAGAGTGACTGACAAATGACTGTGCTAATGCTAATTGACTGATAAACAGCGCGAAAATCACCACCAATAAACGCACGATTAAAATACCCGCGCCATGTAATAGCAAGGTTGCTACCATGAAGCCCAAGGTGTAAGAAATTAAACTGGCGGAGGTGGATATTTCTTGTCCGTGCGCAAAACCGTGGAAAAATGCGAAGAACGCGACGATGATGACGTTAATTTGGCTACTAAAACGGATTTTGCGGACGATGAAGACGCTGAACACTAAGCCAGAGAGTAGAATAATTAACTCCGCGCTGGGAATAAACAAACCCGCCGCACCCGCTAAACCACCTAAACTCATCACGCCGACGAAAGTCAGCGGCAATAACCAAATTGCTTTACCGCGCAATTGCGCTGCCCAAATACCCACCGCTAACATGGTGAGAAAATGATCGCCGCCGTGCAATGGATGCGTGAAACCACTACTCCAGCCGTTAATATTAACAGAGACTAGACTATTGAACAGCACCAAGCCTAATACCAACACTACGCCCAACGCAAGCATTAACCGTTGGCGATTGCACAATGTAGACAGTATTGAACGGAGGGTTTGGTTCATTAAATGGTTTTTGAGTCGTGACTAGAAAAGGCGTGCATTCTCAACTATTTTCCAGTGCTAATCAAGTTGTAGTGCTTAATCGCTTGTAATAGCTCATCACAATGATTCGCTACTTTTACTTTGCGCCACTGTTTAACCAATACACCGTTTGGATTAATTAAAAAACTACTGCGGTCAATGCCGCGCACTTCTTTGCCATAAGTATTTTTTATTTTCATTACTTCAAATAACTGACACAGACTTTCATCTTGATCGGCAAGTAAATCAAACGGTAAGGCTTGATTCGCTTTAAAGCGGTCATGACTGCGAACGCTATCACGCGATACACCAAGAATGACCGTATTGAGTGCGGTAAATTTGGAGTGAGCATCACGGAAATTCTGGGCTTGTTGTGTGCAACCTGTGGTGTTGTCTCTGGGATAAAAATAAATAAGCACAAACTGCCCTGTATAATCCGACAATTTAATGGGTTTATCACCTGTGGCGCGAGCTTCAAAATCAGGGATGGGTTGATTGATGGTAATTTGAGTCATGAAGTGTCCTAACGTTTAGCGGGTTCGAGAATAGCGTCTATATTGAGTTGATCACACAGATCCATAAACTCTTCACGCAGTATCAATAAAGACACAGACGCAGGCACTAAAATAATAAATTTGCTGGAAAAAACTGACGATTGTAGATACGGTGCTTGATAAGCACTGCCCGTGATTTCTTCAATGTCTATTTCATGATCCAGTAAAAAAGTAGCGATAGATTCGACAATGCTTTCATGGTCTAGTGAAATAGTTTCTATCGAATACGGTAGACAGTCTTTGCTGTGCGCTTTGTCTTTTGCTTCGGTGCGCAGTGTTTGAATTTTTATGTCTAGTCGTTTTTTAATGAGTTCTAATAAGCCTTCAAATTTGGCAATTTGATTCCAGTTACCTTGAATCAGTAGATACGCGGCGGTCGTTTGACCGATACAGGACGATTTTATGTCTACAATATGGCATTTACAATCGCGTATCGCAGGCAGTATTTCTGCCATAAAACGACTTTGATGATGCCCTAAAAGGGTGATAGCTAGTTGCATAGTATTTTGTGTTCTTTTGGATATTATTGGCAAATGAGCGAAACTTTATCCACATTAAGCTCTATTGGTACTAGAATATAGAATAAAGCATTTCTCAGGTTATCACCCATGAAAATGATGATTACGTTTAAATTTATGGTAGTGGGTTAAATCTGTGATGATAGATTAAAATCACGGGCAGAATAACATCACACTTACCTAAAAGACCTTATGAGCTGCTACCAAGAAATCACCTGTCCATTCTGTAAAAGTAACCAGATTGTCAAGTCAGGACGCAATGCAACGGGAGAGCCACGTTACCGTTGTCGAAACCCGTTGTGCATGACAACAACCTTTATGCTGAGCTACCGATACCGCGCTTGTGAAGTAGGCATTAAGACCAAGATAGTCAACATGGCAATCAATGGTAGCG
>SHZG01000147.1 GCA_009692395.1 Methylococcales bacterium | reverse complement strand
TACCTTGTACAACCTCGCAACACGTCTCGTGTCGCCCAAGCACAGACCCCCAGTTCCTGTTGTATCCAGTTCATTGCTATCATCGGTTTGTTAGTTCAAATTATCTTACTGTACCGCATTGTGGGAAGTTGTGGGTAATCGTGTGACTTCAAACTCAGAACGCTCACGACCTTCATTTAATAAAGCATGCAACCACCGTGGCATAACACCGCGACCTGTCCATGTGTTTTCAGCATTATTAGGATTACGATACTTAATAGCGACTTTATTAACTTTATGAACAATTGTTTTATCGCCTTCGTGAATATCTACCGTTACACCAATGGATGCTGCTAATTCTTTAATTTGTGTTATTACTTCTTTGCGTTTATTAACTTGCATATTCTTTAATGCTTTTTCTGCATTGCCAATCATTGCTTGTAATTCATCAGCAGAAAGGTGTTGTAAATCAATCATTGTTACTACTCACTTATTGAAATTAGAAATAAATACTAATGTTTTATTTTAATGATTTATTTTGCATAATACTATCTATTTTTTTACTAGCTGTTAGTTGTATAGTTTTCCATGTGGTAGGGCAATATCTTTATAGTGATAATCGTTAATAATGCCTATATAACTTAACGGCTGTTTTTATAAAGAAGTTTTAAACTACTTCTTACTCATTTATCGCGTTACTAGGTATCCAGCCGCGTTCTACGCAGTCTCTAAAACACCATGCGGGAGTGGTTTCGGTTTTATAATTCCAGAAAAACCAGCCTAAATACTTTTCAAAGGTTAGTAATTGTGCAGCGGCATAACCACGGTAAGCGAGGTTTAATTGAAAGTCATCCATGTTTTCTAAGGCGTGATTAAATGGCCCTTCTGCCCATAATGATACGACTTTTAAATCTAATCCTAAACTCCATTCGCCGCAGTAAACTGGCAGTCCTAAATCATTAATAATATCATCGGCTTCTTCTTTCCAAGTAATAGCGGCGCGGTGAATATGATGATAAATATCCATATCCATTTCTTCACGGCTGAAACATTGGTAACGGTGAATATCGAATACGATATTTTTAAATTCAGGTTCTTTTAAAAAACCGATATATTCACGGTGTGTGCGAAAACCATCATGAAAGACCACAGCAACATCTTCAGGACGGCAATATTGACGAATGCGGTGATAAGCATCGGTGTGGTATTTTTTTAATAAGTCAGTATCAACATCCCAACGCGGTTCGTTAAGGGTTTCAATACCGTGCAGGGCAGGGCGGTTGTGATAACGTTCGGCTAGGCGTTCTAACACGCTAAGCGCATGTTCAAGATAAGCAGGGTCGGTGTGCCATTCGCACACATCTTTGATACCGCCATTGTCAAAACCATTTTGACAACCAGGTGCGGCGTGTAAATCGAGGATAACGTGTAATCCAAACTCTTCTGCCCAATCAAATACCTTATCAACGATGTCGAGTCCACCGACTACAAAAGGGTGGCGTGCTTCGCCGTAACTGCGGTGATAAGGATAATCAGCACCGAATAACCAATGCCCCACAGGCAGGCGCACGGCATTAATGCCTGTTTTAGCTAACCAAGCAAAATCTTCACGAGTAATGTAGCTGTTCCAATGTGGTTTTAATAGGGTATCAGCACGTTCGCCCAGTTCAGCACAGTAGGTGGTTTCATCGGTGGCTTCTAGCCCTTCAAACAAACTGGGCGTTATCCATTTTTCCAGTACCAACCAGCCGCCAAGATTAACGCCGCGTAGTTTTTTGCCGAATTTATTGGTAAATGCGTGTGTCATATTGTTACTCCTCAATGATAGATTAAGTCAACGGTAATTGGTGGGGATGGAAGGCTGCTACGTTTAGCATATTAGTGACAGTCAGCATGGTAGCATCGGGTAGTTGTTGGCAAATTAAACGAAACGCGGCGACTTCACTTTCACTATCGAGTGAGTCAAAGGCTTCTTGTATAAATATCCATTGCGGTTTATACAGTAGCAGGCGAACTAAACCTATGCGTTGCTGCATTTCGCGTGATAACACTGTACTCCACGTATCGACTTGATTGAGTTGTGTTAATAATTCGTCTAAGCCGACTAGTGTGAGTGTCGCTTCTAGTTCCGCGCTAAATGTACCATTCGTTGCAGGATAACAAATAGCTGCGCGTAATGTCCCTGTGGGTAAATAAGGGCGCGGCGGCATAAAAAACATTGTTTCATTGTCGGGGGGTAAGCCAATCTGCCCATGACCCCATGGCCATAAGCCTGTAATAGCTTTAAATAGTTTAGAACCCGTAAAGAAGTTGCCAGTGATGAGAACGTGTTCCCCCGCTTTAATTTTATCTTGAATACAGGAAATAATTTCTTCGCCATTTAATTTTGCAATACAGAGTTTATCAAAGCTCAACACTGAGCGGTCGGTTTTTTCTAAGCGAATGCGGCTAGGATCAGGGCGGTCTATTTCTTCTTCTAGGTAATCCAAGGCTTCGATTAAACCTAATACGCGCTCTACTGAGGCTCGCCACTCAAAGACTTTTGTCATATTATCAACGGGCCATGATAACGCGGAAGCCATTTGTTGAAAGGATTGTGCGGATTGCATTAATGCACCGAGGCTAAGAGTACCTAAAATATATCGTGGTGCGGAGACTAAAATGGGGAATGCCATCGACAATACAGAGTAACCAGAAGAGAAGAATAAAATACGCTCCCACGCCTTGGTTTGCTGTTGCCAAGCCCCCGTTATGTCAGAAAACAGAGCGCGAAAGCGTTGGCGTTCATTGTTTTCGCCGTGAATCATGGCAATGGATAAGGAGTTTTCTTGCGCGGTGATTAAGGAGAAACGAAAATTAGCTTCGGCAGTTTGTTTAGCATCGGTCGCTTTAGTCAGCGGTTGCCCCATCCACCAACCTAATAAGGAAGCGGCACTGGCATAAAGCAATGCTAGCCAAACCAAATGCCCATGAATGGGTATTTTTACTACGGCTAAATCCAGTATGACCACACCCGAAAGTGACCATAAAATTTGACTGAAACTAAATAGTAATAACACGCTGTACAGCAAAGAATGACACATATCGATAGCGGATTCTGTCGCAATCCGAATATCTTCGGCAATACGTCCATCTGGATTATCGTGTTCACCTTTTTCGGTATGTGTTACCAAATAATGCCGCCCTTGGTACATCCAGCGATCAATTAAGTGATTTGTCAGCCATGCGCGCCAGCCTATTTGTAGGTCACGTTTTACTTTGATATGACTAACGGTAACGATGATATTAGCGGCAAAAATGAGAACGATAAGGCTGACTTGGGTAAAAAACTTCGACATAGAGTGCTGATCTAAGGCGTTAAATAGATCAGCACTCCATTGGGTGATAACAACGGCGACGGCGATTTGTGCAATGGTGAGTATGAGCAGCATGAGAGATAATCTGCGTACCGTTTCCTTATTTTCAAAACACCAAAAACCGCCAGCTAAGCGAATGAATTGCACAAAAAAATTGCTTTTTTTCATAAGCGATACTCCTTGCTGAAAACAAAATGGACAGGGTAGTAGAATGAAGGAGCGATAATGCCTTATAAAGCATAAAAATACAATGAGTGAAGTTTATTCCTCTAGCCACTCAATAATAAAATCTTCAAAATCATCTACATTATCGCTTTCTAATGCCTTACGCGCATAACTGCGAATTGAAATTCCTGATACTTCAACGCTTGTTGTGCTTTTTGACACCAAAGGATGCCACACGGGTAACTCTTTGCCTTCATGAACTAATCGGTAAGCGCAAGTCGCAGGCAGCCAATAATATTGGGCAGTGTCAAGTTGCCTTAAATCTAAACAATCAGGAATAATTTGAGTACGTTCGGCATAACGCGTACAACGACAGCTAGTCAAGTCGATGAGACGACAAGCGATGCTGGTAAAGTAAATATTACCCGTGTCTTCGTCTTCTAATTTGTGCAGGCAACATTTGGCGCAGCCATCACACAGTGACTCCCATTCTTGGGTCGTCATTTCAGGCAGGGTTTTGGTTTCCCAGAAATTCATTGGTGAGACGTTGCAGGGCAACGTCTGTCTTCGAGGATAAGAGGGTTATTATTTTTTAACAATTGCATTCCATGCAATGAGCCATGTTTGTGATTGATAGGCTTCCGCTTTTTTATCCAGCGCACCTGTCAGTACCATACGCAGAGTATTATGAATAATACCAAAAAAATACGCATTGGCGAGTAATGGGTCAATATTGCGTATATCGCCTTCGCTAATACCCGTACGAATAATTTTGATGATTTTTACGAAGGCAGCTGTGTCTAGTAATGGCTTCGCTTCAGGTAAAAACTCATTGATTTTTAATATCAGCAAAAACTGCATAACCTCAGGGGCATCGTCAGTTAGTTTGAAGAATAAATCAACAATACCGTGTAATTGCTCAAAAGGCTTTTGATTTTTACGGCGTATTTCATCAATAGATATATTTAAACTATCTAAGATATTGGCATACAGAGCCGTCGCAATCATTTGTTTATGTTTAAAATGATGATAAATCGCCCCTGCTGTTTTAATACCTGCGGCTTCTGCAATATCAGTTAATGAGGTATTGAAATAACCTTTTTCAGCAAATAATTTTAACGCGGCTAATAAAATTTCATCGTGTATTTCAGTTTTGGTATGAGTGTCTTTTTCTTGATCCATGTGCTTATTTCACAGCGTGTCAATGCGCTATATCGCTTAATGTGAGTAAAATACAGAAGGTTAGTAAAACCTTGAGTTCATAATGTTGTTATTTTTCAGCAATAGCCGTTAAAGCTGCGCGTAGGTAACTAATCATAGACCATAACGTTAATGCGGCAGCAATATACAATAAGACATAGCCGATTGAGTTAATCGGTAAGCCCAGTAAATCTTCACGATACAATAAAAACCCTATTGCCAGCATTTGTGCTGTTGTTTTCCATTTGCCGATGTCAGACACTTTAACCGTTGCGCGTTGACCAATTTCTGCCATCCATTCGCGTAACGATGCAATAGTGATTTCTCGACCAATAATAATCGCGGCAGGAATCGCTAAATAAGCGGTTGCTTGTTGTTGAACCAACAATACCAACACAATAGCCACCATCAATTTATCGGCAACGGGATCTAAAAAAGCCCCAAAAGGCGTTTCTAACTGCATTTTTCGCGCCAGATAACCGTCTAACCAGTCGGTAATACCTGCGGCTAAAAAAATCAGCATACACGCCACGTTGGTATATTGCCAAGGCAAATAGAAAACCACCGTTAATAGAGGAATTAACGCAATTCTCAACAGAGTCAGATTAGTAGGTAAGTTAAATTCAATGATCATCTGAATGATGAAAGGTATCGTAAATTCGTTGTGCCAACGTTCGGCTAATGCCATCTATGCTACAAAGCCCATCAACACTAGCGCGTGCTACACCTTGCAACCCCCCAAACTGTTTTAATAATAGCTGCCGCCGCTTAGCTCCCAGCCCTGAAATTGATTCCAAAACCGATTTTTTGCTTGCTTTGGCTCGACTCTGCCTATGTCCTGTGATGGCAAAGCGATGTGCTTCGTCACGAATTTGTTGAACTAACAACAAACCGCTAGACCCCACTGCTACTATTGGCTGATTCTGATTCAGAACAATCAGTTTTTCCATGCCAGCCTTTCGTTGCTCTCCTTTAGCAACACCCACTATCATAACATTGTTTATCGCTAATTCTGCTAATGCCTTTTGCGCTTCATGCACTTGACCTTTGCCACCGTTGATAAACACTATATCGGGGGGCTTGATGTTCCCCTTGTTGCAGGAGTTTAAAGCGTCTAAAAACCGCTTGATGAATCGCTGCATAATCATCACCACCTGTAATACCCGTGATATTAAATCGCCGATAAGCCGATTTAACCGCGCCTTCTCTGTCAAATATAGCCAAAGCAGTATAATTTGATTATTTTAAATTAGATGACATATTCAGCCGATTTCCGCCAAAAAGTATTGACGATTAAAGAACAAGAAGGGCTAACACAAGCGGAAGCGGCAGTGCGTTTTGGTGTTGGAGTGGCAAGTATA
>SHZG01000146.1 GCA_009692395.1 Methylococcales bacterium | reverse complement strand
GGCGGCTTCTTAGGTAGAAAAAGTGATGGCTTCCCAGGTGCTAAAACCTTATGGGAAGGCATGGAAAAAGTCAGGCATTACGCTTTCGGTATCGAAATCGCTAGGGCGGTTTATGCTAACTCTGATTGAGTTGTGGGTAATCGTGTGAGGTGAAGGTTATACCGATAAGGTTGTCATTGAAAATATCTTATGCGGATTTTTTACAGAACAAGACCTCGAAGAAGAAATTAATCACTTACCAGAAAGTGATAAAGGCGGTTGGGAAGTTATTTGTAATTATTTAGCATCAAGAGATTTTATAGTCGATGTATCAAATCATGAAAAGTTAATTTTACAAATTGATAGCGATATTACAACAAAGGAAGAAGATGCAAGAAAATTCGGTGTTTTTTATCAAGATGAACAAGGCAATGAATGAAGCGCAGAAGCATTCATTGCCCATATAATTATTCAATTGGTAAATAAAATAAATACAGGGAAATCTGTATTGTATGAGTTATATGCCGATAAAATTATTTTCGCTATTTGTGTACATTGTACAGAATGTTGGTTAGTGGCTTATTATGCTAATGAGACGAATATTATTCATGATTGTGATAAAAAGGTACAAGAAATAAAACTACCGAAGAACATTAAATTTTCTAAAAAACAAAAATCTGGCTGTCATGAGAAACTCAGTACCATTTTTTTAGAACGCCAAAATATAGAAGTAGTCGCCCAAAAATCCCCCAGGTTTCATTTGTTCATTCAACAATTACACAATTACACAATTACACAATATCACTTTATGACCACAATTCTTTTCAGCGCGGGTGAACCGTCTGGCGATCAACACGCGGCAAATATGTTTTTAGAAATCAAAAAACACCAGCCTGATATTAACGCTATCGGTATGGGTGGGGCGAAGATGGCGCAGGCGGGGGTTGATATTCACTATGATTCGGCTGGGATAGCCGTTATCGGCGTGGTGGAGGTGCTGAAACATTATGGCGAGATTCGGCGGGCGTTGACGTTGATGAAGCGGATTATTGACACCGAACGCCCTGATTTGTTGGTGTGTGTGGATTATAAGGAATTTAATTTTAAGCTGGCAAAGTATGCGAAACAACAGGGGGTTAAGGTGTTGTTTTATGTCAGTCCGCAGGTGTGGGCGTGGCGTGCAGGGCGGGTGAAGGCTTATGGAAAAGTAATTGATATGATGGCGGTGATTTTTCCGTTCGAGATTCCTTATTATGAGGCGGAGAATGTGCCTGTGCGGTATGTGGGGCATCCGTCAGTGGATAAAGTGCATCCGCAATACAGTAAAGCAGAAAACATGGCACGGTTTGATTTGGATGCTAATCGGCGCGTAGTTGGTTTGTTGGCAGGCAGTCGGGCGAATGAGATTAAACGCTTGTTGCCTGTGATGCTGGAAGCCGCCGCGTTGTTAAAAGCTAAGTTTCCCGATTGTCAATTTGTGTTGCCGCAAGCGGATTCAATCAGTGATGATTTGTTGGCTGAGTATTGGAATCGCTCGCCTATGGTGACGGTGATTAAAAGCCAGCCTTACGATGTGATGCAGTGTTGTGATGCGATTATGACGACTTCTGGCACGGCGACGCTGGAGATTGCGTTGCTGACGGTGCCTATGGTGATTTGTTATAAGTTGTCGCCATTGACGTATTGGCTGGGGCGGTTGTTGGTGAAAACGAAGTTTATCGGCTTGCCGAATATTGTCGCAGGCAAGGGAATTGTAAAAGAGTTTATTCAGCATGAGGCGACGGCTGAGAATTTGGCTATGGAGGTTGAACGGATGTTGACCGATGAGGCGTATTGCGCAACGATGCGGGAAAATTTGGCAGAGGTTAAACGGCGATTAGGGCAGGGTGGCGGTTCTAAGAATATGGCGTTGTTGGCGTTGGAGATGTTGTAGAGACCTTGCATTGCAAAGTCTCTGGTTTATTTTAGTCTATTGCTGACATAATTGCTGGTGCTTTGATAGTAAATTTTTGAGGCTGTTTTTGCTTCTGGTTTTACGGCTGCTTTAGTGACTGCTTTAGGTGCTGGTGCGGGTTTTGCCGCGACTTTGACACCCGCTTTAGGCGCAGATTTTGCGGCTATTTTGGTGTCCACTTTAGGCACAGCTTTAACGGCGACTTTAGTATCAGCTTTAGGTGCAGGTTTAACGGCTATTTTAGTATCCACTTTAGGCGCAGGTTTAACGGCTACTTTAACGTCTGTTTTAGGCGCGGGTTTAATAGCTACCTTAACAGTGGTCGCTTTGGGGGCAATCTTTGTCATCGGCGCAGGTGGCGGTAATGACAAAGGTACTGCGTGAATTGCAGGCGGTAATGTAGGATCGCTTGCAGGCATGGCTTCCACTTCACCATTCATTGGTGGTAAACGTTCATACAGGGGGACAGGTTCACCATCCAGTTTT
The DNA here is from genome assembly GCA_009692395.1 of Methylococcales bacterium. GTDB lineage: Bacteria > Pseudomonadota > Gammaproteobacteria > Methylococcales > Methylomonadaceae > UBA4132. Next base: position 3,751 of record SHZG01000146.1, on the reverse strand, counting down.
TCCAATGCGTCATTTAAGGATTTTTGGTCAAACTCAGGCAGTTCACCACCAGCACTGTGCTTGCGAATTAAATCTAACGCGACTTGGTAGCGGCGTTCTTTGCCCATGTTTTCGCCTTCCAGATCAGGATGCGCTTCGACGTACAGGACGTTGTTTAACCAGCCGACTTTGATGGGTTGTTTTACCATGTAGACAGGTGTGCCGACGGCGATTAGGTCATACAGTTCTTCAATGTCGGTAGGATACATACGCACACAACCATGTGTAATTTGCATACCGATACCGTAAATTTTATCGACATCGGTACCATGAATACGGTATTCACCTGGAAGAGCTAAATACAGGGCGCGTGTGCCGAGTGGATTGTGTGGGCCTGCGGGAACGGTGGCAGGTAATGGATCACCTTCGGCGGCGTGTTCACGACGAATAGATTCAGGTGGATTCCAGACAGGATTTTTGATTTTGCGCTGAATTTTGGTTTGACCTAATGGCGTTTTCCAGTCTTGTCTACCGATACCATGTGCAAAAGAATACACTTTACCTGTGTTGGGCGGGTAGTAGTACATACGGAATTCAGCAAGATTCAGCGTGATGCCATTGTGAGGCGAATCGGGCAGAATACGCTTGTTAGGGATGCGTACCGTTTCACTGTGTTTGTTATTAACAGGCGGTTGAAAGCCGCCATGCGTATCGGGACAGCTCTGACAGGGTAGTACCAGCCAACGGAGGTCAGAAGAATTTAATCTAACGACTTCTTCTTGCCCTAAGCCATAGCGTTTTGCAATGTCTAGCAGGGTAATATTTTCCGTGTTGGGTACTTCAGGATAATCTGCTCGCGTCACGGTAATTAAGTGACTGTCTTCATTTGGATAATGAGCGATAACAGTGTCACCTTTCATCTGTGGCAGGTCATAAGTCGTCGAGTATGCTGTGCCGATAGACGACAGTAATAGCGAACAAGCAAGTAGAGTACGGGTTTTCATTACGATAAATTTCTCTTAGAACAATGTGTTAAGTGTAGCACTGGATTGAATAATTAATCCTAGCAATGGGTAAATTTTATCATGAGCTTGCTCATTAGACCATTTTTACAGCCAGTTAAGACAATAGTCAGTGATGGCTATATCTTGTTGTTAGTAAAGACGGTGTCAATAATTAGCAGGTATAATTCAGCCTCTTATTTCAGAATACACAGGCATTTTTATTATGGCACTGCAAATATTTCGTACCAAACACGTTACGTCGGAAGCCGCTGGTTTAGATCACGGACTTAAACGCTGCTTATCAAAATGGGATTTAGCTTTTCTGGGGGTAGGTGCAATTCTCGGCACAGGTATTTTTGTGTTGACGGGCATCGCCGCTGCAACGCAATCAGGCCCCGCAGTTATTTTGTCGTTTATTATTGCAGGGCTTGCGTGTGCGTTTGCCGCGTTGTCTTATGCCGAATTATCGGCTTCAGTGGGTGGTTGTGGCAGTGCGTATGGCTACAGTTACGCGGCATTTGGGGAATTAAGTGCCTTTATTATCGGCTGGGATTTATTGTTGGAATACGGTCTTTCCGTGGCAGCGGTGGCGACTGGCTGGGCAGGTTATTTTAATAACGCGCTGACGGCTATCGGTTTCCCATTGCCTGAGATATTGACGAAAGCCCCAAAAATGGGTGGCATTATCAACCTACCTGCCTCAGTCATTATTTTGTTATTAATGGGCTTGTTGATTATGGGCGTGAAGCACAGTGCCAAGATCAATAATGCAATGGTGGTGGTTAAACTGATTACCATCAGCATCTTTATTGGGATAGCGGCATTCAATGTACATCCTGAAAACTGGCAGCCGTTTATGCCCTTCGGTTGGTTTCAAACCTTACCCGATGGTAAAACCACAGGCGTGTTAGCAGGGGCATCGTTAGTATTTTTTGCTTATGTCGGTTTTGATGCTGTCTCAACTGCCGCTGAAGAAGCGCAAAACCCGCAACGCGATTTGCCATTTGGTATTGTCACTTCCTTAGTATTTTGCACCATTATTTATATCATCGTTTCTGGCTTACTGACAGGTGTGGTCAATTACACCGAGTTGAATGTGTCCTCGCCTGTCGCACACGCGCTGTTCTTACTGGGCTATGATTGGGCTTCGGCATTGATTGCCACGGGTGTTATTGCGGGACTGACCACGGTGATGCTGGTGTTATATTACGGCTTAACGCGCATTATCTTTGCCATGTCGCGTGATGGTTTATTGTCGCCATTTTTTAGTGAAGTCCATTCAACAACCCAAACGCCTGTGCGCGTGATTGTAGTCTGCGGCATTATTATTTCAATCATTGCAGGTTTTATACCGCTGGGTGATTTAGCGGAGTTGGTCAATATCGGTACGCTGGCAGCATTCGTGCTGGTCTGTTTAGGCGTTATCGTATTGCGCATCACTAAACCTGATTTACACCGCCCTTTCAAAGCCCCCTTTGGCGTGTTATTTCCAGTGCTGGGAATGTTATCGTGTGGCGCGTTAATGGGATTTTTGCCTGCAATTACTTGGTTACGTTTTGTGATGTGGCTGGTCATTGGTTTGCTTGTTTATTTTACCTATTCGATGAATAACAGTAAGTTGGCTGAGGCGGATGATGCGTTTTAATTGATGTCTAAAAGCTCCATGCGGGCTATTTGCTTTCATACGGCGCAATACGGCTATCGTCATTGCGCCTTACGAGTTAGCCATTAGCCACGCTTTAACTTGCTTTCGTAGCCATTGCCTTTGCTCAACAGATAGCCCCTTTGGATCAAAGCGTAACTGGTAATGTAGTTGGCAAAGTGGTACTAATTCGGGTGAGGCTAAACGTTCGACCCAGTGTTGTAGGCTTTCGTTATCGAGGAGGCGTGCTTGCTGGGTATTGTGTAGGTGCTGTTCTAGTTGATAAAACTCGGAATCTAATCCTGTACAGACTGGCTGTATTTCGACTGGTTTTGCTGAGCTACGCACATGGCGTTTACTATCTAATAATCGTGTGGCTAGATAAAAACCTAGTATGAACAAGCCGACCAATTTTAACGTTAGGCGTTGGCTCTCGCTGACTGACCATTGCTGCAACATAAATACGCTGTTTGACCACGCATCGCTGAGAGCTTGCCATAGCCCATTAGCATTGTCTTTTTCTATTGTTTGCCATTGCGCGGGCGTGGAGTCGATAGGTTGCCACACGCCATCAAGGTAGGCGATTGCCCACGCATGAGCATCACGGCGGCGCACGAGGTACAAATCTTGTTCTGGACGATATTCACTGACCGAGTAACCTGTCGCTAAGCGGGCAGGAATGCCGTTTTGTCTGAGTAACAACACAGTCGTGGCGGCAAAATATTCACAATGTCCTGCTGTGCGTTTAAGCATAAACTCTTTTAACGCTAAGTCGGGGTCGGTTTGTGTACCTAAATACAGACTATACAAAAAGTGTTGCTGAAAATAGTCTTTAATATGATTGGCAGCGATTTTAGGCGGTAGCCCTGATAGTTTTAAATCACGCCTCACACTTTGTAGCCAGTCTTGGGGACTGGTAAATCGTATTGACTGGATTAACTGGTGCGTTTGCCTGTGTAAAATACTTGATAATCGGTGGTAGTGGATTAAATCTGTGATGATAGATTAAAATCACGGGCAGAATAAAATCACACTTACCTAAAAGACCTTATGAGCTGCTACCAAGAAATCACCTGTCCATTCTGTAAAAGTAACCAGATGGGCAAGTCAGGACGCAATGCAACGG
>SHZG01000145.1 GCA_009692395.1 Methylococcales bacterium | reverse complement strand
GATTGGGGTGCCTATCAGCTTCACCTTGAGGCTGATAAGCATGAGATTGGTAAGCGCAATACGCAGAAAATAGAACGTAAAAACCTGAACTTTCGGACATGGATCAAACGACTCACTCGCAAGACCATTTGCTTCTCAAAACTAGAGTTAATGCACGACACCGTCATCGGTTTGCTTATCAACAAGGTCGAATTCGGGCGCGATATTTATTCATAATTACAGATTTAACCCACTACCCATTGATTTTATAAAAACCAATAAGCAAAGTTTTTTACCTGCCGCTTATTGTTAGCGAGCATCACACAAATGCTATAATTGCCTCATTTTAACTACTTACTACACAAAATTATGAGCATCAAACTATCTAACAGAGTCAACGCCGTAAAACCTTCGCCTACGTTAGCGATTACTGCCAGAGCCGCCGCGATGCGGGCAGCAGGTAAAGATATTATTGGACTAGGTGCTGGTGAACCCGATTTTGACACGCCAGATCACATTAAAGCCGCCGCTGTTGCAGCCATGAACAAAGGCTTTACTAAATACACCGCTGTGGACGGTATCGCCAGCTTAAAAAAAGCGATTATTACTAAATTCAAAAATGACAATGGTTTGGACTACACGCTTAAACAAGTGCTGGTGTCTTGTGGTGGTAAACAAAGCTCTTACAACCTTGTCCAAGCGTTGCTAAATGCGGGTGATGAAGTCATTATCCCCGCGCCATTTTGGGTGTCTTATCCTGATATGGTGTTATTAGCCGACGGTGTGCCTGTCATTATTGAAACCACACAAGCGCAACATTTCAAAATATCGCCTGAACAATTACGCGCTGCGATTACAGACAAAACGCGGTTAATTTTTATCAATAGCCCATCTAATCCTTCAGGTGTGGCGTATTCATTAGAAGAATTAACAGCTCTTGGTGATGTATTAGCTGATTATCCGAATATCATTATTGCTACCGATGATATGTACGAACATATTTTGTGGGAGCAGGGTACATTCGTGAATATCCTGAACGCGCATCCTGAATTTTATGAGCGCACTGTGGTGATGAACGGCGTTTCTAAAGCCTATTCAATGACAGGCTGGCGTATCGGTTATTGCGCAGGCCCTGCGGATTTGATTGAAGCCATGTGTACGATTCAATCACAAAGCACGTCTAATCCTACGTCAATTTCTCAATATGCAGCCGAAGCAGCATTGACAGGCGATCAAAGTTTTATCACCAATATGTGTGTTGAATTCAAAAAACGTCATGATTTCGTAGTGGCAGAATTGAACAGCATCGACGGTGTTGAGTGCTTGGAAACTGACGGCACGTTTTATGTTTTCCCTAATGTCGAAAAACTGATTGCCCGTTTAGATGGCATTAACAACGATTTGGAATTTTCAGATTATTTGATTGAAACAGCGGGTGTGGCGTTAGTTCCGGGTTCGGCATTTGGTACAGAAGGGCATATTCGTATTTCTATCGCGACTAGCATGGATAATTTGAAGAATGCGTTAGCAAGGATTAAAGCGGCGATTTAATTCGTTTACGCTCATACCAATAAATTCATTGTATAAAAAACCTGCGAGGTCTTTAAGACCTCGCAGGTTTTAATAGATAGAGGTACGCACTGCGTACCCTACACGGCTATTTTGTAACAGGCGCAGCAGGTTGGTTTTTCAAACTATCTTTCACTTCAGGCGGCATATAATTTTCATCATGCTTGGCTAACACTTCTTCGGCAATAAATACGCCGTGACTATCCAATTTACCATTGGCAACAATGCCCTGCCCTTCGCGGAATAAATCAGGCAAGATACCCGTGTATTCAACCGTGACTTCTTTACTAAAATCAGTCAGTTTAAAACGTACCATCATGCCATCATTAGGGCGTTCGACTGAGCCTTTAATCACCATACCGCCCAAACGAAACAGCGTATCTTTGGGGGCTTTGCCGTCCATCACATCGGTGGTGGAAAAAAAGTACGTCAAATTTTCATTAAACGATTTTAACGCAAATCCAGTCGCGACACTCGCACCCAGCACCATTAAACCGATGAGCATTAAACGTTGTTTTCTAGCAGGTTTCATCATGATTCTGACCGTTGTTGCTTGAGAGCTAAGGAGCGTAATAATTGTTTGCGTTGCCAGACAGGAATGATGATATTAGCCAGCAACACAATCAGTGTTAAACCGTAAGAACCCCACACATAAAAGGCGTAACCACCCATTGCCAAAAATTCAGCGAAGCTGTTAAAGGTCATGATTGTTTCTCCAAAAGCATATTTTTAACCCATTGCGCATTGCGTTCGCGTTGTAATAATTCTACTTTCGCTCGTTGTAACATGGCGATGACATAATACATTTTAAAGGACAGTGCCATGAATAATAGCGGCACTAGCATAGTGACGTGAATTGAGGGTTTATCCATTTTAGTCACCGTCGGGCCTTGATGTAGCGTGTTCCACCATTCGACTGAATAATGAATAATAGGAATATTGACCACACCGACTAAGGCTAGAATAGCAATCGCTTTGGAAGCCACGCGCTTGTCATCTATCGCGCCATACAAACCAATCACACCTAGATATAAAAATAATAAAATCAGTTCAGACGTGAGGCGAGCATCCCATACCCACCATGTTCCCCACATCGGTTTACCCCATAGTGAGCCAGTGACTAAGGCAATAAAAGTAAAACTTGCTCCGATAGGTGCGCTGCTAATGGCGACAATTTCTGCCAGTTTAATGCGCCACACTAAGCCGATACCCGCCGCCGCCGCCATCACCATATAAATAAACAGCGACATCCACGCGCTAGGCACATGAATATAAATAATGCGGTAACTGTCACCTTGCTGATAATCTGGTGGTGCGAGAACTAAGCCGCCGTATAAGCCTGCGGCGGTGAGTAACACAAAAATCGTCACTAACCACGGCATTAATTTTTCAGTCAATGCGTAAAAATGCGGCGGTGAAGCCATGCGATGAAAAAAACGAACAACTGCATCTGGAATTAAAAACATGATGTATCAATTTAAAGTGTGGAATAAATGTTGAAATGGCAGGCGGTGTTAATTAAGCCGTCGCTAATGTGGCATTATAACGTAACAGCGTTTTGATTTTCGCCGATTGTTGTTTCAAACTAAGATATAACCTTTTACCGATAACCCAACTTCATTATTCATGCGTAAAAACCGCCTTAAGCCATTTCATAAGCTGGTCATCATTAGCACTTTATTGATGATGAGTGGCATCCTTTATGTACATGATGCGCCGAAACCACCGCTCTCTAGTTATTATTCCAATTCGACGGCGATTTATGCACGGCGAGGTGAGTTATTGCGTTTAACCTTGGCAACAGATCAGCAATACCGCGTCTGGACACCCTTAGCCGACATTCCCAACAGCGTACAACAAGCGACATTATTATATGAAGACCGTTGGTTTTATCGGCACAGAGGCGTGAATCCCTTCGCGTTATTAAGGTCGGTGTGGATGACTTACGGCAAAGCAGCACGGCAAGGCGCATCGACTATTACTATGCAGGTGGCGCGGCAGTTATATGACATCAACAGCCGCACGATAAGCGGTAAATTGTGGCAAATGACAGCCGCGTTTTATTTAGAATTGCGCTATACCAAACAGGAAATACTGGAAGCGTATTTGAATATTGCCCCCTATAGCGGCAATATCTCAGGCGTAGCAGCGGCGAGTTTGATTTTTTTTCATAAACCTGTAAATGAATTGAATTTAATAGAAGCCCTGACATTAGCCGTGATTCCACAAAATCCCGTGCGCCGTGCGCCGACTCGGCAATTACCTCCTGCATTGTTAGCAGCACGGCAACGACTATGGCAACGCTGGTTAACAACATACCCACAAGACCACCGTTATGCGGCAGATTTTGCCCTGCCCTTAGCCGTGAATGCCAGAGCCGATAAGCCATTTCTCGCGCCGCATTTGACCAATTGGTTACTCCAACATTACCCCGAACAACGCCGTATTAAGAGTAGTATTGATTTACCCGTGCAGAAAATGATTAAACAACTGATTGATAATTATATCGTTCAAAATCGCTCCGCTGGGATACGCAACGCGGCGGTGTTATTGCTGGATACTCACACCATGCAGGTCAACGCGCTAGTGGGTTCAGCGGATTTTTGGGATAAACGCATTTCTGGGCAGGTGAATGGTGTGTTTGCCAAACGTTCACCAGGTTCAACGCTTAAACCATTTGTTTATGCCTTAGCCTTAGACCAAGGTCTAGTGCATCCGCGTACCGTATTAGCCGATACGCCCACCTCGTTTGGCGCGTTTAATCCTGAAAATTTTGATGGACGATTTATTGGCCCCGTGACTGTGCAAGATGCCTTGGTACGCTCGCGGAATATTCCCGCGCTAACGGTTGCCGCGCAATTGTCTAAACCCAGCTTGTACGGTTTTCTTAAACAATCAGGGGTTTCAGGTTTAGATACTGAAGAACATTACGGGCTGTCTTTAACGCTAGGCAGTGGCGATGTCACAATGGAAGAGCTGGCAAAACTGTACGCCATGTTAGCCAATCGGGGTGTGTTGCGTTCTGTTAAATACCTAGCTGATTGTCAGATGACTGCCAGTCCTCTAAAGGACTGGCAGTCATGCGTTCAAGAAACAGAACCGCCACTATCATTACTCAGCGACGCAGCGGCATTTATTACGCTGGATATGCTCACTTATAATATTCGCCCTGATTCTAAACGCCATGCAAAACCCAAAGTGGGGTGGAAAACAGGCACGTCATGGGGATTTAAAGATGCGTGGACGGTGGGCGTTGTTGGGCATTATGTCTTAGTGGTGTGGCTAGGCAATTTTGATAACACGGGCAATACCGCGTTTGTCGGTATTCAAACCGCTGCGCCGTTATTTTTTACCATTGTTGATAGTCTACGCACTCAACATTTGCTCAGAGGGCTAGATAACGAACCTGCTACGCCGCCCGCCAATGTCCGTGAGATTGATGTCTGCGCCGCCAGTGGTGATTTACCCAATGAAGATTGCCCCGCATTAGCAAAAACGTGGTTTATTCCCACCAAATCACCGATTAAAACCAGCATATTACACAGAGCGGTGTATTTTGATGCCAGCGGCGCGGTGGTGTGTAAAGACCAGCCCAATAGCCGTAAAGAAGTCTATGAGTTTTGGTCGAGTGAGATGTATAAATTATTTTTAGAAGCAGGAATGCCACGTCGTCAACCCCCTGCCCTACCTAGCTGTTATGACACGCTCACAGGCGACGATATTCCCGAAATTGTCTCGCCGTCAATGGCAGGAACATACACCCTACGCGCCGCCAAACCTAGCACCATCGGCTTACGCGCTAACAGTCGCAGTGGCAAAGATATTTTTTGGTTTGCTAATAAAAGTTTTATCGGCAAAACCACTGCCTCAGAAACCTTTTCATGGCTACCGAGTTATGGTGGAACGTATTTAATACGCGCCGTGGATAGTTTAGGGAATGCGGATTCACGGCAAATTACCGTGCAGTTTGTACAGTAATTATTGTTCGTAAGGGTTTAAACAACAAATGCAAAACCCGATTTTATTGACAGCCTAGGAAACAAGCCGTATTTTGACAGCCATGAATCCCATAATAAAACCTTAGCTTATCATTTTAATTCGATGTTTTTACCGCTTCTGCACCGCCAGTTTTGGCGCGTCACGTTAACTACAATGGCATTGTGCTTTTGGAATAACGGCGTTGCCGATGAAGTATTTGAGCAAAAAATGCAAATAACCTCTGGCTATTTGTACCATTTTACTCAGTTTACCGAGTGGGCAACTCCGCCGCCTGTGTTGCATTATTGTGTTTACGACAATACCGATGTCACCGCCTCATTACGCGAAAGCTACCGCCATAAAAGGGCTATTGAAGTTCGCGATATTACGCAGAAAAGCACTATAGATGATTGCCAATTAATTTATTTTTCCCAGACTGCCCCTGCTGATTTTTTTAAAAAAATAAGTAAACTAGCTATTTTATCAATCGGCACACAACAAGATTTGGTAGTGGGTTAAATCTGTAATTATGAATAAATATCGCGCCCGAATTCGACCTTGTTGATAAGCAAACCGATGACGGTGTCGTGCATCAACTCTAGTTTTGAGAAGCAAATGGTCTTGCGATTGAGTCGTTTGATCCATGTC
>SHZG01000144.1 GCA_009692395.1 Methylococcales bacterium | reverse complement strand
ACTTTCGGACATGGATCAAACGACTCAATCGCAAGACCATTTGCTTCTCAAAACTAGAGTTGATGCACGACACCGTCATCGGTTTGCTTATCAACAAGGTCGAATTCGGGCGCGATATTTATTCATCATTACAGATTTAACCCACTACCGATTATTTATTGTCGCGGCGGCTTTATCTCTACATCCCTGAAAAATTGACTACGTCTACTGCGGCTAAATTTATCGACTTTGCAGTAGGTTCAGACGCTCAGCCCGTGATTGCTTCAACGGGTTTGGTCAATCTCGATGTGACTCCCATAACCGCCGATGCGAATGACGTGCGCAATCAATCTGCCCAATGGCAGAGCTTGACGAAAGATGCCACCGAAATAGCCACGCGCTTTCGGTTTCGGACGGGTGGTAACGATTTAGATAGCCGCGCCAATCGTGATATCGGGTGTATCGTCGGCGTATTGTCGCAGCCACAATCTCAAAACAAGAAAGTGATGCTAAGAGGTTTTGCTGATAGCAGCGGTTCTCATGCGGCAAACTGTAAATTGTCGCAAAACAGAGCGGACATGGTGAAAAAAGAACTCGCCTTGGAAGGATTGAACTTTGACCAAGTAGTTGGTCTTTGTGATGACGCGCCTATCGCCCCTAATGACCGAGAGGAAAATAAGGAAAAAAATAGACGTGTTGAGGTGTGGGTGAAGTAAACAAGGCTCCAGTTATCCACTTGCTAAAAACTTGTGTTTAGCTACTTAACATCAGTTACCACCTACTAAATTACTTGTTTAATAGTGTTGAGGTTATAATTCACTATACCTGTTGCACAATGCACTCTTTAATATTATTAAGCTAGTTTACCCAATTAAAATATGACACAAAAACTGTATATTCAAACCAATGGCTGTCAGATGAATGAATACGATTCTGACAAAATGCGTGATGTACTCCAAGCCTCACATGGTTTTGAGTTGACTGATGACCCCAAACTCGCTGACGTGTTGTTACTTAACACTTGTTCTATCCGCGAAAAAGCGCAAGAAAAAGTATTCTCTGCCTTAGGGAAATGGCGCAAAATTAAAGACAAACGCCCCGATGTAATTATTGGTGTCGGCGGTTGTGTTGCCAGTCAAGAAGGCGCGGCGATTCAAAAACGCGCTTCGTATGTTGATATTGTCTTTGGCCCGCAAACTCTGCACCGCTTACCCCAATTATTGGATCAAGCGCGTAAGCAACACAAACCCGTGATCGATATTTCGTTTCCTGAAATTGAAAAATTTGATGCCTTGCCAGAACCCAAAGCGGATGGTGTGAAAGCCTTTGTGTCCGTCATGGAAGGCTGTAGTAAATACTGCACATTTTGCGTTGTGCCTTATACACGCGGCGAAGAAATCAGCCGTCCGTTGTCCGATGTATTAGCTGAAATCACCTCGTTAGCCAAACAAGGTGTGCGCGAAGTCAATTTATTGGGGCAGAATGTCAATGCGTATCGCGGTAAGATGGATGATGGCGACATTGCCGAGTTTTCCTTATTGCTTCATTATGTTGCGGCAATAGAGAGCATAGATCGCATTCGGTTTACCACCTCACACCCTGTTGAATTTACTGACAGTTTGATTGAAGCCTTTGCTGAAATCCCCCAATTGGTTGACCATTTACATTTGCCCGTACAAAGTGGCAGTGATGCAATTTTAAAAGCCATGAAGCGCGGTCATACCGCTGCCTACTATAAAGAAACTATTCGCAAATTACGCGTAGTGCGTCCTAATATATGCTTGTCATCAGATTTCATTATTGGTTTCCCCGATGAAACTGATGCCGAATTTGAAGAAACCATGCAGTTCATTGAAGACATTGGTTTTGATTTGTCGTTTAGCTTTATTTACAGCCAACGGCCGGGAACACCTGCCGCTGAATTAGCCGATAATGTTCCTGCTGAAGTTAAAAAACAGCGGTTAGAGCGGTTTCAACAGCGCATTAATGAAATGACGATGGCGATTTCAAAAAGCATGATTGGCACTGTGCAGACGGTATTAGTCGAAGGTCAATCAAAAAAGAACCCACTCCAAATGCAGGGCAGAACTGAAAATAACCGCGTGGTTAATTTTATTGGTCATCCACGTTTGGCAGGGCAGTTTGTCGATGTACACATTACTGAAGCCTTACCTAATTCATTACGCGGTCGATTAGTTGAAACCTCAGTCGATAAAATAATCCACACGAACTAAACCACTATGCCTATTATTTCTGAAGAAATTAACTTATTGCCTGCTGATAACGATCGATTAGCCAATTTTTGCGGGCAGCTCAATTGTCATTTTCGCCAGATTGAAGCCCGTCTTCAAGTCGATATTTCCAATCGTGGCCATCAATTTAAAATTACAGGCGAGGAAGTCTTAGTTCAAGCCGCTGCCATTGTCATGCAAACAATATTTGATAGCACGGCAACAGAGGAATTAACCAGTGAGCTACTGCATTTGGCGTTACAAGATGCCTCTATTGATGCACTATTAGCCGATGATGAATCGCCCGTGCAACAAGTCATTGCTATAAAAACCAAGTTTGGGCTAATTAAAGGACGCGGACTTAATCAGCAAGATTATTTACGCAAAATTATCAGCCACGATATTAATTTTGGCGTAGGGCCTGCGGGAACTGGTAAAACCTATTTGGCAGTGGCTTGCGCAGTGGATGCCTTGTTACATGAAAAAGTGAGAAAAATAATTTTGGTACGCCCTGCGGTTGAAGCGGGTGAAAAACTGGGTTTTTTACCTGGTGACATGGCGCAAAAAGTTGATCCCTACTTGCGCCCTTTATATGACGCGCTACATGATATGCTTGGTTTTGAGCGGGTGGAAAAATTACTGGAAAAAGGGCAAATAGAAGTCGCGCCTTTAGCCTTTATGCGCGGTAGAACGCTCAATGATTCCTTTATTATTTTGGATGAAGCCCAAAACACCACGCTAGAACAGATTAAAATGTTTCTAACCCGCGTTGGCTTTGGTTCTACCGCGGTTATCACAGGCGATGTCACGCAAATTGATTTACCTTCGAGTAAAATGTCGGGGTTGCGCCATGTGATTGACGTGTTAAAAGACGTAGAAGGCATTAGTTTTACTTTTTTTGACGTGCGCGATGTGGTCAGGCATCCCTTAGTGCAGCGTATTGTGTCTGCTTATGAACTGTATGAAAAAAATCATCCACCTAAGCCATGAACAGCGTAGAAATACAAACTATCTTTGAATCTGCTGGACAACCTAGCGAAGCACACATCCAACTGTGGGTTGATACGGCACTTGCAGACGTTAATCATGACACCGAAATTGTGGTGCGTATTGTTGATGCACAAGAAAGTGCTGAACTGAATGAGCAATACCGTCACAAACAAGGTGCAACTAATATTCTGAGCTTTCCCGTTGAAATACCCGAAGGTATCGACTTGAATTTATTGGGTGATTTAGTCATCTGCGCCCCCGTACTTGAACAAGAAGCCCTGCAACAAAACAAAGTGTTAGCCCACCACTGGGCGCATATTATTATTCATGGTGTCTTACATTTACTGGGCTATGATCATCTTGATGATGAACAAGCCGACGACATGGAAACGAAAGAAATAGCCTTGTTACAACAATTGAATATCCCTAATCCTTATCAACAGGTAGCCGATCATGAGTGCTGAACAACCTCCCAGTAGCCTGCCACGCAAAGGCTGGATAGATAAAATCAGCCATTTATTCAGTGGTGAGCCACAAGATGTCAATGAGCTGGTGGACATATTAAGAGAAGCACGAGAAAACCGCTTATTAGAAACCGATGCCTTAATAATGATTGAAGGCGTGTTACAAATCTCACAAATGCGGGTGCGGGATATTATGATTCCGCGTGTGCAAATGGAGGCAGTTCCTAAAGACGCTGACTTAGAATCCATCCTACCGTTAGTCACTGAATTTGGACATTCACGTTACCCTGTCATTGATGGCGACCGCAGTAAAGTAGTCGGTATTCTCTTAGCTAAAGACTTACTAACGCGGATTTTACAAAATAAAACCCTCAAAGTGCATGAAATTATGCGCTGTGTAAGCGTCGTTCCCGAAAGTAAACGCCTAAACGTGCTATTGCAAGAATTGCGCACTCAAGGCAATCACATGGCAATTGTGGTGGATGAATACGGTCAAGCCGCAGGGCTAGTGACTATTGAAGACATACTAGAACAAATCGTCGGTGAAATTGAAGATGAACACGACGACCACGAAGATGAAGGCTATGTATTTGAGCGACATCCGAATGAGTTCATGATTAAAGCCCTCATGCCAATGGATGAATTTGATGAGTATTTTGCCACGCAGCTTGCCACCGATGAATACGATACGGTGGGTGGTTTTCTGGTTCATCAACTGCAACATATGCCCAAAAAAGGCGAAAGTCTCACCGTTGATAATTTGCGTTTTGAAGTCATCAAAGCAGACAATCGACGCATTTATGTAATCAAATTAAAACAGTGCTAGGTGCTGTGCTGTGAACAAGCAAACGATATTAGTCACAGGCGGTGCAGGTTATATTGGCAGCCATGCCTGTGTTGAATTATTACAAGCGGGTTTCAATGTCGTCGTTATCGACAACTTTTCTAATAGCAAGATCGAATCGTTACATCGAATACAGGCAATCACTGGGTTATAGGATATATTAAGAGATGTCTCAGCAGTCGATAAAATCAATCAATCTGTTACAGCATGGAAAATCGTCTTATTGCGTTATTTTAACCCGATAGGCGCACATGAAAGCGGCATGATAGGCGAAGATCCGAATGGCATACCCAATAATTTACTGCCATACATCTTACAAGTTGCCAATGGAAAACTAGCCTAACTTTATGTGTGGGGTGATGATTATCCAACACGAGACGGCACAGGAATCAGAGACTATATTCATGTTGTTGATCTCGTTAAAGGTCATATCAAAGCCCTCGCAGCGCTCGATGGTGAGCAATTTGCAACGGGCAACTGCAAAGCCTACAATCTGGGTGCGGGCATGGGTTACAGCGTATTAGACGTTATCAACACCTTTGAAAAAGTCACAGGGCGCGCCATTAATTATAAAATTGCGCCCAGCAGAGCAGGCGATTTAGCTGAATTTTTCGCTAATCCCGCCTTAGCACTTGCAGAACTAAACTGGCAAGCAGAAAAAAATCTTGATGATATGCTGATTGATGCGTGGCGGTGGCAGAATAATAATCCAGCGGGTTATGAAAGTAAGGTAGATATTATAGTTAGCCGTTAATAAAATGATTACAAAACCGTTCGCACTGAGTCCTTCGATACCTCAGGAGAGCCTTGTCGAAGTGTGAATGTGGTTCGACAAGCTCACCACGAACGGTATCATTTTATTGTGCGTTAGCTCTAGTTAGATTTCAAGCTGCCACATTAACGACTACAAATTTGTAATAATTCACTTGATACGGAGTAGTTACGATGAAAATCTTAAAATCACTGGGTTTATTAGTCACTCTATTAGTGGTAACTGGAATTTTTCCACTAAATCTTGCCGTTGCACAGAATCCAGCGGCACTTTGCGGGTGGGATGAAAACGGTTAGCCACTTCAGTGCGTTAGACCAGACCCAAGCGTGAACCTAGAAAGTGCTTGCTTGACCCCTGGACGCATTGAAAACTGCGTACCTTATCACCAGAATTCCTGTGAGATTCGCGGATTTCAATCCGCTTGTAGACTCTATCAGATGGGTAGAAACTGTTTCGGCGGAGAGCCCAGCATTTGTAATTATTACCGATCACTATTGCAAGCGAATACCGCTTGTACTCTTGACCGCAATCAAAATGCTTGTATGTGGCTACAACAGCAACCGCTTTAATTAAAACCAAGTCATGTAGGGTGGTAAATAGCTTTATCGTTTACTCACCCCACAAACCATTCCTCAAAAAATCACACTGAAACCATGCAAAAACAACCTATGAGCATTGCAAAAAGAGAATTCGAGTTAGCCAATTATTTGGATAAACAACCTTATATGACGGAACTAGACGGCATTACTTTAGAGATAGCAAAAAATGTCTTTCCCTCTGATTTTGGACTGACCAGCTGTTTTTTTGCTGATTTTATCTTACAACAAGACGCGGGTGCTATAGCCAAAGCAAAATAAAATGATTTAAAAGAGCTGAGAGAACAGTGTATCAGTGGAGCAGTTTTTCTTTCTTCTAAGTGCTTTAGCTTGCGCCCATTTGTGTGCAATAGGATTTAAGTCAGGTGAATAAGGCGGCAAGAATTCC
>SHZG01000143.1 GCA_009692395.1 Methylococcales bacterium | reverse complement strand
GCTTCTTAGGTAGAAAAAGTGATGGCTTCCCAGGTGCTAAAACCTTATGGGAAGGCATGGAAAAAGTCAGGCATTACGCTTTCGGTATCGAAATCGCTAGGGCGGTTTATGCTAACTCTGATTGAGTTGTGGGTAATCGTGTGGGCTAAGCGTTATCAGTAGGATAAAAATGGACAGGATACGCGATACTCAACTTTCAAACTTGCACTAGCTATTCAAACTGTAGAAGATATAGCTAAAGCACAATAAAATGAGACCGTTCAGGGTGAGTTTGTCGAACCAACTATAGCCCTTCGACTGTTCGACAAGCTCACAGCTCAGGGCGAACGGTTTTATAATCACAAATACTGCGTTAGCTATAGCAGTGTGCCAAAGCATTGGAACAATTCAAAACTATCTAAGTGAATATAACAATCGGGAATATGACTGGCAGTCATTTATTACCTAAAAAACTTTTTCATAATCACTTAATTAACTAAACGGATGTTCCAAAATAATGGTTTCGTTTCTATCTGAACCTGTGGAGACAATGGTGATTTTAACGCCGACCAATTCTTCTAAACGTTGGATGTAGGCTTTAGCAGTATCGGGTAAGGCGTTGAAGTCGGTTACGCCAGCGGTTGTACCATCAGCCCAGCCTGTCATGTATTCAACGACTGGTTCACATTGTTCGTATTGATCCGCACCAAGTGGAGCAGTTTCAGTGATTACACCGTTTAGGTTATACGCGGTGCAGATGCCGATTTTTTCTAAGCCGTCTAATACGTCCAATTTGGTTAAGCAAATACCGCTGATGCTGTTGAGTTTTGCAGATTTACGCATAGCGACGGCATCAAACCAACCACAGCGGCGTTTGCGTCCTGTGGTTGCACCGAATTCATGTCCTTTTGTGCCTAGGTGGTTGCCGTTATCATCAAATAGTTCAGACGGGAACGGACCATTGCCGACGCGAGTTGAATAGGCTTTGGTGATGCCTAGTACATAATCTAAATCTAATGGGCCAATGCCGCTACCTGTTGCCGCGCCGCCAGCGGTGGTGCTGGAGGAGGTGACATAGGGAAATGTACCGTGGTCTAGGTCTAATAATGCACCTTGCGCCCCTTCTAATAATAGGTTTTCACCTGCGGCTTGGCGGCGATAGATGTTTTCGCTGACATCGGTGAGCATGGGCTTGATTTGTTCGCCTAAACTCAGGGCTTCGGCTAGGGTTTGCTCATAATCAACTGCGTCCGTGTGGTAGTAGTTGACCAGCATGAAGTTGTGATAATCCAATAAGTCTTTGAGTTTTTCCGTAAAAGTTTCTGTATTGAGTAAATCACCTGCGCGTAAACCTCTGCGACCTGCTTTGTCTTCATAAGCAGGGCCAATGCCGCGTCCTGTTGTGCCAATGGCTTTGCCTCCGCGCGCTTTTTCGCGTGCTTGGTCGATGGCAACGTGAACAGGTAAAATTAGCGTACAGGCTTCGCTGATTGATAAGCGACTTTTAACTTCAATACCTGCCGCTTCTAACACGCCAATTTCTTCAAATAAGGCATTCAGTGATAACACCACGCCATTACCTATCATGCACTGCACACCCTCATGCAGGATGCCTGAGGGAATCAGGTGCAGTACGGTTTTTTTGCCGTCGATAACCAGTGTATGTCCTGCGTTATGCCCACCTTGAAAACGAATAACGGCGTTTGCTTGTTCGGTCAGTAAGTCGACTAATTTACCTTTACCTTCGTCACCCCATTGAGTGCCGATGATGACAACATTTTTTCCCATGATTATTCCAGCGTTATAAGGGTCTAACGACCCATTGTTGATTAATGAATTCTAAGATGGCTGTACAACCCATGTCTTGGGCTGTGCCTGTTTGTTCGGGTAGTTGTTGGACGACAGCTTGATGTTCAACACGTAAGGCTCTGATTTTTTCAGTCAACGCGGCATCGTCATCACAGGGCGCGAAAATCAGCGCGTGGGGCGTTTTGCTACCCGTTTTTTTGCTGAGTGCGGCAAGGTGTTTTAAGTCAGCACTAAAACCTGTAGCAGGACGAGCGCGACCAAACACGGCACCGATGTTGTCATAACGCCCGCCTCTGGCGATTTCTCTGCCGACAGTGGGTACGAAAGCAGCGAATACCATGCCTGTATGGTAGTGATAACCACGCAATTCGGCTAAGTCAAAGCTAACAGGTAGTGATGGAAAACGGGCAGTGAGTTGATCGGCAATCGCTGTTAAATCTGCAAGTGCGTGTTGGACTTCGTCATTGGCGGGGGCAAAAATCGCTTTCGCTTTGTTAAGCACTTCACGGTTGCCATTGAGTTCAGGTAGTTTTAAAAACAGGGTTTTCAGTTCGTCAGCGATGGCGTAGCTGTCCATCAGTTCTGCTAATTCTGGACGTGCTTTGCGTTGCAAGACATCAAATATTTCACTTTCTTGAGCGCAAGTAAGTTCCGCTTGTTTGGCAAGAGCGCGATAAATACCGACGTGTCCTAAGTCTAAATGTACGTCTAGCAAACCTGTCATTGCCAGCATTTCCAGCATTAAGCGAATGACTTCAATATCGCTTTCTTTACCCGCATGACCATACAGTTCCGCGCCGATTTGCATGGGGCTACGCGTTTTTTCTAACGGGTCGCCGCGTGTGTGTAATATCGTACCGACATAACATAAGCGTGTTGGTGTTTCACGTTTTAAGTTATGGGCATCAATACGCGCCACTTGCGGAGTCATATCAGCACGAATACCCAACATTTCACCGCTGATTTGGTCAGTCAGTTTGAAAGTTTGGAGGTCTAAATCATGCCCTGACCCTGTTAGTAAAGAATCCAGAAAATCAATAAAAGGTGGGATAACAAGGTCATAACCCCAACACGCAAACAGGTCTAAAAGCTGAGCGCGTAAGTGTTCCAGCTGTTTGGCTTCTTCGGGTAGAATTTCATCAATGCCATCGGGTAACAGCCAAGAGTCTTTTGCTTGCATATTTTGTGTGTCCACTCAAACAAAACGCCCCGCCTAGGCGGAGCGTTTTTATAGGTTTAAATAAGGTGAGCGCGACGAGTCGCGCCTTTAAACGTTGACCACGCCAATGAATTCGCGCTTACTTTTGTTTATTAAAATACTGAAAGAAATCAGAATTAGGATCAACGACCATCATGCTGGATTTAGAAAAGGTCTTTTTATAAGCATTTAAGCTACGGTAGAACGTAAAGAACTCGATGTCTGAACCGAATGCTTTAGCATAAGTTTCTGCTGATTTAGCATCACCTTCACCGCGTAATACTTCTGCTTCACTAAACGCATTGGCTAATAAAACCACCCGCGCTTTGTCTGCTTCAGCGCGTTTTTTTTCTGCGGCTTCTTCACCTTGTGAACGAAATTCACGCGCCACACTTTCTCGCTCTGCTTCCATTCGTCTAAAGACTGAGCTACTGACTTCTTTCGGTAAATCAATCCGCATAACTTGAACATCAATAATATCAATACCTAATTTAGGAGCGATAGTTTTCGATTCTTCCATCAGTACATTACGAATTTCACTGCGATCCGTTGAAACCAATTGTTTGATATTACGCGCACTAAATTCACTACGAATCTTATTTTTAATGGTTTGATTCAGCAGAACATTCGCTTTATTAATATCACCACCCACAGTGGCAGTATAAAAAGTCGCTACATTACCAATGCGCCATTTAACAAACAAATCAACAATGACGTTTTTCTTTTCAGAGGTCAGAAATTGTTCTGGTTTTTCTGCCATCGTTTGAATACGCGCATCAAACTTTTTGATGTTGTTGATCAAAGGTAATTTGAAATGTATTCCAGGTGTGTAATCATCTTTAACGAATTCACCTAAACGAAATTTAATGGCTTTTTCAGTTTCAGACACGGTAAAAATACACGTCATACTCAGCAGCAATACGGCGGCTAGCCCTAGCAATAATTTATTCTGCATCACTGCGTCCTCTTAAATCACGTCCACGCGCCGCACTACGATCAACCGAGATAGGTTTTTCTACTACGCTTGGTTTTGTTAACGGGAGTTGTTCTGTTATAGCTTGCACTGGGTTGCTGCCGTTAGCGGCTGGCGGCTGTTGTTGCAATAGCTTGTCTAATGGCAAATACAGCATATTGTTAGTACCGTTTTTTACATCGACCATCACAGTATTCGTATTGGAAAGCACTGATTCTATGGCTTCAATGTAAAGACGTTTACGCGTCACATCGGGAGATTTTTGATATTCTGACAACAATTGAGAAAACCGACTGGCATCACCTGTTGCTTGCGCAATCACTTGTTCTTTATAGCCTTCCGCTTCTTGTTTCTTTCTAGCGGCTGCACCGCGTGCTTTAGGCACGACATCGTTAAAATAGGCTTGGGCTTCATTAATTAAACGTTCTTTATCTTCACGCGATTTAATGGCATCGACAAAGGCATTTTGAACCTCTTCAGGTGGCTGTACATCTTGAAGATTGACTTCTGTTACCAAAATTCCTGCATGATAGCGATTCATCACTTCTTGAATTTCGGTTTTAATTTTCATGGCAATATCACTACGTCCTTCGGTCAGCGCGTAATCCATCGTGTTACTACCGATAACGCCGCGTTCTACGCTTTCCGTGACTTGTTTCAAGGTCGCTGCTGGATTAGCAACGCTGAACAGAAAATCTTTGGCATTATCAACTTCGTAGCGCACGTTAAGACTGACATCAACGATATTTTCATCCGCGGTCAGCATTAAAGCTTCTTTAGGCACTGAGCCAGAAGCCGTTTGCTCTGTACCCGCAACACCACGATAACCGACTTCAATAAAGCGTTGTTGTTTAACATTGATAATATCAACTCGCTCAATCGGACTAGGCAGATGCCAGTTTAAACCTGATTGCGTGGTGATAGTGTATTTACCAAAGCGAGTTTCAACACCGTTATTGCCTTCATCAACGATATAAAAGCCGCTTAAGCCCCATAAAAGTACCGCGCCACCTGCAACAAACCCCAGACCTTTCAGTGAGTTGTTTGAAGAAGATCCGCCCGATGAGTTCTCATCATCCCCATTACCGCCGCCAAAAATTTTGGCTAACTTCTCTTGCAATGAGCGTATTACTTCATCCAAATCAGATGGTTTTTTATCATCACCTCGACCACTCCAAGGGTCTTTATTATCGCCGCCTGGTTCATTCCACGACATACATTTCTCCAAAATTAGATTAGTTAAGATGATATTGATTCTATCGCACATACGATTGTATCATTTAATACGAGACCATTCCCCTAAGGTGTGCAGTCACGCAATTGCAGTATTCTATCGTAAATAATCAAATTATCATTGCTTAACTGGGATGTTAGGTTAAAAAATTATTTTGTAGTGCTTAGTCCCTATCACATTAAGAGCATCAGTCACTGCTCAATGTCAGGTGGTGTCGTGAGTTAGTCGAAATAAGCCCACACTAGCTATTCTGAGTTTGTCAAAACGTGGTAGTGCTGGGCGGGTGTTTTTGGCAAGCGCGGACGGATTAGCAACATCGGTATTGGCATCATGCAAATACACACAATCAGCGGGCAAAGCTAACACTTCCACAGCGGCTAAGCGGGTGAATAAATTGTCTGAATCCAGCCGTTGCACTGCCGCGACAGCATATTGATTATCGGTATTGTGCAGCACAATCACATCGGTGCGCCGATACACTTCCCGATTTAACAAATGCGCGGTAATCGCCACTTCGCTCATGTCACCGTGATAAGGCTGAAAACTAACACGGCGATACGGCAACGGGACAAAGTTTTGTTGTTGCTTTATAATCCGCCCACTTGCAAAATATCGCCTGCCATTGGTTTGCTCCTGTTTTAATTGAAACAACATATAAAAAAGTGTAGGTTGTGGGTGAGCTTGCGAACCACAATCTACAGGCTACTCGCTAAATATTGCATAATGGGTTTTTAATGAATTTAATTGCTTAGTTTCATTACCCAATTTTGCTGAAAAATAATCGACAAGAAATGTAGTTGCAGCTATTGTTACTCCTCTAATAATCATTGGAGCAGGTTCAAAAGGCACTGTAAGTCAAGCACTAATTGTACCTATACCAACACTTTTCACTCCGCTTCTTAGAAGACTTAGATAATTAGATTGGGATAGCTCTTTTTCGGTAGTGGGTTAAATCTGTAATTATGAATCAATATCGCGCCCGAATTCGACCTTGTTGATAAGCAAACCGATGACGGTGTCGTGCATCAACTCTAGTTTTGAGAAGCCAATGGTCTTGCGATTGAGTCGTTTGATCCATGTCCGAAAGTTCAGGTTTTTACGTTCTATTTTCTGCGTAT
>SHZG01000142.1 GCA_009692395.1 Methylococcales bacterium | reverse complement strand
AATGCGGTACAGTAAGATAATTTGAACTAACAAACCGATGATAGCAATGAACTGGATACAACAGGAACTGGGGGTCTGTGCTTGGGCGACACGAGACGTGTTGCGAGGTTGTACAAGGTAATAGACAGTTTAGCGGCACAGCCGACGGCGAGTATTCCATTAGCGGCAGCGGCTCATGTTAAAACGCCCAAACAAGAAACCGTCGAAAGCCTGTCGTTAGGGACTTTTTTCCCTGAACGAAAATATATTTCGATGCTTGAAATGCTTGCCACCGTCAACCAAGCAACCGATTTTCTCAGCGAGTTTGAGCATTGGCAGAGTAAATACCAACGCGATCAACCGCCCTCAAAAGTTTTTTTCGCAGGCATTATGGGCTACGGATGTGACATTGGACATCGTAAACTGGCGCAAATCTCCAGCCAGATCAATGAGAATGAACTCGAAAACGTGGTGAACTGGTCTTTTTCTCTGCAAAATATTCAGAATGCTAACGACAAAATCCTAAGTTTTATCAGTCAGTTGGACTTGCCAAGTCTGCACAATCCCGCCGATAAACCCTTGCATACGTCGAGTGACGGGCAAAAAGTTGAAGTCAACACGGATTCGTTGAATGCCAATCAATCGTTCAAATATTTTGGCAAAGGCAAGGGTGCAAGTGTTGTGACCTTCATTGATTCACGCGATTTGATGTGGTATTCCACCGTGATTAGTGCGTCTGAACGCGAGGCAGCATACGTCATTGACGGCTGAATACACAATGACGTAGTGAAAAGCGAGATTCATTCCACCGATACGCACGGCTATTCTGAGTTTGTTTTTGGCTCAACGTTCTTACTGATAATCGAGTTTGCACCACGCATCAAAGGGCTGGGTAAACAAAAACTTGTCGCCTTCAAGCCTCGAAGCGACTACGAAAAATTGGGTTATGTGTTGTTGCCTGATACTCGTGTTAGAGAGGCTGTGATTGAAAAACAATGGGATGAAATTCTGCGTTTTATTGCCACTATTCAACTCAAAATCACTACGGCTTCGCAACTGTTCAAACGCTTGAACTCTTACTCTAATCAGCATTCGCTCTACAAAGCCCTGAAAGAATTCGGCAAAATTCCAAAATCACTGTTTATCCTGAAATATCGTGATGATTGTCTATTTAGGCAGTCGATTGAGGCGCAACTCAACAAAGTCGAAAGTTCCAATAAATTCTCTAAAGCCATTTCGTTTGGGCATAATCAAGAATTTGTTCAAAGCGAAAAAGAAGAACAGGAAATCGCTGAAAGTTGTCGGCGGCTCATTAAAAACGCCATCGTTTGTTGGAATTATCTGTATTTGACGCGTGAGCTTGCTAACGAAAAAAATGAAACTCGTAAGGCAGATTTGTTAGCGACTATCGAAAATGGCTCAGTGGTTACTTGGGCGCATTTTAATCTGCACGGGGAATTCAATTTTTCAGATGAAAAAATGGTGGATTCTGTAGGCTTGCTCTCTCCCAAAAAGAAGGGCTGAAAAAGCGACTAGTTTTGGGAAGTCCTTATCTGCCTTGAACTCTACTGGGATAAGGGGTTGTCTAAAATCTCGTGAGACTTTACTGTCGTTTAGTTAATTGCACCCAATTGGGACAGATTTACCACATTGCGTACTTGAATTATAAAAATGACAAAACGTAGGCGTGACAAGGGTTTCAAAGAAAACTCACTCATTTCTAAGAGGTGCAAATCCTACAAGATAGACGTATCAAGGGCTACAGCTCACTAATAGCAAATTACGAACGAATCCTTACGCTTAGCCTTTTTGATTTAGTCTTTGTTGTCATGTTTTTACCTGTTGTTTTGTTTGGGGAGATGAAACGTTTTTATTAAGACAGAATATCGCATCTCCCCAATGCTAAGCCGCGTCATTACTAAGTTTCTGCATTTTATCAATTTCATCTTTTTGCCGTTTTATTGCCGCCCTATTTTCAGCATAAAACTTAATCAAAGGATTGTCTTGAACCCTAAACCATTGCTCTGTATTTTTTGAGTTCGTATCGACAATCAACTCATAACCGATTTTCTTTAAGAAGTCGTTGAGCTGTTTTACTGGATACTTACTCACCCTCGCATAGTTGCCCATATTGTTACTGGTCAGTTCTTTGTGATGATCCTGTAAGAACTCGCAGACACCCCTCGCTCCGCTTGCGTTGATACGCTTACCCTTAAGCCCATTAATCACTGCTTCAAATAGATAATGTTTGGAAGTTTTACTGCTTAACTTATTACGGGTGGTATGGTTTGCTTGGTCGCTGTCTTTTAATGCCATTACGTCCGCGTGGATTAATTCAAAATTGCTGAGTTTTGCTAAGCCATTGTCCATGTAAAAGGCAATGTCTAGTTCATCAACGGTACTCGCGCTTTTACCAGTCAACTGTGTGACTTTGTAACGGTGTAAGCTGTCGGTTTCTGCTTGCGTAGGACTCGATTTTGAGTCAATAGCCGCCGCTTCGGTTGCATCAATGTTTGACGCAGTAGAGATTTGGTTAATTTTTTGTTCTTTTGCCGCTTTGCCTAAGCCCTTTATTGTCCAAGGCGTTAAATCGTGCTGTTTAAAGTCATAGCCTTTGAGTTGGGCAAGAATTATAAAATAACGCTTATAGTCGTTTAAGGCGGCGTTTCTGGTCGCAATGTAATCTAAGCGTTGTCGATCAAAGTTATTGAGTTTTAAGGTGGCTGTATCGGTGTTAAAGCGTCCGCGCTTAGTCATTTCACCGTCAATTAAATCCTGTAAGTTGGTGGAACGGTCTTTGGGATGATTCGATTTAAAGCTCACAAATACTTCTTTTGCGGTGCGTACCCGTGCAATGGTTTGTAACATCTCATTAGGGGCTAATACATTGCAAAATATCGCATAAACGCGGTCAAAATGGGTATTGGTTACGCTAATCCCTGAACTAATCACAGGGGTATGAATAACCAGTCGGTATTTCTTACTTTCTTGGTTGGGATTAGCCAAAAAAGCCGCTTGTTTCGCGTCACCTTTATTTTCACTGTGAACCAGTAACACCTTATCTTCACTGATACCGCTACCGTTTAGGAGTTCTTCCATAAGTTCTTCAGCGGAGTTCTTATCCATTAAATCAGGACTGTTTAACAGACTGTCGGCTTTACGCGCTTGCTGCATGGAGTCAGTGGCAATCCAGACATTTAGCCCTTTTTTCAGCGATTCTTGGGCATGAAGTAACACGGCGTTACTGTTACCCAATTCCAGCAATTTTTTACCTGTTTTGGTGGCTTGTTGCGTGATGGCGTGTAGTGGTTTATTGGCAATATCTTTCAGCCAGTCCAGTGTTGAGTCGTTAAAATCTGCATCCGCACAAATCACTAAATCAGCCGCTTGTATTGCTGCTATCAACTCGTTATAGACTTCTAAGCGGTTCGTTACTGTCCCATTGCGGATATGCTCAAGCGTCTGTCTCATTTCATCAATGAACAACACTTTAACGGTTTTGCTTATGTTGTACTTAGGTATGGAATTAACGCATACCGCTAATGATGGCGTGTCTTGATTGGGTAATACATCGTCGTAATATTCAAGCTGTAAGCGTTCACTGGCTGAGCTGGTTAAACTGACACGGTGGCAGACATAAACGGTTTTTTGGCTTTCTCTGTAAGCGGTTATGTGTTGCTGATTAACCTGATCCTGTAAATCCTTAAACAGTTTAGGATTTTTACGAATCTTGCCCCATTGTTTAGTCGTGCCGCCGTTATCAAAATGAAATTGTTTAATGTCCTTATAGCTTGCCTTGTTGCCAAAACGGTTAAGATGATAATCGGCAATTAATTTCATTAACTCAGTTTTGCCTGTTGCCATTGGGCGATTATCAACAATAATGACTTTATCCAATGACAGGATAATTTTAGCAATGGCGGTATTATCTTTACCCGTCATATCGTGACAAGTAACCCCCTTGAGGTCAGTAATCGAATTTTCCCGATTGATTAAATTAATCTGCTTTTTAAGGTACTTCTTAAGCTGTTTAACAATCGCTTTTATTGAGGTGTGACGTGGACGCAATGCAAACAAGGCTTTGGCGTGAATCCGTAAATCGTTGACCGTGATAATTTTCTTTGTGGCGAAAAAACACGTGGTTGCTAGGATTTTAGGCAGTTGCTCAATAGGGGCGTAGGTTGCCAGTAACTTGTAATAATCCAGTAAATTACTGGGAACGATTAGCCTATTTTCGGCTATTTGCCGTGCTACTTCTTCAAGTCCCTTAATTAGTCTTAGATCATCAAAATCGACTTTTTGACCGTCTAGCACGGGGTAAGCAATCACGCCGCCCAGTGCCGCTTTGATAGCACTGAATAACCCCACGTTACCGCCATCGGCTTTAACGTCATTATCCGCAAGCGGTAATAAATTCGTGTAGGTTTTACTGAGTTCAGCGTGTACTTTGCCTAAGTTATCCGCATCAAGGTACACCGCAATAGGATTGCCTGTCGCAAGCCACGCCGTTAAACACGTTGCCAAGCCCTCACCTTCACCGATAAATTCGCAGTGTTGGCTAGGCGTACCTAACCACGCATGACTACCGTTTTTAGTGTCAGGGTAAAAAATAAAGTCTTTGTTGCGTGGTTTGCCGCTGTAGTCAGTAAAGGGCGTGTCATAAAGCAACTGATAGCCCACGGTTTGCCCTTGGCTATTGTGCAGCGGATAAGCGATAAATAAGCCACGTTGATGACTGCCACGGCGTAAATCTAAGCTAGTCGGAATATCCGCTACACTAAAGCCTTTATCGCTTAAATAGCCACCAATATCCCCCGTATCAGCGACTTTAGGCAATTCATTAAAGACGGCTTTAAACGCGCTAAACCGTTTGATTTTATTGCAGCGTTCTTTATCCGCTTTGTCTTGGTAGACAGGGCTAGGCTTTTTCGGCTGATAGGTTTTGGGAACAGTGGTATTTTCGGCTAAATCTTTATACGCCTTGTAACCGTTCCATGTTTCCTGATAACCGCCCTGTTTGAATGTTTTGAAGGTTATTTGTGGATAATGGTTGCCATCGGGGGCTGTCCACTCACTCGCTACCGTAAACACCTTGCCGCGATAGGTTTTATCTAGCTCAATACCGCGTTTTATCGGAATGCCATCAAAGTTAATGCGCTCGATTAACTTGCCAAAGTCGATACCGTGATCGGCGGCAATGGCGGTTAATTCGCCATAACAGCGGTTGATAATGTCAAAAGAATTTAAAGTATTCATTAGCTGTCCTTGCCGATGATTTCATCTCAAAACCCGTAAAAGCGTGTATAATCACGCCCTGTACTGCCCGTACATTTTGGATTTTGAAGACAGAAACCACGACTATATTTTATAGGTTCGTGGTTTTTTTATGCGTGTCGGTTTTGTGACAGGTACGCGTCAATATCGGATTGAAAAGCCCCGATACATTTCTGCGATATTTGAATTTTTTTTATTTTGCCGCTGTGTAGCAGTCTACACGCCGTCGGTTTTGATACGCTTAACGCTGTGGCTATGTCTTTGGTGCGTAGTACAGTAGTGTTTTTTGTGGTCATGGTAAAGCCTCATAATGCTAGGCTGTACGCGGTTTTTTGATGGTGTTTTAATTTAATGTGCGTATTTAATTAATTAATTGCGTATTTAATTGATTGATTAACTGCCACAAGTAAATTAAACTTTAAACCATCAAAGCCGCTTAACAGCGATTTTGGGGAAGCCGTGAACATCTCAACTTTGGTCGGGGAGGATGTCACGGCTTTTTGTTGTCTATCGTTTTGATAGGTTTATATTACTGTGCTT
Organism: Methylococcales bacterium; assembly: GCA_009692395.1. Lineage (GTDB taxonomy): Bacteria > Pseudomonadota > Gammaproteobacteria > Methylococcales > Methylomonadaceae > UBA4132. The sequence goes on along the minus strand of SHZG01000142.1, from coordinate 588 downwards.
AATGTAACATAGTTTTTATTGTAAAAGTTAGGCGAAGATTTCTGTGAGGAAGTTTTGTATCCAATAGCGTCTTATGAAGTTCAAAACCCTTATATATCATGTTTTTCCTTACGATAACCCTTGCCGCTAGTTTTCACCTAAAGACATATATTTTATAATGTTTTCTTTAAAAATACTTTTTGTAATCGCTATCTAAATTCGCAGGTTTATCAAAGATTCTCAAGTATTCTACTAAGCTATTAATTGTTTTCATGTCTGTATGTCCAGCGTCCAGCATGATTTTCAGTAAGCCCAACGTAGGCATGACTTTTACATCAAATGTTTTTGCTAGTTTAGTCATATCCTGATCGTCAGTGACAACAGGTATTTGTAACTCAATAGCGTAGGCAATGTACCAAGCATCTACTTTTGATATTCCTGTAAAAACGCCAATGTCACCTATATCCACACGATTACCCACAACTTCCCACAATGCGGTACAGTAAGATAATTTGAACTAACAAACCGATGATAGCAATGAACTGGATACAACAGGAACTGGGGGTCTGTGCTTGGGCGACACGAGACGTGTTGCGAGGTTGTACAAGG
>SHZG01000141.1 GCA_009692395.1 Methylococcales bacterium | reverse complement strand
TGGAATTCTTGCCGCCTTATTCACCTGACTTAAATCCTATTGAACACAAATGGGCGCAAGCTAAAGCACTTAGCAGAAAGAAAAACTGCTCCACTGATACACTGTTCTCTCAGCTCTTTTAAATCATTTTATTTTGCTTTGGCTATATGGCTAAATTGTACACTTATATTCCCAACACACAGAGATTCACTAATGCCTAGCCAAAAATTCTATAAAACACTGTATTTTCACGTGCTAATCGCTATTAGCGTCGGCATTGTGCTGGGGCATTTTTATCCTGATACGGCGGTATCCATGAAACCGTTAGGCGATGGCTTTATTAAGTTGATTAAAATGCTGATTGCACCGATTATTTTCTGTACTGTGGTGACGGGTATTGCGGGTATGCAGGACATGGAAAAAGTCGGGCGCGTGGGCGTTAAAGCTCTGCTGTATTTTGAAGTAGTGAGTACGCTGGCGTTACTCATCGGGCTGTTGGTGGTGCATATTATTCAACCAGGGGTCGGTATGAATATTGATGCTAGCACGCTGGATATTAAAGGACTTAGTGTGTATACCGAAGCGGCGAAAACGCATAACACGGTGGATTTTTTGCTCAACATTATTCCAACTAGCGTGGTGGATGCGTTTGCCAAAGGTGAGCTACTGCAAGTGCTGTTATTTTCGTTGCTGTTTGGCTGTTCGCTTGCCGCAATGAAAGACACGGGTGCGGAAGTGCTGGTATTTATCCACAAAGTATCACAAGTGTTATTTAGTATCGTAGAAACCATTATGAAATTAGCCCCAGTCGGTGCGTTTGGCGCAATGGCATTTACTATTGGTAAATACGGCGTGGCTTCGTTGTTACCGCTGGCAAAATTAATGGGCAGTTTTTATCTGACTTGCTTGTTGTTTATCTTCATCGTGCTGGGTTTAATCGCCCGTTTAGCAGGCTTTAGCATACTCAAATTCATTGTGTATATTAAAGAGGAGCTGTTGATAGTGCTGGGTACATCATCGTCTGAATCGGTGTTGCCACGCATTATGGTTAAACTGGAAAACATGGGCTGTTCTAAATCGGTGGTTAGTTTGGTGATTCCGACAGGTTATTCGTTTAATCTCGACGGCACGTCGATTTATTTAGCAATGGCGGCGATTTTTGTTGCGCAAGCGACTAATACGCCATTGACGTGGATGCAGGAATTGACGTTGCTGGGCATATTATTACTGACATCAAAAGGCGCGGCAGGCGTGACAGGCAGTGGTTTTATTACGCTGGCGGCAACGCTGTCAGTCATGCCCACGATTCCCATCGCAGGGTTGGCACTGATTTTAGGCATAGACCGTTTTATGTCCGAAGCACGCGCCTTGACTAATTTAATTGGCAATGGCGTGGCAACGGTAGTAGCGGCGAAATGGGAAAATGAATTGGATAATGAACAGATGCAAAAGGCGATTTCTTAAGGAGATTTGCAGGTCACTGCCATTAAGTTAAGACAAAAATGTAGGGGCTGTGCCTTGTACCAGCCCTGTAAACAGGTCGTTATCAGGGCAACCACAAGGGATTGCCCCTACGGTAAATCCTTCACTTAATGGCAGTGGATTTGCAGGTGGGAACACCACTGACGTTAAACTACTAGAGCTAACGCACAATACAATGATACCGTTCGTGGTGAGCCATTCGACAAGCTCATGAGAGCCTTGTCGAACCACATTCACACTTCGAGGGGCTTCGGTGCGAACGGTTTTGTAATCATTTTATTAACGGTTAGCTATATTCACACAACTCACTCAACAACTATCATCATGTTTCTCGCTAAAGATTTTATCGAAACTGCCGAAAATTTAATATTTGCGGTGGTCGCCGACGGCACAGAACAGGGCAAAGTGCTGTGTTTTTTGCGTTATGTGCAGCAAAAAAAAGTCGCTACCCACGCGGCGAATCAGCTACTCATACAACACCATGCGGATTATCTGCATTATTCGCCTGTGTTAGATGCACAGTTACACGCTGTTCCCGTAGAGCGCATTATTAAACATCATCAACCTAAACAGCGTTTGCAAGCTATTCAACAAATAGAACAGCCCGATGCTGTGGATCGTGATTTCATTGCCCTGTGTCAGTTATTACAGGTCAATGGTTTGGATTTAAGCCATTGTGGCGTGACGGGTTCGCTATTAATTGGTGTGCAGCAAGCCAGTTCAGACATTGATTTGGTGTGTTATAACGCAGACGTTTTTCAACACTGCCGCGCTATTGTGCGTGAACTGATTGCACGCGATGTGCTACAAGAATTAAGTAATGAAGATTGGCAGCAATCCTACCAACGCCGTGATTGTGAACTCAGTTTTGCTGATTACGTTTGGCATGAACGGCGTAAATTTAATAAAGCCGTTATTAATGGGCGAAAATTTGATTTAAACCTGATTAATCCATCTTCTGCGCCTGCTAGCCGTTATCAAAAATGTGGCGCGATAACCGTGCAATGTCGTGTGCTGGATGACACGGAGGCGTTTGCTTATCCCGCTGAATTGATCATAGACCATCCACAGATTCACTCAGCGGTCAGTTTTACCGCGACCTATACAGGGCAAGCAGTGAACGGTGAATTAATTGAAATAGCGGGTGTTGTTGAACAAGATGCTCACGGTGTTAAACGTATTGTCGTCGGTTCAAGTCGAGAAGCCCACTGCGAATATATCAAGGTTATTCGATGCTTGACCTAGCCAATTTTTCAGCCGTCATTTTTGATATGGATGGCTTAGTGTTAGACACCGAAGCGACCTATTTTATTGCGTGGCAACAGGCAGGTGTTCAACTGGGCTATACCTTGTCCGATGAATTTTGCCAGTCTTTTTCTGGCTTGAATGGCGACACGATTAAACACAAATTACTGGCGGAATTTGGGGCTAATTTTGATTTACCGCATTTTAATCAAACCACTGGCGAATTCTGGCGCGACCACGTCAACCGTAACGGCATTGAAGTAAAACGTGGTTTTCACGAGTTGTTAGCCTTTATTAATCAACAACAATTACCCTATTGCTTAGCCACTAACAGCCGCGCTATTAATGCGCTGGAATGTCTGGAACTCGCGGGTTTAACGGGTGTTTTTTCCACGCTTATCAGCCGTGATGATGTGACACATGGCAAACCTGCACCTGATATTTTTCTAAAAGCCGCTGACATCTTAGGAATCCCTATTCAGCAATGCTTAGTGTTAGAAGATTCTCATACAGGCATCGTCGCCGCTAGGAAAGCGGGCGCGTTTGCGGTGTTTGTCCCCTCTGTTCTACCGATAGACCCACTGACACTGACATATTGTGATGTCATGCTGCCTGATTTAGTCAATGTGCTGGAATCGTTCCGCGCTTAGCACGCGGTCATGTATAATTTTGCCCATATTCCGCACCACAACCTAATACTTACTTAATGACTCAACAGCTCAAAATTTCCGTTATTGCTCCCGCCCGCTTACACATGGGATTCATTGATTTAAGTGGTTCACTCGGTCGCCATTTTGGTAGCATCGGAGTCGCACTCAATGAACACGCCACGCGGCTTTCCGTCACCGCTGCCGACCAGCGCATCATTACAGGCGCGTCCGCACACCGTGCCGATTTATGTCTCACCATGTTATGCAAAGCGTTAAACGTCTCCGATAAGGTGAATCTCACTATAGAAACGGCTATTCCTGAACACGTCGGTTTGGGTTCGGGTACGCAAATGTCGTTGGCTATCGGTTCAGCACTCAACGCGCTGTACGGTTTAGGGTTGAGTGTACGCGAGATTGCCTCAGTCATGGATAGAGGTTTACGCTCAGGCATCGGCATCGGCGTATTTGAACAAGGCGGTTTAGTGGTCGATGGTGGGCGCGGTGAAAATACCATTATCCCACCCGTGTTGGTGCATTTTGATATTCCTAGCGAGTGGCGATTTATTTTAGTGTTTGATAAACGCGGACAAGGGTTACATGGTCAACAAGAAGTGGAAGCCTTTAAAAAATTGCCCCCGTTTCCTCAATCAGAAGCCGCACGGTTGTGTTATATGTTATTGATGCAAGGCTTACCCGCAGTCGCTGAAAATAATATCGTGCTGTTTGGTGACGTTATCAGCCAATTACAACAATCGGTTGGTGAACATTTCGCAGCGGCGCAAGGCGGTGTATTTACCAGCCCCGAAGTCACCAAAGCTATGCACTGGTTAGCCAAACAAGGCGCGGTGGCGATTGGTCAAACTTCATGGGGGCCAACGGGTTTTTGTGCCATTGATGGCGCACAATTAGCCGAATCAATCACCCAACATGCACGGCGCACATTTGCGCAATTTGATAATTTGAGCTTTGTCACTGCCAGTGCGCGTAATTGTGGCGGTGAAGTGTTTGTTAGCTATTCCTCTTGAGCATTACTCGTTCAACACTACTCGCATTCATACAATACCGTTATGAAAATCAACGATACAGCAGATAACTTGTATAATTGCCTATTTTTGAAACTGTTAAGAGAACACTATGGCACTGTATTGTGGAATCGTTGGCTTACCCAATGTTGGTAAATCAACTTTATTTAACGCCCTAACGCGGGCAAAAATTGCCGCTGAAAATTATCCCTTCTGTACCATTGATCCCAATGTTGGCGTTGTGCCTGTGCCAGACTCAAGAATGGACAAACTCGCAGAAATTGTCAAACCTGAACGTGTACTGCCCACCACCATTGAATTTGTCGATATTGCGGGCTTAGTGGCAGGCGCGTCTAAAGGCGAAGGCTTAGGGAACAAATTTTTAGCCAATATTCGTGAAACGGATGCGATTGCTCATGTGGTGCGCTGTTTTGAAGATGACAATGTGATTCACGTTGCCAACAAAATTGATCCCCTATCTGATATTGAAGTGATTAACACAGAATTGGCGTTAGCTGATATGACATCGGTAGAAAAAGCCTTATTACGCTGTAGTAAAATTGCCCGCACAGGCAACAAAGACGAACAAGCCAAAAAATTAGTATTAGAACGCGTGTTAGCACAACTGGAAGCGGGCGAACCCGTGCGCACAATGGGCTTAACCGAAGAAGAAACCGACCTCTTTAAAGACTTGTGCTTAATGACACTCAAACCCACCATGTACATTGCCAATGTCCAAGATGACGGTTTTGAAAATAACCCTCTGCTAGACAGCGTCCGCGAATTTGCAGCCAAAGAAGGCTCAATGGTTGTGCCAATTTGTGCCGCGATTGAAGCGGAAATTTCCCAGCTAGATGAAGACGAGAAAAAAGAATTTCTCGACGACTTAGGCTTAGAAGAAGCAGGATTAGACCGCGTGGTACGCGCAGGTTATAAATTACTCAACCTAGCCACCTACTTCACCGCAGGCGTAAAAGAAGTCAGAGCGTGGACAATTCCTGTTGGTGCGACTGCCCCACAATCAGCAGGCGTGATACACAGCGACTTTGAAAAAGGCTTTATTCGTGCAGAAGTTATTTCCTACGCCGACTTTATCACTTACAAGGGCGAACAAGGTGCAAAAGACGCAGGAAAATGGCGATTAGAGGGCAAAGATTACATCGTAAAAGACGGCGATGTCATGCACTTTCGATTCAACGTTTGACAAATTAAGAGCGGGTATCTATAATTCCCGCTCTTTACACAGCCCCTCAAAAATGGCGATATAGCTCAGTTGGTTAGAGCACGGGATTCATAACCCCGGGGTCGGTGGTTCAAATCCACCTATCGCCACCATACATAGGTTTAACGATGTTCAAAGAAGACTAAAAACCCGCAAGTCATAAGGCTTAGCGGGTTTTTTATTGTCTAACGAAGTGTAACAAGGTTTATTGACATACCGCCATTGGTGGCGGTATAAGTGGCGGTATATCGCCATCTACTGGAATTTATACCGCCATGTCCCTAACAGATACCGCCATAAAGAACGCCAAAGCCGCGCCAGATAAGGCGTACAAACTCCAAGACGAAAAGGGAATGTTCCTACTGGTTAATCCCAATGGCTCAAAATACTTTCGATACAATTACCGATTTAACGGCGCACGGAAAACCTTAGCGTTAGGTGTTTATCCAACCACATCACTCAAAGAAGCGCGGGATAAACGAGATACCGCCAAAAAACAAATTGATGGCGGTATCGACCCCAGCCTAGATCGCAAAATAAAAAAAACGGGGGCAACCGAAAGCAGTTTTAAGGCGATAGCGTTGGAGTGGTACGCCAAGCACTTCACCAACAAATCAGAAAGCCACCAAAAGCGAACGGTAGTGGGTTAAATCTGTAATTATGAATAAATATCGCGCCCGAATTCGACCTTGTTGATAAGCAAACCGATGACGGTGTCGTGCATCAACTCTAGTTTTGAGAAGCAAATGGTCTTGCGATTGAGTCGTTTGATCCATGTCCGAA
>SHZG01000140.1 GCA_009692395.1 Methylococcales bacterium | reverse complement strand
TATACTTGCCACTCCAACACCAAAACGCACTGCCGCTTCCGCTTGTGTTAGCCCTTCTTGTTCTTTAATCGTCAATACTTTTTGGCGGAAATCGGCTGAATATGTCATCTAATTTAAAATAATCAAATTATACTGCTTTGGCTATATTGCAAGGGCGGTTGTAAAAGCTATGGCTCACCAAAACTCCCAAATTGGGTTTTAAGCATAATTAATTATGTGTCTTGAAAAATGTGTCCAAAACACTGATTGCAATTAACCAAGTTTGTGTTGTTCTACGCGCCATATTTAGCGGCAACTGTTGCAGGTGATTTTATTTTTTCGATATGCGGTCAATAACTTTCTAAAGTGTACCCGTATGAGTACCCGAAAACGTCTTTTTGACTTTCTTCTAAAATAGATATTTTATAACTTATTGATTTTATTGGTCGGAACGACAGGATTTGAACCTGCGACCCCTTGTCCCCCAGACAAGTGCGCTACCAAGCTGCGCTACGCTCCGATCATTTTGTTGGTGATTTTATGGAGTGAGAATGTGAATACAGTCTCTGGTAAAGCAAGAGGGCGAATTATACAACATCCGCCCTGTTTTTGTAGCTTATTTTAGTAATTCTAAAATATCTTCGAGATCGGCGACCATTTGATGAATCAGCTGTTTGGTGATGGTGGCATTGTCTTTGTTGTCATCACTGCTTAAATGCGCTCGTGCGCCGCCAATGGTGTAGCCTTGTTCGTAGAGTAGTGAACGAATTTGCCGTATTATCAAGACATCATGACGCTGATAATAACGGCGATTACCACGTCGTTTTATGGGGCTGAGTTCGGTGAACTCTTGCTCCCAATAACGCAGTACATGAGGCTTGACTCCGCACAATTCACTGACTTCACCGATGGTGAAATACCGTTTTGCGGGAATGACGGGCAGATCATTATTACTCGGATCCAACATACTCTTCTACTCGGGCTTTTAGTTTTTGACCTGAACGGAATGTTACCACACGCCGGGCTGTAATGGGTATTTCTTCGCCTGTTTTTGGATTTCTTCCCGGTCGACTGCTTTTGTCGCGCAGTTCGAACTTACCAAACCCAGAGATTTTTACTTGCTTTCCTTGTTCTAGGGAGCTTTTTATTTCTTCAAAAAAGAACTCTACCATGTCTTTTGCTTCGCGTTTGTTTAAGCCTAGCTCGTCAAACAAGGTTTCCGCAAAAGCTGCTTTTGTTAATGCCATGAATCACTCTCTCAATTTTGCGCCCGTTTTCTGGGTCAATTTGTCTAACAACCTGCTAACTATAGCATCTATTTCTAAATCTGTAAGGGTTTGCACGTCATTTTGTAGGGTTATACTTAATGCGATGCTTTTACAGCCTTCTGCTACGCCTTTACCGCGATAAATATCAAAGATAACAACATCTTGTAAGCTAGGTTCATTGCAGTTTTTAATGCAGTCTATGAGTTGGCTGGCGGTAATGTCGTCATTGACTAACAAGGCTAAATCACGGCGTACTGATGGGTATTTTGACAATGGTTTAAATTTAGCAGGTGTTTTATTTAATACTAGGTCTTGTGCTAATTCAAATAAAAATACTTGGCTATCAAAGCCCAGTTGTTTTTCCAGATTAGGATGCAGCATTCCTAACCAGCCGATACTTTGCCTGTCTTTGTTGCGTATTTCAGCGGTTTGGTACGGGTGCAAGGCGGTTTGTTCAGCGGGAATAAATTGCGCTTCACAACCTGTTAAACCGAATAAGGCTTCTACGTCAGCTTTAACGTCAAAGAAATCGACTTTGCGGGTTTTTTCGCCCCATTGTTCAGTGTACGCACTGCCTAAGGCTAAACCTGCGAGCATTTTTTCCTGCTGGGTTTCGCCGTCTCTTTGCACGAAACGCAAGCCCGTTTCAAATAAACGCACGCGGGTTTGTTGGCGGTTGGTGTTGTGTAATGCCGCTTTGATTAAGCCACACCATAAGGTGGTGCGCATCACTGCCATATCGGCAGAAATGGGATTTTTTAAGCGCACCACTTCATCATTCGGCGCGATGGTTTGTTGGATTTCTTCATCGACAAAGCTATAGGTGATGGCTTCTTGATAACCTCTATCAACGAATAAATCTTTGACGCGGTCAAGTTCTAACACGCTTTCAGTGGCTAAACCTAATGACGAGCGCATGAGTACACTGCTGTTAGGCAGGTTGTTATAACCGACAATACGCGCGATTTCTTCGATTAAATCCGCTTCGATAGCAATGTCAAAACGAAAGCCCGTAGGTTTGACTTTCCAGCCTTCGGCTAGGGTTTCTACAGCCAGACCTAAGCGTTGAAAAATTGATACCACGCGCTCATCGGCAATGGCGATACCTAAGGTTTTTTCCAAACGTGATTTTCTTAATAAGACAGCATCACGGTTAGGTAATGCGGCTTCTGTAGTGACTTCGGTGATTGCACCAACGCTACCGCCTGCAATATCGACAATTAGTTGCGTCGCGCGTTCGATAGCGCGGGCTTGCAAGGTGAAATCCACGCCACGTTCAAAACGGTGTGAAGAATCGGTATGCAAACCGTATTGCCGCGCTTTACCTGCAATAGTTAATGGTGTGAAAAACGCACATTCTAAAAAGATGTCTTGCGTGCTATCGCTGACGGCTGATTCACTGCCGCCCATCACACCTGCTAAGGCGAGGGCTTGCTTATCATCGGCAATCACTAAGGATTCAGTGTCGAGTTTGATGCTTTGCCCGTTTAATAACGCCACGTTTTCATCGGCGACTGCATAACGCACGGTGATACCGCCTGTTAATTTAGCAGCATCAAAGGCGTGTAGCGGTTGCCCTAATTCAATTAACACATAGTTGGTGACATCAACCACCGCGCCTAAACTGCGTACACCTGAACGGCGTAGACGCTCCTGCATCCATAACGGCGTTTCCGCTTGTGGATTAACGCCTTGGATTAAGCGACCTAAATAACGCGGGCAGGCTTCGGGGGCTAGGACGGTGACGGTTAATGATTCGGCGTTATTTATCTCAGAAGCCAAACCAAGGTTTGGACTCCAGTCTAGTTCGTTTAATACTGCAACTTCACGCGCAATACCTTCAACACTCAAACAATCCGCCCGATTCGGCGTTAAATCGACTTCAATAATCGAATCATTCAGCGATAAATACTCACGAATATCGACACCGACAGGCGCGTCATTCGGCAATTCCATTAAACCGTTAGCATCGGCGGCAAGTCCGAGTTCTTTTTCAGAACACAGCATTCCAAACGATTCCACACCGCGTAATTTGGATTTTTTGATTTTAAAATCTTCGGGTAATACCGCGCCGCATAACGCCGCTGGAATTTTCAAACCCACGCGCACATTCGCCGCGCCGCAGACAATTTGCAGCGGTTCTGCTTCACCGACATTGACACGGCACACGCGCAATTTATCTGCGTCTGGGTGTTTTTCCATGTCGATCACTTCACCGACCACGACACCGCTGAATATTGCCGCCGCAGGGGTAACTGAATCGACTTCCAGCCCTGCCATTGTTAATTGTGCGACTAACTCATCGGTCGTAACGGCTGGATTTACATAACTTCTTAACCACGTTTCACTGATTTTCATGATGACTTCCCTGTTAGTTAAATTGTTGTAAAAATTTCAGGTCATTTTCAAAAAACAACCGTAAATCATTAATACCGTAACGCAGCATCGCCAAGCGTTCCACACCCATACCAAAGGCAAAACCGCTGTACTGTTCGCTGTCGATACCCACAGATTTAAACACTTCAGGGTGAATCATGCCGCAACCCATCACTTCCAGCCAACCTGTGTGACTGCACACGCGACAGCCTTCGCCGCCACATATTACGCATTCAATATCGACTTCGGCAGACGGTTCAGTGAAGGGGAAATACGATGGACGAAAACGCACTTGAATGTCTTTTTCAAAAAACGCGCGTAAAAATTCATACACCACGCCTTTTAAATCAGCAAAACTGACATGGGTATCAACCAAAAAGCCTTCCACTTGGTGGAACATTGGCGTGTGCGTTATATCAGAATCACAACGGTACACACGGCCGGGCGCAATCACTTTTAATGGTGGTGTTTCCGATTCCATGACGCGAATCTGCACGGGTGAAGTGTGGGTTCTTAACACGCGGTGTGCGTCAAAATAAAAGGTGTCGTGCATAGCACGGGCTGGGTGATGCGCGGGAATGTTCAGGGCTTCAAAATTGTGATAATCGTCTTCAATTTCAGGGCCTTCAACGACATTAAAACCGACACTGGCAAAAATTTTGTTGATGCGACGCAGTGTGGTGGTGACAAGATGCAAACCCGCAACCGCTTGTCCACGCCCTGCAAGCGTGACATCAATGCGTTCACTGGCTAATCGTGCGCTGAGCGCGGCGGATTCCAGTGCGATTTTTTTGGCTTCCAGTTCGCTTTGAAAGCTGTCTTTGGCTTGATTGATGACCTGCCCGACAGTGCGGCGTTGTTCAGGATCAAGTTTGCCCAGTTCTTTCATTGGTTCAGTAAATAAGCCTTTTTTGCCTAAATAATGCACGCGAACGGCATCAAGCTGCATAAGGTCGGTGGCAGTCGCAAGGGCTTGTAAAGCTTGCGCGAGAAGTTCGTCTAAGGATGGGGACATGAAGTGTGCGCTGTGTTGTTGTGTTAAAAATAGGGGGATTTTATCACGGGATTGCATTATGGCGGCTAAATGGTGGGCAAAAACCAAGTAATCGCGTTTGTAGAGATGCGAACATCGCGGCTCTACGGAAAGTATTCAGTCGTTATCAATGCAAGTGACTAAACGAGCGGTTTGTGTTGATCTTGCTTCATCATCAAGCGAATCCCGCGTACGGCTTGGCGGGTTCGGTGTTCATTTTCAATCAAACCAAAACGAACGTGGGTATCGCCGTATTGACCAAAGCCAATGCCAGGTGCAACGGCAACTTTCGCTTCCAGCAATAATTTTTTAGAAAATTCCAATGATCCCATTGCGGCATATTGTTCAGGTATTTTTGCCCAGACAAACATGGTTGCTTTAGGTTTTTCGACTGCCCAGCCGATAGCATTTAGCCCGTCACATAACACATCACGGCGTTTACAATACATTTCTGAAATTTCATGCACACACTCTTGCTGGCCTTCAAGCGCGGCAATGGCTGCGATTTGAATTGGGGCAAATGTACCGTAATCCAGATACGATTTGATACGCGCTAAGGCAGACACTAATTCTTTATTGCCGCACATAAAACCGACGCGCCAACCCGGCATATTGTAGCTTTTGGATAGTGAGAAAAATTCGACTGCAATGTCTTTCGCACCTTCAACTTGTAAAATTGACGGGGCTTTGTAGCCATCAAATACTATGTCTGCATAAGCAATATCTTGAACCACCCAGATATTATGCTCTTTTGCCACTGCGATAATTTTCTCAAAAAACTCCAGTTCCACGCATTCGCTGGTCGGATTACCAGGGAAGTTAAGAATCAACATTTTTGGTTTGGGCCAGCAATCAACAATGGCTTTTTGTAATTCTTCAAAAAAATCGCCGCCTTCAACCATCGGTACATGACGCACGTCTGCACCAGCAATGACCACACCATAAGGATGAATCGGATAGGCAGGATTCGGCACAAGAACGACATCACCTGGCCCTAATGTGGCTAAGGCTAAATGCGCTAAACCTTCTTTAGAACCAATGGTAACAATGGCTTCAGTTTCTGGGTCTAAATCAACATCAAAGCGGGTTTGATACCAGTCACATATCGCTTTGCGTAACCGTGGAATACCTTTTGACACTGAATAACGGTGCGTATCAGGGCGTTGTACGGCTTCAATCAGCTTATCAACAATGTGTTGCGGCGTGGGTTGGTCAGGATTACCCATGCCAAAGTCAATAATATCTTCGCCAGCAGCACGCGCTTTGGCTTTCAATTCATTAACAATGTTAAAAACGTAAGGAGGGAGACGACTTATTCTCTGAAATTGTTCCATTTAATAGCTTGTGGGAATAGTGTTAAAAATGCTGTCTAAATTACTGTTGTTACTACAATAAGTCAAATAGCAAACAGTGACTTACTTAATTTGGTAGTGGGTTAAATCTGTAATTATGAATAAATATCGCGCCCGAATTCGACCTTGTTGATAAGCAAACCGATGACGGTGTCGTGCATTAACTCTAGTTTTGAGAAGCCAATGGTCTTGCGATTGAGTCGTTTGATCCATGTCCGAAAGTTCAGGTTTTTACGTTCTATTTTCTGCGTCTTGCGCTTACCAATCTCATGTTTATCAGCCTCAAGGTGACGCTGATAAGCACCCCAATCATCTGTGTAGAAGCAGGTAATATTAAAGGGGGCAAGCAAGGTTTTAAGTTGCTTGAATACGTCATCCTTGCGCTTACCAAATACATAAGCGAGTACGGTGTTAGTGGTATG
>SHZG01000139.1 GCA_009692395.1 Methylococcales bacterium | reverse complement strand
TCTCCCGTTGCATTGCGTCCTGACTTGCCCATCTGGTTACTTTTACAGAATGGACAGGTGATTTCTTGGTAGCAGCGCATAAGGTCTTTTAGGTAAGTGTGATTTTATTCTGCCCGTGATTTTAATCTATCATCACAGATTTAACCCACCACCCATTATTGTTTAACTATTATGTCAATAATTTTGGCACTTACAACAAAGTATATGGCAGCATTGGCAGTATCATGGTTGTCATGTTATGGCTTGAATTTAACTGCTTAATCATCCTGATAGGCTTTGATTTAAACGCTAAAATTTATCAAAATAGCGTAAAGCTAACCATAACTCATTGATTTCTGCTAGAATCACTACCCAATAATTCTCATCATTTCATGAAGAAGTTCGCTATGTCATCACTAATAGAAAAATTAAAAAAATACCGCATATTATTACTTATGGCTGGATTACTTGGCCTTTCAATCTCACAACAGAAGCTCATTATGCCGTTCGTCTACGATGTAATTAAGTCAGATTTATTTTTAATTGATAGCAAAGATAAAGGCAGTAACTTACCTGTCTCTACGTCATTGTCTAACCTTGCTTTCATGCACTGTAATAATTACATTAAATCTAAAGCACCCCCCAATGAATCTATTAGCTTTACAGAAAAACCGCTAAAAGCATGGGATATTGGCAATTACGAATACGTCATTAATGCTGAAATTAACGTCACCAGCAACGCAGTACCGACTACAAAAAAATATACCTGTCGTATTGTTTATGATAACGGTGACAACCAAGAAGGTTTACTTGATATTGAAAACTGGTCGATTGTTGGCGTATCCAATTTACAATAAGCTATCACCGTATTTCCAACGCCCTTGTAACCTATTTATTTTTAGGTTTATCAAGGGCTAGTTTATTGTTTTACCTGCATTAATATCTTGTAACTTAATTAAAATACCCGCTGCCCATTGACTCGTGGACAGTTACTTTTGGAGTGTTATTCATGATTGAACTTATTGCCTTTGCCCTTGCCGTTGTTGCAGCACTCATCTGGTTTTTTTTACAAAACAAAAAACAAGCCCACGGTACAAGACCCAAAAATTTGTCTGACTCGGCAAAACCGATACAGCAAGAAATCAAACCTGCCGATAAAGTAGCCGCTCCAGCTAAACCTGTTGTTGCTCCACCATTAGCTGAAAGTAAACCTTTGGTAGCAGAACAAGCCAATAAAGTTGTCAGTTTAACACCTGAAAATAGCCTATTACCACAAGATTCAATGCTAAAACGGCATTATTTGACTCATTTACGCGCCATGATTGACTCACTTAGCCCATGCCCTACGGACTTAGCCTTATCGCGCCACCATAATACGCAAATCACTGCGGTTATCGAACAGTGTTTAAACAATGAAGCAGCAATGGCAAAACTAATTTGTCAGTATGGAAACTGCAAAAAAATACCTACTGCCCCTGCTAAAGTCGCTGAAACACTTATTCAATCTGAAACGACCAGCGAAACCGTCGTCTCAGTTACAGCACAAATACCCGAAGATTCGATGCTAAGAAGACATTACAACGCGATGCTTGCAAGCAATTAAAAAATTATTCGTGATAATGAATAAGAGCGACTTAAGTCGCCCTTATTTGTTTTATCCGCAGGTATTTTGTGCGTTAGCCTTATGATTTTATCTGTAAATTTTCTAAAATCGCTACGGTAGGCGCAGATTGATTCATCGTATAAAAATGCAGACTAGGTGCGCCGCCATCTAGCAAACGTTGGCACAATCCACTGACCAAATCCAAACCAAAAGCTTGCACTGCAGTCTTATCATCACCAAAACTTTCTAAGCGTTTACGCATCCAGCGGGGAATATCCGCACCGCACATTTCTGAAAAACGAAACAACTGTGAATACTGAGTAATCGGCATAATACCTGGAACAATAGGAATGGTAATGCCATTTTTTTCACATAAATCGACAAAATAAAAATACGCCTCAGCCGTGTAAAAATACTGCGTAATCGCCGAATTCGCACCTGCATCCACTTTACGTTTAAAGTTTTTAAAATCTTCCGCTGCATTGGCGGCTTGAGGATGCACTTCAGGATAGGCAGCAACATGAATATCAAAGTAATCCCCTGTTTCTAGCCGAATAAACTCAACTAATTCATTGGCATAACGAAATTCACCCGCTGACATTGTGCCAGAAGGCAAATCACCTCTTAATGCGACAATTTTTGCAATCCCATGTTGCTGATAGTTTGTCAAAATAGCGCAAATATTGTCTTTGGTTGACGCAACACACGATAAATGGGGGGCTGCCGCTATGCCTTTTGCTTGAATATCAACAACGGTATCAAACGTTTTATCACGCGTTGAACCACCCGCGCCAAAGGTTACCGAAAAAAAATCGGGCTTAAGTGCCGCCAATTTGCTATGTACCACTTGCAAACTTGCCGCACCTTCTTCGGTTTTTGGCGGGTAAAATTCAAAGCTAAATAATTGAGCAGGGTGTGATTGCATTTTATAGACTCGCTAATATAAGGATTATTTAAACAGCTAACAGTAATTAATGCCGCGTGCGTTTAACAGCCTTGCATTTTAGCCTGTTGTTTTGTTTTTGGGTTACTTTTTGACATTAATGCACTGAGCCAACATTCTTGATAGGTTCATCCATAAGCCGTAGCACATTATTGAAACAATAGTGGTCTATAAAATAAATTTAAGATTACATTAAGACTAAGTAGGCACAATAAATAAAACAGCATCAAATAGACTACTTAATTTATGACTAATCAACGATTAACAAACCTAACTATTAACGAAACTGATGTGATTGCATCAAGACGCAAATTTCTAACGCGGTTGGCTTATGGTTCTTTGCTGGCTGTAAGTGGCACTGGAATCGCTGAGGCAGCAGCGAAACACATCATTCCTTCTGCTCACAGTAAAAAAGTCGATGTAAAGCACACGAGTAAAGTTGATGTAAAACACGCAAGTAAAATCGATTTAAAGCACACGACAACTGCACATACTAATAAAAGTTCTTTGCATGACAGACTGGCTTTAAAAACTGCCAATAAACATCATTCTGCACACCAAGAACTTGCCTCAGCTAATAGTCGCATTCACAGTTCATTGCACAACGATCACAACGGTCATCGACTGCACAGCGATTTACGCCAACACCTTGCCCTGCGTGATACCAATATCCATAGTCGCCATTCTCTACGTCCAGTCGCACATCGCTTACACACAGAGATGCCTGAGTTTGCATTACATCAAGACTTAGACTTAGATACTGCTTTGCAAAACGAAAGAATTAATCCATTTGCCTCACGCAATCCCGCTCGCATAGGCGGCAATGCCACACATAAAACCATCGCCTTACAAAATACCAACACAGGCGATAGTTTGAATGTCACTTATTTTGAAAAAGGGCGGTATCTTCCAGATGCACTTCATGAAATCAATCATCTCTACCGTGACCATCTAACGGATGAAGTTCATCCAGTCGATACCGCTTTGCTGGATCAATTACATGAATTGCAATCCACGCTGGGTATTCAAGAACAGATTCATGTGATTTGCGGTTATCGCTCACCGTTCACTAACGCACATTTACGCAGAAACAGTCGCGGCGTTGCTAGAAATAGCTTACACATGGAAGGTCGCGCCATTGACATTCGTATCGCAGGCGTTGAAAGCAGAACAATTAGAGATGCTGCCATGAGCATGGCACGCGGTGGCGTAGGTTATTATCCAGGTAGCAATTTTGTCCACTTAGATACGGGCGATTTTAGAACGTGGTAAGCCCTACCTGACGCAACCAAAAATGCAGTGATAACTCAGTTATCCCTGCATTTTTTTTGTCCATGACTATTTCAGTGTTGAGTGTTCCATATAACTCATCCAAGCATCATGTTAATAACCGTTTAATCAACAAAATCGTAATCAGTAGTTTTCCAGAGTGCCACAGCGAGTTAAACTTAGCGGCTTGTTTGCCGCGTATTTACTATGAGAAAAAAATACTATGCTAAAGAAATTTTTACATACTCTACTGACCTTACTTTATCGAGTAGAAGTGACAGGCTTAGAACACTACGAACAAGCGGGGGAGCGAATATTAATTGTCGCTAATCACACCTCATTTCTTGATCCATTACTGCTCGGCGTGTTTTTGCCTGATGACATTACCTTTGCGATTAATACCCATATTTCTGAACAATGGTGGCTCAAGCCGTTCCTAGGATTATCACGCGTGTTTCCGATGAATCCGACGTATCCATTATCACTGAAAGATTTAATTCATCATCTACAAAACGACACTAAAACCGTTATTTTTCCCGAAGGGCGTATTACCGTCACAGGGACGCTGATGAAAATTTATGACGGCACGGGCATGGTGGCAGATAAATCAGGGGCAGCCATTTTACCCATCCGTATTGATGGTGGACAGTACACGCATTTTTCCAGATTACATAAAATCGTGCGCTTGCGGTTATTTCCAAAAATCACCATTAAAATTTTGCCACCGACACGATTAGTTGTTCCTGATGAGCTGAAAGGTAAAATTCGCCGTCAGTATAGCGGACGCGTGTTAGCCAACCTCATGACGGAAATGATGTTAGCCACCAGCAGTTATCGACAAAGTATTTTTTCAAGTCTATTGGAAGCGCGGCAAATACACGGCGGCAAACATCATGTTGCCGAGGATTTAGAACGTAAACCGTTAGACTATAACAACCTCATTACCCGCACCTTGGCAATTGGTAATGCACTCAAACAAATCACCGAAACAGGTGAAGCGGTCGGGGTTTTTCTGCCTAATTCGACTAAAACCTTGTGCGTCATTCTGGGCTTGCAACTGCATGGCCGCGTCCCTGCAATGCTCAATTATTCCACAGGTTCAGCAGGTATGTTTTCTGCCTGTCAAACCGCGAAAGTTAACATTGTATTAACCTCACGCTATTTTATCGAGCAGGGGCATTTAACGAACGAAGCTGATCATTTAGCCCAACAAGTTAAATTAGTTTATTTAGAAGATTTAGCCGCACATATTGGCGCGTTTGATAAAGTTACCGCGTGGTTACAAGCGCGAACCGCTGATTATTGGTATTCAAGCGAACAACATAATCCTGATAGCCCAGCGGTGATTTTATTCACCTCAGGGTCGGAAGGCGTACCCAAAGGCGTGGTGCTGTCTCATGCCAACGTGTTAGCCAATTTGAAACAATTAGAAGCCAGTATCAGTTTTAATGCCCAAGATGTGGTGCTAAACTTTCTGCCCATGTTTCATTCCTTTGGCTTTACTGTCGGCACAATGTTACCCGTACTCAATGGCATGAGAGTCTTCTTTTATCCAACGCCATTACACTATGCGGTTATTCCTGAAATGGCGTATGAGCTACACGCCACCATTATGTTCGGCACTAATACCTTTTTAGCCGCGTATGCGAAAAAAGCCCACGCCTATGACTTCTTCAATATGCGTTATGTCGTTGCAGGGGCAGAAAAATTACAAGAAACCACGCGTAAACTCTGGGCAGATAAGTTTGGTATCCGCGTCCTAGAAGGTTATGGCGCAACTGAAACCACACCGATTACCTCCGTCAATACCCCGATGTATTACAAAGCGGGCACAGTCGGACGTTTCATGCCTGCAATGGAATACCAGCTAGAGCCGATTGACGGCATTGACGATGCAGGACGGCTACACGTTAAAGGCCCAAACATCATGCTGGGTTACTTCTTAGCCGATAACCCAGCCGTGTTAGTGCCGCCAAAATCACTGTATGGCGACGGCTGGTATGACACAGGTGACATCGTTAATGTTGATGACGAAGGTTTTATCAGCATACGCGGACGCAGCAAACGCTTTGCGAAAGTCAGTGGTGAAATGGTGTCCTTAACCGCAGTTGAAACCCTTGCCACTAACGCGTGGCCCGATACGCATCACGCGGCAATTAGTCTGCCCGATGCTAAAAAAGGCGAACAAGTCATTTTAGTCACCACGCAACAACAAGCAACCGTACAGCAACTCGCCGCCGCTTCACAAGGTGTTGCCGCTATTTTATTGCCCAAGAAAATTATTATCGTCGATGCTATCCCCGTGATGGCAACGGGCAAAACTAACTATATTGCGGTCACTGAACTGGTGCGTAACGTGTAGAACTAACGCACAATAAAATGATACCGTTCGTGGTGAGCCATTCGACAAGCTCATGAGAGCCTTGTCGAACCACATTCACACTTCGACAAGCTCAGTGCGAACGGTTTTGTAATCATTTTATTGACGGCTAACTATACCCATTCAACCTGAAAACAACGTGTTGAATGTTTGAAAGTTAGCCGTAATTCTGGACAGCAAAGTGTCCTTAATGGTGGGTATGGTATTGGCAACAAAGTGGCTAAGTGCCTGTCGAAACGCTTTAGCTGATTCAAAAACGACAT
>SHZG01000138.1 GCA_009692395.1 Methylococcales bacterium | reverse complement strand
TCGACAACGGTAACGTGGCTCTCCCGTTGCATTGCGTCCTGACTTGCCAATCTGGTTACTTTTACAGAATGGACAGGTGATTTCTTGGTAGCAGCTCATAAGGTCTTTTAGGTAAGTGTGATTTTATTCTGCCCGTGATTTTAATCTATTATCACAGATTTAACCCACTACCAGATAGACAACGCCATCACATCTGAAAGCGGACGCAAACGCACTGCGCATCTTTCAGAAGGGGGTATTAAAAATTATCTTCTTCTAGTTCAATGGCTAATAAGCAATTGTTATTTAGATTTTCTTGGCGCATTTGTTTACGCAATAAGGCTTCGGCGTTGTATCGTTTTTCAAGATCGGTTTCTAAAATGAGTCTGGGTACTTTGGTGGGTTTGCCATCATCGTCCATTGCGACCATGGTGAAATAACAGGAGGTGGTGTGGCGTTTGCCATCGGTGCGTAAGTTTTCGGCAATAACTTTAACGCCTACTTCCATTGAGGAGTGTCCAACATAATTAACATTGGCATAAAAGGTGACTAATTCACCGACATGCACTTGCTGTTTAAAAAATACTTGGTCGAGGGCGGCAGTGACAACATAGTGTCGGCTGTATCTAGCCGCACAGGCATAGGCGACTTCGTCTAATAGTTTTAATAATGCACCACCGTGGACATGACCTGAAAAATTTGCCATATCAGGTGTCATTAATACGGTCATGGTGAGTGATTTTTCTTGTGTGTTCATTTAATAATAGCTCCTCTAAAGCACGGTATTGTATAGCAATTGTTAGCCAACTCATTTATTCGCAGTGAAATAATAACAACGGCTATTTTTTTCGCTACAATCATAGGCGCGTAATATTCACGCTAACTATGGAGATTAAAATGAATAAGAAATTAATCGGTTTATTACTGGTTCTTAGTATGCCTTTAACGGCTGTCGCAGAAATGAACAGCCCTCATGGTGGTGATATGGGGCAGCGAGTTGAACATTTGACTAAGGAATTGGGTTTAAATCCTGAGCAAAAAACCAAAGTTGAGGCGATTTTTGAAGCTCAAAAAGAGAAGTCTAAAGCTCTACATGAAGAAACTCATGCTAGTTTAAAGGCGATATTTACACCTGAGCAATTAACCAAGTTTGACGCGATGCAAGCAAAGCATAAAGAAATGCGTAAAGAAAGAATGGCTGGTAAAGCAGAAAAATAAACACGGTGAATACTGGAGTCCAAAATACGTTTTGGACTCCTCTGCTATTTCTTAAGACTCAATTTTAGGAATTATTCCTATAGGTTAAGGCTATTTTTATCCTTATAATTGCCAGTTGCTCGCTGTGACATTTTACAGGGGTGGTTATTGCTTATTTATGGGAGTTGGGTGTGAAGAAAAAAATGTTATGGATAGCGTTGCCGTTGGGATTACTTAGCCCGCTGGTATTTGCAGCGTCAGAATCATCACCTGTCATGGAGCTGCCTGATATTGACGTTATTGAAACCGCACCCCTGTCTGGCGCGTCGTTAAGAAAAGATCAAATCCCCTCTAATGTGCAGACAGCGACTGATAAAGAAATTGCCGATACCAATGCAGTGAATATCACTGATTTTATGAATCGCACGCTGGGTAGTGTGTATATCAATGATATTCAGGGTAATGGATTCCAGCCTGATGTTAATTATCGCGGTTATACCGCCTCGCCACTGTTGGGTACACCGCAAGGGCTTTCTGTTTATATGGATGGCGTGCGCTTGAATCAGCCGTTTGGTGATGTGGTGAGTTGGGATTTAATTCCTAAAAGTGCCATTGCCAATATGAGTATGATGTCTGGCTCTAATCCGCTGTTTGGTAGAAATACGCTAGGTGGTTCACTGGTATTAAAGACTAAGGATGGTAAGAACAATGCGGGGACGACAGGGCAAGCGATTGTCGGTAATTATGGCCGTAATGGATTTGAATTTGAACACGGCGGTTTTGACAAGGACACTAACGTCAATTGGTTTGTAACAGGGAATCATTTTAAAGAGTCTGGCTGGCGGGATAATTCACCGACTGAAGTTCGGCAAATTTTTGGCAAAGTCGGTTGGGAAGGTGAGCGTACTGATGTCAAATTCACCACGGCTTATGCTGATAATCAACTGTATGGTAACGGTTTACAAGAGCAACGCTTTTTAGCCCGAGACTATAGCAGTGTTTATACTACACCTGATATAACTGACAATCGTTCGTTGTTTATGAATCTGGAAGGCAGTTATCAGCTTAGCGATAACATCAGTTTTTCAGGCAATTCTTATTATCGTAATATCAAAACAAAAACCTATAACGGCGATATTAACGAAGGTTCGTTGAACCAAGCACCGTATGCTTTATCCTCATCCGATAAAACAGCGTTAAAAAATGCAGGTATTGCTTTTCCTGCGGCTACTATTACTAGTGTTAATACGCCTTTTCCTTCGTTACGTTGTATTGCACAGGCTGTGACAGCGGGTGGTGAACCAGCAGAAAAATGTAATGGCTTAATTAATCAGACTAAGACTAATCAGGGAAATTGGGGTACAGCGGGTCAAATGGTCTGGGATGATCAATTATTAGGCAATGAAAACCATTTTCTATTTGGTGGGGCTTATGATGAAAGTGCGGAAACTTTTGTGCAAACGACGCAACTCGGCTATTTAAATCCAGACCGTAGTATTACTGGGCTGCCTTTTTATGCCGATGGTGTTACGGGTGGTAACGTTGATGACATTCCTTTTGATAATCGGGTGACATTAAAAGGCAATACGCGCACCTTTAGTTTTTTCACTGAAGACACCTTGGCTATCGGTGATTATCTTAATATCACGGCTTCAGGTCGTTATAACCACACCTCGGTTGACAATAAAGATTTGCTTAATCCGCAAGGTGGGATTGATTCACTCAATGGTAAAGACTCTTACGATCGCTTCAATCCAGCGATAGGTATGACCTATACGCCTATCAAAGAATTTAATGTTTATGCGGGTTATAACGAAGGCAGTCGCGCACCGACGACCATTGAATTGGGCTGCGCCAATCCTGATAATCCGTGCAAACTGCCCAATGCAATGGCAGGTGATCCACCGCTTAAACAAGTGGTTACAAAAACGTGGGAAGCGGGTTTTCGTGGTCAAGCTCCGTGGCAGGTTGATTGGCATTTAGGTTATTTTCACGCCGAAAATAAAAATGACATTATGTTTGTCGCGGACAATCAAGCAGGCTTTGGTTATTTCAAAAACTTTGGTAAAACCCAACGTCAAGGGATTGAAGCAAGTCTTGACCGCAAAGTCGATGATTTAAGCATCGGTGCCAACTACACCTATTTAGATGCAACTTATCAATCCAATGAAATCGTCAATGGCACGGCTAACAGCACGGCGACGCTGACTAATAATTCAGGTGATGTGTCGGGGACGATTGCTATTAAAGCAGGTAATAGAATGCCTTTAGTGCCTGAGCATTCATTCAAAACATACGTTGATTATCAATTCACGCCAGAGTGGGGCGCGAATGTCAATGTCATTGGCTTTTCGGGGGTATTTGCACGCGGTAACGAAAATAACGCCCATCAACCTGATGGCGTAAAGTATTTAGGCATGGGAAAAACAACAGGCTATGTCGTAACCAATTTAGGTGTGCGCTACAATCCAAGCTACTTGAAAGGCGTACAAGTGATTGGGCAAGTCAACAACCTATTCGACCAGCATTACGAAACGTCTGCTCAGTTAGGGGCTACGGGTTTTGACAATAATGGCAATTACATCGCCCGTCCACTAGGTGGCTCAACTGCCGCAGGTTTTCCGATACAACAAGCGACTTTCTATTCACCTGCGGCACCGCGTTTGTTCTGGTTTGGTCTGCGCTACACTTTTTAATAACCTGAAATTTAACAGATATAGCTGACGCAGTATTTGTGATTATAAAGCCGTTCGCCCTGAGCCATGCGACTACGCTCATGAGAGCCTTGTCGAACTGTGGTGGTTCGACAGGCTCACCACGAACGGCATCATTGTATTTCGTGGACATCAAATTGCACCCGTACAACTGCTACCTTGCCCTGCGGTGCAGCCGTAGCAATGTTGCAAGGTATTAATGGGGTTGCCCATTAATTCAGCGACTTGGCGAATATGGATTTTGTTATTTCCGCCTAAAGGTAGTTTCAACATTTGATTAAAATCACAGTCATAAACAAACCCTTGCCAGTCAACGCTCACCGTGTTTCTGCACATGACTTTCTCTAAATTGGGGGCGTGAAAGTTGTTTTTCAGTAAGTTCATGTAATGATCAAACTGCCCCGTACTGAGTAACACACTGCCAAAACGCTGCACGGGTAGGTTAGTGAGGGCAAATAAATGGTTAAACGCAATGCCAAAATTTTCTTGTAGATGGTGTTTATAAGCGCGTTCTAGGGCTTGTTGCTCTGGCGGTAGCGTCGCGCCTTGCGGATTAAAAACCAGATTAAGTTGTAAATCGCTATTAGCTTGTCCATAACCCAGTGCATTTAAGGTTTGTAAAGCCGTTATGCTGGCATCAAACGTGCCTTTACCGCGTTGTTTATCGACATTGTCTTTTAAATAACACGGCAGTGAGGCGACGATTTCCACGCGATTTTCTGCTAGAAAGTCTACCAGCCATTCAAAACCCTGCTCTAATAAAATCACCAGATTACAACGGTCTATGACTGTTAAGCCCCGTTTCAAACCTGCGGTAACTAGATAGCGAAAATGCGGATTCATTTCAGGTGCGCCGCCTGTTAAATCCAAGGTGTGAATCGCATGGTTATCAATGAACGTTAAAATCTCATTCATCGTGGCTTTGTCCATTAATTCAGTGCGTTTAGGCCCTGCATTCACATGACAATGTGTGCAGCTTAAATTACACAAATAGCCCAGATTGACTTGCAAAATTTCAAGTTTATTGCGACTAATTGCAGGGAAGTCAGTGTTTTTTAAATAGGGTAAGGAATCACGCATAAAGGTTATTTTTAAGTTGGATTATTGAGTTGCACAAAATCTGCACATTTAAACCGTAAAATTCACATTAGCAACATCGTATTTGCATAACTAACGCGTAAAGTAATTCCATACCAAATCCACTAGGAGTTACTCGTTATGAAACAACGTTTTTATGTAAAATTAGCCATTATTTTTGCCCTGATTTTAGCCTTACTGATTCCGCAGTCGTTTATTATGGACTTAGTCAGTGAGCGCACCGCGTGGCGACAACAAGCCTACAATAGTATCGAACAAAGCTGGCCGGGTACGCAAACGCTAGCAGGGCCAGTGTTGAGTATTCCCTATCATCTCACTTTTAACAGTAAAGCAAAAATCATCGTCAATAAAGTTGAAAAACAGGTGATTAAAGAAGTCACCGTAGATGATGTGCTGTACATTATTCCCAAACAACTGAGTATTAACAGTCAGGTAGATAGCTCAATGCGCTATCGTGGCATTTATGCGATTCCTGTGTATGGCAATGCGTTACAAGTGACAGGGGAGTTTAACAATCAAGCCTTACTCGATGTCATTGCGGAACATAAAGACAAAAAAATTCGCTGGGACAAACCGCAATTATCGGTATTAGTCAACGATCAACGTGATACCGCCGCACCGCCTAGTTTAACGTGGAATAATGCGCCGATTGCTTTTCAACCCAGTGCCAATTTACCACGTGCGACCGCTGGAATGCACGCAGCATTACCAGAGATTGCACTCGATAAACCCACGCAATTACCGTTTGCCTTTACGATGGAATTGCGTGGTATGAGTGCGATGAATTTTGCTTTATTATCAGAAAACACGCATATCCAATTAGCCGCTAATTGGGCGAATCCTAGTTTTACGGGTGAATTATTGCCTGAAAAACGCGATATTACTGACCAAGGCTTTACCGCTGAATGGCGTGCCTCGTCTTTTTCCTACGATGTCACAGGGGGATTAGAGCAGTGTCGCAAAGGTGAATGCGGTGCTTTATTACAACGTGCGGTAGGGTTTGAATTAATACAACCTGTGGATGTCTATCAACAATCAGAACGTAGCATCAAATACGCCGCGCTGTTTATTTTGCTCACGTTCATGGCGTTAGTCTTATTTTAATTATTGAAAAGTTGTCGCATTCATCCAATACAGTACAGCTTAGTGGGTATGGCATTATTAGTGTTCTATCTGTTGCTGATTTCATTGTCTGAACACATTTTATTCCTCTATGCCTACAGTATTGGCGCGGTCGCCAGCATAGCATTACTGACATTTTATTTAGGCGCGATTTTACATAGCAAAAAGTTAGGTTTCATACTCGGTGCGGCGTTATAGCCAAAGCAAAATAAAATGATTTAAAAGAGCTGAGAGAACAGTGTATCAGTGGAGCAGTTTTTCTTTCTGCTAAGTGCTTTAGCTTGCGCCCATTTGTGTTCAATAGGATTTAAGTCAGGTGAATAAGGCGGCAATAATTCCAAG
>SHZG01000137.1 GCA_009692395.1 Methylococcales bacterium | reverse complement strand
TCCAAGGCTTTCATATCTAGCTTGGTAGCGGGTTTTGTTCGTGTACTTTTCGATTCCAAGCACTTGTTCCACCTTGTTATACTTGCCACTCCAACACCAAAACGCACTGCCGCTTCCGCTTGTGTTAGCCCTTCTTGTTCTTTAATCGTTAATACTTTTTGGCGGAAATCGGCTGAATATGTCATCTAATTTAAAATAATCAAATTATACTGCTTTGGCTATATAACGACATGTGCTAAGCCAGAGTCTCGCCAAGGGCCCGTGTGTAAATTAGTGGCGAAATCACTTTCTTTTTTTAGACTGAAAACCACATTACCTTGAGCATCAATCAGATACATATCTTCCCACTCATAAGCATCATGGCGAGTCATAAAAAACGGCTGGGCAACACGGTGTATGTTGTCGTAAGCCTCGGTTGAACGTTGCGTTTGCGTATTCTGGCGATTCCCTACAGTGAGATAATTTTGCTGTAACACGACTTGAGCAGTGTCACCCAAGTGCTGAAATTCCGTGCTGAATTCAGTTAATAAACTAACTGTCCTTGGCGTAGTTGCTAAAACAGTCATTTGCGCCTGTAGCATAGTTGTCCAACTCTTCAGCGCGTGTTCTCTGCTTTCTAAGACAACCGCTAATTTGTCTTTCGCGGCAGATTCCAAAGCATCGCGGGTCAAATACGAGGCAACGAACAAGGCGATAACCATCACAAACGTCGTGTTGAAGAGCATTAACAGCAATAATCGATTTTGGATTTTCACACGCTTACCTATTCTTCTTTAAAGACAGTTACAAAAACAACATCCCTATATCATCCACGAAAAACCCAAAAGACACGAAAAATTTTAATTCAATTACAGCGATTTTATTTTTCATGTATTGACCTCGTAAAAACATGAAATTGCAACTTGTCTATACTGGCTGTTTCGATAATACCCAGTAACTTGCAAATAACAATCATTTGCATCTTAATACCTATTTGCATATAATTTACCCATCTAAATTATTGTTAATACAGGCGTTAAATGAAAATGTTTAATAAATCGGTAATATCAGCTGGGATACTGACAGCATTAATGTCAAGTACATCGGCTCAGGCGTTAGAAAAACCACAGACGATGGACGATATGTGGAAAATTATTCAAGCTCAACAAAAGCAAATTGATGAGATGAAATCAGAGAGAGTGGTAGCGGCGACTGCTACACCTGTGGGTAATAAATCTGCCGCTGAGGTGCAAGATTTAGAACACAAAACCAATGTGTTGACGCAAGAAGTTGAAAAATTGCGGACTAATATGGCTATTCCTGAGGAAAAAGCCCTTAAAAGTGCGTATGGCTTAGGGCCTGCGGCATCGAAGGTTTATCAAGTGGGTAAAGGATTGTCTATCGGTGGTTATGGTGAGGCGAACTATCAAGCGATTGTTAATGATGAAACGCCTCAAAAAAATGGCGACAGTGCCAATAACCACAACAATGTCGATTTTGAGCGTTTGGTAATGTATATGGGCTATAAATTCACCGATAACATTTTATTTAACAGTGAAATTGAATTTGAACATGGTTCAACCGATAAGGGCGGTTCGGTCTCCGTAGAAATGGCAGCACTGGATTTCTTCATTAATCCGATGGTCAATGTGCGTGCTGGGATGGTGTTATTACCCATGGGCTTTGTCAACCTTATTCATGAGCCACCGTTTTATTTTGGCAACAATCGCCCAGTCGTAGAAAATCGCATTATTCCAACTACATGGCGTGATGTTGGTGTCGGTATATTTGGCGAAATATTGCCGAACTTAACGTATACCGCTTATGGTGTGAGTGGCTTGGATGCGGCTGGTTTTAATTCCAATGGCATACGCGGAGGCAGACAACAAGGTAGCCAAGCGAGAGCAGAAGATTTGGCGTTTGTTGGACGACTGGAGTACGCACCTGACTTTTTAACAGGCGTGTCATTCGGTGGTTCGGCATATTTAGGTAATTCAGGGCAGAATCAAACGTATGCGGGTCAAGAGGTTGATGCGTTCACCCAGCTCTATGAAGGGCATATACAGGTGAAATACCGTGGTTTAGAATTCCGTACCTTGGGTTCTATTGGTCACATAGATGATGCAGCGGCTCTAAGTCAAGCTAAAAAAGAAACCGTTGGCTCAGAAAATTACGGTTGGTACAGTGAAATTGGTTATGACATACTGCCGTTATTTACCAATACTACCCAATATTTAGCTCCGTTTTTCCGTTATGAGCATTTTGACACCATTGGTAAAGCCCCCGCTGGTTACAAAGACAATCAAAATAAAAACCAGCAAATTTACCAAGTGGGCTTGCAATACAAGCCAATTCCCAATATTGTCATTAAGGCAGATTATCGTAACTTCACCGCTAAACAAGGCACTGTACCCGACGACTTTAACTTAGGTTTCGGTTTTATTTTCTAATTCCGAAACATTTTAGATCTTTGAGGTTTTAAAAACCTCAAAGGTCTGGTCTGCTATAATCAAGCCCCGCGTCAATTCAACCAAGAGTTGCTATGTTTCAATCCCTCAACCTCATCCATCGAGTGATACCTGCCGACGGATAGAGGTCGGTGGATTGTTCCTCCCCGTGAACGAGGAGGTTATCGCAGAGGATAACGACCTCGCGTATTGTTGTCAAAATTTAAAAACCCCCTAAAGATGGGGATTTCAGACTAGCAAGGAACAAGATGAATCTCATTAAATCTACCCTGATTTTAGGGCTATTAACCACCGTTAGTTCCAGTTTTGCGACCGTTTTCTACAGCAAAACCGAAGCAATGGAATTAGCCTTTGGTAAAGACTCCGTAGAGCAGTTAGCCTTATTTCCTAACGAGCAACAAACAGCTGAAATACAACAACTGGCTAAAGTGAAACTAGAGTCTGGTTTATTTACTTTTTATGTTGGTAAAAACCAAGATAAAATTCTCAGTTATGCGGCAATAGAAACCACGACCGTCAGAACTAAACCAGAAACCTTGATGATAGTGCTCACGCCTGACGGTGAATTACGCAACGTTTACACCCTCGCCTTTCACGAACCACCCGAATATATGCCGCCTGAACGCTGGTTTGAACAACTGTATAAGCGTCCGTTAGCTGACATGGATTTTAACAAAGGTGTCGATGGTATTGCAGGCGCAACTCTCAGCACTCACGCTGGCCTCGACAGCATTCGTAAAGTCATGGCACTCTATCAAGTGTTAGTCAAAAAATAGAGAAAACTATGCGTTATTTTGTAACAGGTGAACAACAGCGTAAATCGTTGTTAAACGCCTTAATACTCATGTTCCTTGGTTATGTCGCCCTGTTGTGGGTGAGTAATGGCATGATGTATTTTAATCACATGGACTTAAATCCCAGCTCTGTGATTGCCTACTATCTAGGTTCTGAAGAGCAATTCACCGCACCGCGTAGTTATCAAGGGATGTTAGAAGTGTCACATTTTCATCTATTCTCGATGGGAATGTTGGTGGTGACACTCACACATTTAATGTTGATGACTGAGTTTTCTATCCGCCTAAAACTTTGGGTAAGCTGCTTAACCTACATTTCTGCATTAGCCGATGAAGCCGCTGGCTGGCTAGTGCGCTTTGCTCATCCACTGTTCGCTTATTTTAAAGTAGCAGCGTTTTTAATACTGGAATTATCCTTACTCGCTTTGATAATCGCCGTCATTGCTTCCCTGATACGCGCTCGAATTCAACTACGACAACAAGCTAACGCCGAATAAGTGGTCGCGGGTCGCTACGTTCCCGCGTTACTGCTATCAAATTAATGTATTATAATCCCACTGTGGGCGTGAATTCATTCGCGCCACTTTATCTCCGACTTTTGCTTACTTTCATGCGGTTAGCACAAAGCGCGGACACGGTATAAATCACCATGAGGATTATAAAATAATGAAGATTCTGTTATTTGGTAAAGGCGGGCAAGTTGGCTGGGAGTTACAACGCAGCCTCGCGCCGTTGGGTGAACTGATTGCGCTAGATTCTAATAACGAAGATTACTGCGGCGATTTTACTAATCTTACGGGTATCGCTGCCACGATTCGCGCTATCGCGCCTGATGTTATCGTCAATGCCGCTGCCCATACTGCGGTAGATAAAGCCGAAAGTGAACCAGAATTAGCGCGGACTATCAATGCCCTCGCCTCGCGGGTTTTAGCCGAAGAAGCCAAGCGTTGTAATGCGTGGTTAGTGCATTATTCCACTGATTATGTGTTTGATGGCAGTGGTAATACGCCGTGGTTAGAAACCGATACCACCGCGCCATTGAGTGTGTATGGGGCAACTAAACGAGAAGGCGAACTAGCCATTATCGATTCTGGTTGTCAGTACCTCATTTTTCGTACCAGTTGGGTGTATGCGGCACGCGGTGCGAATTTCGCTAACACCATGCTGAGACTGGCAGGTGACCGCGACAGTCTCACTGTTATTAATGATCAAATCGGCGCACCCACAGGCGCGGATTTATTAGCGGATGTCACCGCCCATACCATTCGTAGCGTACAACAGCACCCCGAATTAGTAGGGCTTTATCATCTTGTCGCAAGCGGCGAAACGACATGGCATGAATACGCTCGTTTTGTGCTAAATTTTGCGCGTGAGGCAGGAGTAGCCATTCAAGTAGCCGATGATGCTATTGCTCCTGTACCCACCACTGCATTTCCAACTCCCGCTCAACGACCATTAAATTCACGATTGAATACGCACAAACTGTGTGCTAGTTTCAATCTAAACTTACCTCATTGGCAAACAGGTGTAGCACGAATGCTCACCGAAATTTTAGGACAATAATAATGACAAATAGAAAAGGTATTATTCTCGCTGGCGGTTCTGGCACTCGGCTTTATCCTGTGACTAAAGTAGTGTCTAAGCAACTACTGCCGATTTATGACAAACCGATGATTTATTATCCGCTCAGCACGTTGATGTTAGCGGGTATTCGCGATATTTTAATTATCTCTACACCACAAGATTTACCCCGCTTTGAACAATTATTGGGTGACGGTAGCGACTGGGGTATGAATCTGCAATATGCCGTGCAACCCAGTCCAGATGGTCTGGCACAAGCATTTACTATCGGAAAAGACTTTATTGGTAATGATCCTTCCGCTTTAGTCTTAGGTGACAACATATTCTACGGTCAAAATTTACCTGCACAACTGTCCAATGCCTTAGCAAGAACTGAAGGTGCGACCGTGTTTGCCTATCATGTTGCTGAGCCAGAACGTTACGGCGTGGTGAGTTTTGACAAACAAGGTCGCGCCCAGACCTTAGAAGAAAAACCCGAACAGCCAAAATCTAACTACGCAGTCACAGGTTTATATTTTTATGACAATGAAGTGGTTAATATTGTCGCTGACCTTAAGCCATCGCCACGCGGTGAATTAGAAATCACCGATGTCAATCGTATTTATTTGGAACGCAATAAACTATCAGTAGAAATCATGGGGCGCGGTTATGCGTGGTTAGATACGGGTACACATGAAAGTATGATTGAAGCATCCAACTTTATTGAAACTATCGAACATCGCCAAGGTTTAAAAATAGCCTGCCCAGAAGAAATTGCTTATAACCATGGTTTCATTAACGCAGAACAACTGCAAAAATTAGCCCAACCATTAGCTAAAAACGGCTATGGGCAATATTTATTACGCTTATTACAAGAGGGCGTTAATCCTTAAACTTCTCATCTCAACTACGCTGTGAGTATTAATCAAAGCACTAGAGCTAACGCACAATAAAATGATAGCGTTCGTGGTGAGCCATTCGATAAGCTCATAAGAGCCTTGTCGAACCACATTCACACTTCGACTGTTCG
The DNA here is from genome assembly GCA_009692395.1 of Methylococcales bacterium. Classification (GTDB taxonomy): domain Bacteria; phylum Pseudomonadota; class Gammaproteobacteria; order Methylococcales; family Methylomonadaceae; genus UBA4132. The sequence continues at coordinate 634 of SHZG01000137.1, read as the reverse complement.
ACAAGCTCACAGCTCAGTGCGAACGGTTTTATAATCACTTTATTGGCTGTTAGCTATATAATTTCCACTTATCTGATAGCGTATTATTCAGATAAGCTAATCTATTATTAAAAATGACGGATATAAATATGGAATTAAACGATCTACAGCAAAACCAACCAATGCACGTCGTGCCATTAGGGTTTGATGCGGACGTTGTGGAAAAACTAAAAAAAATGGTCCAGCGTGAGCGACTAGGGCAAAGAGCCTATACGGTTATTCATCCTTACACGGGTGGAGAGGTTGGCATCTTTTTAGTGAATTATGACAATCCATTAGTGTTAGCTAAAAAAGACGCTATTATTAGTAAATACTGCCCTAATGCTCACACTGTAGCTGCAAGCCAAACGGCTTTAGCGGATGAATCGATACCTTATCCACTTCATCCTTATGAAGTTCATGGTATTCTACTCGCCGCCCGAATATTAAGTGTGTTTGATAAAGTGGCGGGTAGTGGGTTAAATCTGTAATTATGAATAAATATCGCGCCCGAATTCGACCTTGTTGATAAGCAAACCGATGACGGTGTCGTGCATCAACTCTAGTTTTGAGAAGCAAATGGTCTTGCGATTGAGTCGTTTGATCCATGTCCGAA
>SHZG01000136.1 GCA_009692395.1 Methylococcales bacterium | reverse complement strand
TTCGGACATGGATCAAACGACTCAATCGCAAGACCATTTGCTTCTCAAAACTAGAGTTGATGCACGACACCGTCATCGGTTTGCTTATCAACAAGGTCGAATTCGGGCGCGATATTTATTCATAATTACAGATTTAACCCACTACCGTCGCGCTGTTGTGGCTAGAAAATAGTCTGTTACACGCTAATCAGCCGTTTCGTTGTTGGCTGGGTGTACAGACGTTTGCCGATTTATGGGTCGTGTTAGGGCTACTCAGTTTGATGCTGTCGTTAGGGTCGCATCGACTTGCCTTGTTGAACAAATTAACGGTCTATTGTGTTCCACTTAATACCGTGGCGACATTGTGTTTTAGTTGGACATTATTAGGTACGCTGACCTTATTTTTCGCTAGTGCAGGTCAGAATTACGCATTGCCTTGGCTGTTGCTTATTTTACTGTTGACGGTCTTTTCATTATCCAAAAACTGCACGGGTGCGGCACAGTTACGCGGACTGGCAAGCGTGTGTTTACCGACATTGGCAGTGTTTAGTTTATTGCCTGCAACGCTTGATGGAGCTGAATTACAACTAGCCACTGTTTTGTCTGGTTACGCGTTGTGGTGTTGCGCTAATTTTGTGCTACCGCGCTTTAATAAACGTTATGCCAACTGGACAATAGAACCGCTGTTTTTTCCGTGGTTAGGTTTATTGCTGGTCGTGTTCAGTGGCTGTTGGTGGCGCGTTATTAACGAAATCGACCTCGGTATTTATTGCCTTGAATTATCGGCTTACTGTTTATTGATGTTGCGTTATAGTGCGTGGCGTGGGTTTTCGTGGCTGGCGGCGTTTGCATTTACAGGTGCGGGGCTGGCGTTTAATGTTGATAGTGAAAATCTGCCGATTAACTTATTGTTGTGGGGTAACTTACAACTGCTACTAGTGAATGCGTGGCATCGTAACGGCAAAGCACTTGCCCAACGCTGGCAATGGCAATCATCGGCACTGGCGCAACCGTTTGAATTTACTACGACGCTCATTTTTATCGGTTATTTGTTAGTCGGTAGCGTGCTTTTGTGGATAACGTTTGTTGATAATAACGACTATCAAGAAGAGTCGTTACTGGTTGGACGTTTACTCAGTCTGTCGTTTTTACACGCCCTGTGGTTACGCTTTGCTATCGCTACATTACATGGTTTTATCTACGCGCTGTTTTTAGTGCTGTGGTCGATTTATATCACTTACCTGAATACGCTGTTTCAACCGCCGTTATTATTAGCCTTGTGGGGCGGGATTTTACTGGGGCTGGTTTATATTGGTTCACGTATTGATTCCAAGTATCAAAATCAACTAACAACAACTATCACCGATTGGCTACAAGTCAGCGTATCACTGGCGACGCTTAGCCTAGTGACTTATCCAATTGTTGCAACAGAATTATTGGTATCACTCGCTATTATTACTGGTTTAAGTGCTGCTTTAGGTTGGAAATTATCGCGCTCTTCGTGGCAACTAATCGCAGGCGTTGAGTTTCTAATTTTCTGTCACCTCTATCCATTGGCACTCGTTGACGCTTATTATTTTTGGGGCTTATTACCGTGGTACGCCTTACAACTAATACTACTGGCTTGCGTATTATTGCGACTCGCAAGCGTTGGGTTACGGCTATCGCCTAACCCAACCTACCTACTGGTCGCATTAAGTCTAATAGAACTCAGTCTTCACGGCGTATTAATTAACATCTGGGTAATGACTGACTCACCGTTAAACTTCTTACTAGCACCGTGGGACGCACTCGTGGCTATTAACACAGGGCTGATTATCAGTGTTATTGGTGTGCGCCACGTTCGCCATCACCTTGATTCTTATTGGTTATATGGCATTGTCATACTGATTAGCGCGTTAGGATTTTATAGTCGATTATTGTTATTAGGCAATGCACCTGTGAGTTTATGGGATACCTCGCTATTGATAGGTTTTGCTTATAGCCTGTTCTTCTTGCAGCGGTTCTTTCCGTCAAAACCGTTGCTCAACATGGCATTATTCATGCCTGTATTAGCCATTTTTACCGTGCCGCTACAACTCGCCTCATCCGAAACCAGCGGCACGTTAATCATGACAGGCTTGCTGTATATGATGATGCGTCGTCATACGCAGCAAAAAATCCCGCTGTATCTGGCGTTATTGGCATTTAATGCGGGAGTTTATGTGTGGATACCTAGCCTAGTTGACAGTAGCCAACTCATCCAAATCTATGTCATCCCTGCGGCATTGACGAGCTTATTATTGCTGCATCTGCATAGCCGTGAACTCAAACCCAGCGTCTTAATGGCAAGTCGTTTCGCTGCCACAGGAACGATTTATGCCTGCGCTACCGTCGATGTGTTTTTACGCCCTGAACTGAGTATTTTTATTCTCGCAATGGTGTTAAGTGTGGCAGGTATTCTAATCGGCATCGCGCTACGCATCCGCGCATTTTTATACACAGGCGTGAGCTTTCTGGTGTTGAATGTTCTCGGACAATTACTGCGTTTTTACCCAGAACAAGGCTTAGGCAAAGCCATTGTGCTGATAGTGATGGGCGCGGTTATTCTTAGTATTATGATTTGGTTTAATATCAAAAAAACGGCTATTTTACAGCGACTCAGTGTGTTTCAAGCGGAAATGCAGAGCTGGGAATAATGCCAAAAATTATTGAGGTAGTGGGTTAAATCTGTTATAGGTGTTTTAATGACTGCCAGTCCTTGGAGGACTGGCAGTCATATTCCTGATTGTTATACTTAATTTATTTAAACGTCGCCTTTTTGCGGATGGCGGCGTTGATCTGGACTCAGTAATTTATTCAATGCATTGATATACGCTTTGGCTGAAGCGGTGACGATGTCAGTATCTGCACCTAAGCCATTAACGATACGCCCCTCTTTTTCTAAACGTACAGTGACTTCACCTTGAGAATCTGTTCCCGTGGTGACGTTGTTGACTGAGTATAATTCCAATGACGCAGCCGATTGGCACATCTGCTCTATGGCTGTAAACGTGGCATCAACCACGCCGCCACCTGTTGCTGTGTCTGTCACTTCGACGTTATTAACGCGTAAAGTCACGGTTGAGCGGGGTGTTTCACCTGTTTCTGAACAGGCTTTTAAGGCGATTAATTTGATGTGTTCATCTTCAGCTTCAAAACTGGCTTCTGAAATCAGCATTTGTAAATCTTCATCAAAAATTTCATGCTTTTTATCGGCAAGTTGTTTGAAGCGAGCAAAGGCATCATTTAATTCAGCTTCGGAAGAAAATTCAAACCCTAATTCAACTATGCGACTTTTAAAGGCATTTCTGCCTGAATGTTTACCCAATACCATACGATTCGCCGACCAACCCACGTCTTCTGCTCGCATGATTTCATAAGTCTCGCGGTTTTTTAACACGCCGTCTTGATGAATGCCTGCTTCATGAGCAAACGCATTCGCGCCAACGATGGCTTTATTCGGTTGTACGGGAAAGCCAGTAATTGATGATACCAATTTTGAGCAAGTTAAAATTTCACGGGTATCAATACGGGTTTGGCAGTCGAATACATCATGACGAGTGCGTACTGCCATCACGACTTCTTCTAAGGACGCATTACCTGCACGTTCGCCTAAACCGTTAATGGTACATTCAACTTGCCGCGCACCGTTCATCACCGCTGACAAAGAATTCGCCACCGCTAAGCCTAAATCATTATGGCAATGCACCGAAAAAATAACTTTGTCAGAATTAGGAATGCGCTGAATTAAATTCTTAATGGTCGCGCCAAATTGTTGTGGAATGCTATAGCCGACCGTGTCAGGAATATTCAACGTAGTCGCGCCTGCATCAATCACCGCTTCCAAAATACGACATAAAAAGTCTTCTTCGGAACGCCCTGCATCTTCGGGCGAAAATTCGACATCATCAGTGTATTGCCGTGCGCGTTTAACCGCCCGCACAGCGTGTTCAATGACTTGCTCAGGAGTCATGTTCAACTTCATTTGCATGTGGATAGGCGAAGTCGCAATAAACGTGTGAATGCGTGACTGTTGCGCGCCTTTCAGTGCTTCACCCGCACGGTCTATGTCTTTATCTAAGGCGCGAGCTAAACCACAGACAATGCTGTCTTTGATGACATTCGCCACCGCCTGCACCGCTTCAAAATCACCGACACTGGCAGCAGGAAAACCCGCTTCAATGACGTTCACTTTTAGCCGTTCTAAAGCTCTAGCGATTCTAATTTTTTCATCGCGGGTCATGGATGCACCAGGGCTTTGTTCGCCGTCGCGCAACGTGGTATCAAATATAATTAATTGGTCTTTCATAAAAACTCCGTTTATCTCTCGTTCCCACGCGCGGCGTGGGAATGCGGTTAGACCGCGCTGGCGGTCTGTGTATAAGGAAATAGGTTGAACAGGAAAATCAAAGAATATATGCCCATCAGGGCAGCAATAACAGTAGGACACGCGCTATCATCCGAACGATAAACGCGGTTAAGAAAGGGTGATAGTGTGTTGAATCTGAGTAAATGTCCATGATATTGACGATTATCTATAAAACTCTTTGAGATGTCCAACTTCAATAATGTTATTCAGAATTTCTCGTTCCTAAACTACAGTCACTGCCATTATAAGTTAAGTAAAAACCGTATGTTGTGTAGGTGCGATAAATCCTCACCTACAACTTATTGATTTAGATGCTCAGGCAATGGCGGTTTTAAATGTGGATAATCACTAGCATTATCTTCACGTTACAAAAAATCATCAATAACAACTGCTTTTTTTTGAAGTTCGTGCATTCGTTCTACTAATGCGTCCATGAAGAGCTGCCGACCACCTGCCCAATATAGCGGCTCACCAATAAAGGCATCGATAAAAAACGGGACTAAAATCACTTCGCCTTTGGGTAAACATTTACCTAAACCGTGAAAGAACACGGGAATCACTGGCACATCGGGGCGTTCGCTTAATAAATGGCTAATACCATTTTTTAATTTACTCATGGTTTCTGGTTCACCGCGCGTACCTTCGGGAAAAATAATCACAATTGAACCGCAATCTAACGCCTCAATAACAGGTATAAAAATATCACACCCTTTTTCCCTCATTCTGCGTTCAAGAGGAATAATGCCTGCAATATTTAGCGCGAACCACTTAATAATTGGGTTGCGTAAAAAATAATCAGCCGCTGCAACAGGATGTACTTTATTAATCACACTCAACGGAAACAGTGACATTAACGCCATCGTATCTAAATGGCTATTGTGATTTGCTACTACAATGGCAGGACCTGACATAGGTAAATGTTCTCTACCTCTCACACTAATACCTAACATCACTAACACTAAAGGCTTCACGAACAATAGATAAAACAAGGTGCGCAGCATAAAATTCTCCTAATAGTGTAGAAAAAACACATAATGAAAAAACAACGGCGCGGTATACGTTAAGCTATCTAGCCTATCCAAAATACCACCGTGGCTGGGCAATAAACTACCACTGTCTTGGACACCAATATCGCGTTTTAACGCCGAAATGGTTACCTCACCAACAAAGCCACTTAAGCCGATTAACAGCCCCGCACCGACTGCTTCATACTGCACCAGCGGTGTTAAAAATGGCGCGAGTATTACTGCTAACGCCGTCGTGGTCAATACGCCACCCAAAAAGCCAGCGACGGTTTTATTGGGACTGACTGTAGGGGAAATTTTCCGTTTGCCAAAACTGTTGCCCCAGATATACTGCGCGACATCATTAAATTCAGTGAGAAAGACTAAATAAATCAGTAGCCCCATCACGCCACCCGCTGGATTGACTTCGGCAGGTAATACCAACATAAACGCGGCATGACTCAAGCCAAACACCGTTATCATCAAAGCCCCATTGCAGTGTACCGATAGCGCGTAAAAAGCCTTGCGTTTCACCGATTAAAATCATGCGCATCGGTAAAAATAAAAACACGAACACGGGTATAAAGAGAATGAACATTCCGTACCACGCCATCCACACCCAATAAAATTGTATCGGAATGGCTAAATAAGCCCAAAACAACACCCGATGATCGGCGCGGCGCGTTGGCACTAAAGACAAATATTCTTTAAAAGCGAGAAAACTCACAAAGCCCAGTACCACCACCGACACGGTACGATTAAACAACACTGCTACCGCAAACACGCCGACAATAATCCACCATGTTTTATAGTATTTTAGTTTAAACATAATCCATTTATCTCTGTAAAATCCCATGAAAAAAGCCTACAGCGAAGACCTGAGCAAATGCGTAATAAACTGCTACGAAGCAGGATTTCCCAAGACTGTAATTATACAGATATTGACTATAGGAAAAGACACATTAAATCGTTGGATTAGACAATATGCAAAGACTGGAAGTTTAGCACCCAAGGTAAGAACAGAATATAAAAGGAAGTTGAGCGATGAGGATTTATTAAGCTATATAAAACAATATCCGTCGGCAACGCTTGAGGAAATAGCGACGCATTGATCAGTTAAAATCCCATCGGTTCA
>SHZG01000135.1 GCA_009692395.1 Methylococcales bacterium | reverse complement strand
CACCTTGTTATACTTGCCACTCCAACACCAAAACGCACTGCCGCTTCCGCTTGTGTTAGCCCTTCTTGTTCTTTAATCGTCAATACTTTTTGGCGGAAATCGGCTGAATATGTCATCTAATTTAAAATAATCAAATTATACTGCTTTTGATATATCGCCTTTATTTTATTTTTTGTCGGCAAAATCTTTTTGCTTTGCGATATTCATGTTTATGTCAAAAGAGTCGCCGTCATAATTCCCTTTGCTGCCATGTGATTAGATACGCTGTCATGGTTTATTACCCAATCCGTACCATCATTTGCCTATGTTGTTGTCATCAGCGGCGCGTTCATGGGCATTTCAATGGGATTGCAAGTATTACTCAGCGTGTATCAAATGTGGTTTTTTAGCGTGTCACCTAAAGATTGATGCGAACACCCAGTTCAATGACTCGTTCAACGGGAATTTTGAAGAAATCTATCGCGCTAGACGCATTGTGAAATAAGAACGCGAATAACGCTTTACGCCATCTGGGTAATGGATTTCTTTCTTTAAAAGTAATTTGTTCGCTGCCAATAAAAAATGAAGTGTCTTTAAAATCAATATGAATGCCACCTTTAGCGCACAATTCTAAATCTTGTCTGACATCTGGACTCTGTTGAAAACCGTAATAAAATTTCACGCGATAAAAATTATGATTTGCTCCGAAACGGCGAATTTTAACGCGGTGTTCATAATCAATGTAAGGTTCGTCTTTGGTAACGACGGTCAAAACAATAATTTGTTCATGCAGAACATGATTATGCGCAAAATTTTGTAAAAATACTTGCGGCACACCGTGTAAGGTTTTTGCTAAATAAATCGCCGTGCCTTTAACAAAAACAGCATTATGGGTGATTATTTTCTCTTCCAAATCTTCAAATAATAGACGATGTTCATCCATATAATTGGCTAATAAGGCACGACCTTTAATCCACGTTGTCATGATTAAAAATACCACTGTGCCTATGACTAACGGCAACCAACCACCTGTGGGGATTTTTAAACTGTTGGCAAATAAAAATAGAAAATCAACAATCAAAAACGTCGATAAAAACAGAAAACTGGTGGATTTTTTCCATTGCCATAGCCCTTGAATGACGATGAACGCTAACACGGTATCAATAATCATAGTGCCTGTGACAGCAATACCGTAAGCAGAAGCCAGTGCAGATGATGATTGAAAACTTAGCACCACAATAAATACGCACACCATTAATAACCAATTAACGGTAGGTAAATAGACTTGTCCAATTTCTTGACCTGAGGTATATGAAATTTTCATACGCGGGCAATAACCCAATTGTATGGCTTGTCGAGTGACTGAAAACGCACCAGAAATAACAGCTTGAGAGGCAATCACAGAAGCCATTGTTGCCAACACTAATAAGGGATACATTGCCCATTTTGGTGCTAACAAATAGAAGGGATTTTTCACTGCTTCAGGATGTTCCAGCAATAACGCGCCTTGTCCAAAATAACACAGCAATAACATCGGAAATACAAAGCCGAACCACGCATAACGAATCGGTTTCAAGCCAAAATGCCCCATATCGGCATATAAGGCTTCCGCGCCTGTTATGGCTAATACCACTGACCCCATAATTAACAAGCCAGTCCAACCTAATTCCATTAATAAGTGGACTGCGTAATAGGGATTAATCGCCATCAATACGTCGGGGTTTTTAATGATGTTGACGACTCCTACACCGCCCAAGGTAAGAAACCAAAGACACATAATCGGGGCAAATAATATGCCGACTTTTCCCGAACCGCGAGCTTGTAAAATAAACAAGCCACTTAGAACCACGAGGGTAATTGGTAAAATATAATGCGCTGAACGTGGAGCGATAATCTGTAAGCCTTCGACCGCGCTTAATACCGAAATGGCGGGGGTAATAATGCCATCGCCATAAAATAACGCCGCACCGAACAAGCCAATGGTGATAATAAAATTTCTGCGTTTGGGGTAATCTTTAGAGCTTTGCAACGCTAATGCCATCAATGCCATGATACCGCCTTCGCCTTTATTATTCACGCGCATAATAAAGGTGGCGTATTTAATGGCAACCACTAAAGTCAACGACCACAATATTAACGATAACACCCCTAATACATGGAGTTTATCAATCGGTAAATGATTACTGAATACTGCTTTAACTGCGTATAGCGGGCTAGTGCCAATGTCGCCAAACACTACGCCAATGGCACCGAGTGACAAAGCCGCTAACTGTTTTTTAGAGTTTGAATGTGTGGACATATTATAGTATCTATTGAATAATGGGGGTAGAGCGCGATCGTTTCTATCGTGACACAGTGATACCATTTGATTTAATGGTCACTTAGCGTGTCGTCGTTGAGAAAGCTAAGTGATTAAAAGTAGCACAAAGTCGTGCCGTAGTGGAACTTTTATTACTTTAAGGGGAGGTGTTGTATGCCATTGGGGAAGTTACTGCACTATTTCTTGCTGCATAATAGGCGGTTATGCAGCAAGACTGTTGAGTTGTTATTACTGTTCTGTCGTGACAAATGCCATTTTTACAATGCCTGCGTGTTGTACAGTTGCCATTAACTCGGCAACTTTGCCATAGACAATGCTTTGATCGGCGTGCAAATGGATTTCCATGTCAGGATTTTTTGCTAACTCAGTTTTTAATGTCGTCTCTAAATCAACCAAATTGGCATAGGGAATTTTATTGAGCGTAATCTCATTTTTTGCATCAATCGCTAATTGAAACGGTTGTTTGTCAATATCGGCGGTAGTTTCAGCGGTTTCAGGTAATTTCATGTGTACCGATTGCGTGACTAACGGTGCGGTGACTAACAAAATAATCACTAACACCAACATCACATCGACTAGCGGTGTGACGTTGATTTCACTCATCGCATCCGCGCTTTCACCTTGTGGTTTGAATGCCATAATTAATCCTTGCTAAAAGCGTTGTGCATAAAACTAGCAACAAAATTTTCTAGCTCTACGCGTTGTTGTTTGACCATGCGCAAAAACATATTGTATGCCAACACCGATGGCACGGCGACTGCAATACCAATAGCGGTTGCTACTAATGCGTCACCAATAGGGCCTGCGACGACTTCTAAGCTGGTTGAGCCACTGGCAGTAATTTGTTGCATGGCGTGCATGATGCCAAGTACCGTACCAAATAAACCCACAAACGGCGCGGTGCTACCAATACTGGCAAGTATGGTTAAGCCGCCTTCCATTGTGTGTTGTTCTTTTTGCATTTGTACTAATAGTGCGTGTTCTAATAACTCTTCAGGTTTACCGTGAAATTTTAATGTTTTGCCCATAGCGGTAACACTTTCGCGTAACCATTGAAAACCAGCGCGGGCAATACGCGCTTCTGAACCTATTGCAATCTCTTCAGGTAATTTTTCTGCCGCTGTTAAATCAGCCGAGTTCCAAAAAACTTCATCAAATTTTTTGTTGTATGATTTGTTTCTAGCCAGTTGCCAAATTTTAAAGAAAATCAGCGTCCACGTTACCACCGAAAAGGCGTAGAGAGTGTATTTTGTGGCATCAATAATAGCCTCAGCGTGTGCAGCATGGTCGAGCATTGGTTTTTCTCCTTTTTGAATTTAAAAAAATTAATTGTCCAATTTAAAGTTGATTGGCACATTCACTGTACTGGAAACTGCGGTATCACCCCGTTTGGCAGGCGAAAAACGCCAGCCTTCTACTGCATTAACTGCCGCTTCATCTAATATGTCATGTCCACTACTTTGCGATACGCTAACCTCCTGAGCTTCACCATCAGCGGACACTTGTACGCGCAAGATGACTTTACCTTCCCAGCCACGACTACGCGCAACACTGGGGTATTTTGGTTTGGGGTTATAGCCGTAGTTTGCACCCACTTGTGCCTGAGTGAAACTTTCCTTTACTGGCGCAGGAGGCGCGGCTTTAGCAACAGGTGCGGGTGTAGGCGCAAAAACGGGTTTAGTGACGGGTAACGGCGTTGGTTCTTTCGCGACAGGTATCAGTATAGGATCAGTTTTATACTCTTTAAGCACAGGTTTTGGTTTAGGCTTAACCACTGGTTTGGGTGGCACAGGTTTAGGGGGTTCTGGTGGCTTGGGCGGTTCTGGTGGTGTGGGTGCAGGCGGTGGTACATCTGCCACAGGAAGCGGTATTGCCACTAAAGACACTTCCATGATTTTTTCTGGCTTTGCTACCACAACAGGCGTGTTTGCATTAATCAAGTAAGCTCCACCTATATGTAACAATACGACCAACGTTAATAATAAACCGCCCATAGATTCAGGTTGCTCTTCACCTGACAGAGTAAACAATAACCGTTTTTTTACCATCATCGGTGATACCGTATTAGTCAACAAATACATTATAGAAATCATTATCTTAATTTTAAGTACATCAATACCCTCGTATTTTTCAACACAAGGCGCGAATGCCACACAGCTTAATAGTTACAAATTGATGAGTATTTTACCGCACTCAATGCTAATTAAGCCAATTCAACCACGCGCTGAGACTTGATTCTTGCGTCGCGGATAATTGCAATACTTCAATAGTTGGATTAATGCGTTTGCTGATCGCCTGCATCACCGCCGCAGGATTCATAGCGTACATAGTATAGCTATTATCACAAACCCGCGTGTAATTGGCTGAAATGTATCAGCTTGGTATTCGCCACCGACGCATCGGCAAATAACAACAGTTGTCGCTGTTTTAAATCCACTTAATGCAAACACGCGGTGGGTAATTGTTCCAGTAACAACAACACCCAGCGTGTCAATTTTCCTCTACCACCGTATTAGCAGTGCGCCTAAGAAGACGCTGGAGCGTCAATAGCAGCATTATCGATACACTCAAACCGAATAACAAATGCGTTAGCGCATAATTATAAGCAATATGTAAGCCAATTTTTTAACTAACTAATTGTTAATGTATTTTTAATTTACACCCATTAAGAATATCAAGAAAAATGCGTGATATACCCTATTTAAACGAAAAAACACGTTATATCACGCATTTGTAGCCGTTTTCAAATCATCGTACAGTCTTTTAATTATCGTTGTTCCCACGCCAGAGCGCATAGGAAGGATGCGAATAATTTTTCATCGTTCCAACGCTCTGCGTTGAAATGCCTCAGTTGACGCTCCAGCGTCTTCATACTCAGAAATAGTGCCAAATTCAGGGAGTTGTGAAGGTTTGATTCAGCCTTGTAATACGTCACCACTGCGACAAGCGACAGGTTCTTGGGTGTTGACTGCCTGTACGTTGGATTTCAATTCTGCATTCCAATCGGCAAATTCAGAGGCTAACATCAAGCCGCTTTGTGGGATATTGCCTAAGCCACGCCAGTTGCGGTCAACGGTGATATATACTTGCTGCATGGCGTGTTGTGCCGCTGGGTTGCCTTGCTAACGCACTACAAGGCTATAAGCATTTTCGACTTCAAACCGCCCTGCTTTCAATTGGTGGACGCATTAGTAGATGCCTTGCAATATATCGACAGGTTCAAATCCTGTAACGACAATCGGTACGCGATAGCGTTCTGCAATAAGGTATATTGTCCATAGCCCATAATGGAGCAGACGTGAACTGCGGCTATTAACCAGCACAGGGTTACGAAACGCGCGTTTATTGCACATTCGCTAATTCAGCAAACGCGGCAAGCGTACTTTGTCTTCATCCAATATCGACAAAGCCAAACCCGTATGAACAATCACATAATCATTTACCTTGGCTTTGGGTAAATACGCCAAACTAATGTCTTTGATAACACCTGAAAAATGAACCCGCACCATGCGTTGCAGTTTGTCATCGTTTTTGGAGATGCTGATAATTTTTGCGGGAATGGCTAAGCACCTAAAATTAGGGTTCTAAATCAATAATACGTTTTTGATAGGATTTTTTAACACAGTTGTTGGTTTGGCAAGTATCACGTTCACTTAACCATTTCATTTGTTGTTTTTTTAATGCCTTGGGATTTTTACTACGCGCTTCAGCGGCTTGATATGAGGAGTCTAATTCATCATCCAATGCCGATAATTCGGGGTCTTGGCAAATGGCTTTTTCAGTAAACGTTTTGGCTTTTTGACAATCATAACTCACCGCTTGAGCCGTGCTTGCACATGCCGCTAATACAGTTAAACCTAATACACGAACAAACATAACAATTCCTTAATAGTTGATTATTACGACAAAAGAGACAGTATGCAGTCAATGAGCCACACCCTCAATAAAGGTAAGCGCGACAAATCTGCATCGTTAATTTAACACGCTGGCATAAATTTACCCTAACGCTAAACCACCGTCATTCGGTGGAATTGTAAGGTAGTGGATTAAATCTGTGATGATAGATTCAAATCACGGGCAGAATAAAATCACACTTACTTAAAAGACCTTATGAGCTGCTACCAAGAAATCACCTGTCCATTCTGTAAAAGTAACCAGATGGGCAAGTCAGGACGCAATGCAACGGGAGAGCCACGTTACCGTTGTCGAAACCCGTT
>SHZG01000134.1 GCA_009692395.1 Methylococcales bacterium | reverse complement strand
TTTTCCTATAGTCAATATCTGTATAATTAAAGTCTTGGGACATCCTGCTTCGTGGCAGCTTATTACGCATTTTCTCAGGTCTTCGCTGTAGGCTTTTTTCATGGGATTTTACAGGGATACATGGAGTATGTTGAAACTAAAATACTATAGATAGGCTTGAATGGCTGAGGACATGGGGCATTTTTTGTGAATGTGAAAGAAATCCAATCGCTTTAGCAATTGGCTAGAAAATCATTGACCTTATTTTACGCCTATAATGGCGCGGGCATGAAGAGAGCTGTGATAAGCGGCTGGTCACAGCGTTTTTAAAACAGCTTTAGCTGTTTTTTACGCCAATAGCTGAAGCTATTGGACTACAGTTGCCATTATTTTGAACCTTATAAAAAATAATCCGACGATTAAACGCTTGGCTATTCCAGCCAATAATGTTAGAAAAGCAGCCATTATTTAAGACGACTAATGATTCAGAGGGGGTGTGCGAGGAGTTGATGATTGTAAAAAAATAATAATAACCGCGTGTACTTGTCAGTACACGTCAAACTAATTAAATGAGGAGGGAAGTATGATGTCTCAAGCATCAGTCATTATTGCATTATTAATGGGGCTACTCGGGGTCGGATTTGTTATCTGGCACACGAAAAAAGTCTTAAGTTACGACACAGGCACTCACGCTATGCAAGAAATTGCCTTGGCGATTCAAGTAGGTGCGTCGGAGTTTTTACGGCGTGAATATCGGGTGATAGCTATTTTTGTGTTGATTGTGGCAGTGATTCTCGCGGTGTTTCAACATTGGCAAACGTCACTGTGTTTTGTGGTCGGTGCGGTTGCGTCAGCAGGTGCGGGCTATTTGGGTATGTATGTTGCTGTGCGGGCGAACGTGCGGACGGCATCGGCTGCGAGTCGTGGTCTGCATGAAGGCTTGCGTGTTGCCTTCGGTAGCGGCGCGATTATGGGTATGTCGGTAGTGAGCTTTAGCTTAATCGGCATGACGGTGTTGTTTTTAATTTTTAACGGCGATCCCAATCAACTGGTATATGTGACTGGTTTTGGTTTTGGTGCAAGTTCCATCGCGTTATTCGCGAGAGTGGGCGGCGGTATTTACACCAAAGCGGCAGATGTGGGCGCAGATTTAGTTGGTAAAGTGGAAAAAGGTATTCCTGAAGATGACCCCCGTAATCCAGCGGTAATTGCTGACAACGTGGGCGATAATGTCGGTGATGTTGCGGGTATGGGTGCGGATTTATTTGAAAGTTACAGTGGTTCAATTATTGCCGCCGCTACCTTGGGCGCGGTGATTGGCGGTAATCATACTGCGGCGTTTATTGGCTTGCCGTTTTTAGTCGCCGCAGTGGGCATTATTTCTAGCTTATTCGGTATTTATGTCGTTATCGGCGAAGAGCAAGATGTCGCTCTTGCAAAACCGTTTGAAGATGGGTCTGTTAAGGGACGCATTCATCATTTCCTAAGAAAACAAGTCGCTAAAATTGATGAAAAAGCCAGTTTAGAAGAGTTATTGGCTGCCTTACGCCGTTCCGTGTGGGGCGCGTCTGTGGTGGTCTTAGGTCTGACGTTGATTGCGGTGTTAATTTCAGGCGTTAGTTTTAATTATTGGCTAGTGATTGTAGTTGGTTTGATTGCAGGTAACGCCATTGCGTATGTGACTGAATATTTCACGGCTTACACTGAAAAACCCACGCAATCTATTGTTAAAGCCACTGAAACAGGCGCGGCAACGACTATCATTCAAGGCTTAGCCGTGGGCATGATGAGTACCGTATTACCTGTACTCATCGTTGCAGTCGCTATTTTGTTGAGCATCTGGTTAGGTCATAAAGCGGATGGTTCAATTACTGCGGGGTTGTATGCGGTTGCCTTAGCGGGTGTCGGTATGCTCAGCACCTTAGGTGTTACATTAGCAACTGACGCGTATGGCCCAGTGGCTGATAATGCGGGTGGTATTGCAGAAATGGCGCATTTACCCAGTGAAGTCCGTCATCGTACTGACGCGTTGGATAGCTTAGGCAACACGACAGCGGCAACAGGTAAAGGTTTTGCGATTGGTTCAGCCATTCTGACTGCGTTAGCGTTGTTAGCGGCGTATGTCACAGCGGCAAAAATTGACCGTTTAGATTTATTAGACCCAACGATGTTACCCGGAATTTTAATCGGGGCAATGATGCCGTATTTATTCTCAGCCTTAACTATGACAGCTGTTGGTAAAGCCGCACAAGAAATCGTCGTTGAAGTTCGTCGTCAATTCCTGACTATTGAAGGTTTAATGGAAGGCACAGGCAAACCTGATTATGCCGCCTGTGTCGGTATCAGTACCGAAACTGCCTTACGCGAAATGATTATTCCTGGTACATTAGCGGTAGTCGTACCATTAGTTGTGGGTATGGTATTAGGTAAAGAAGCCCTCGCAGGTATGTTAGTCGGCACGATGTCCTCAGGCTTTTTATTAGCCGTGATGATGGCAAATGCAGGCGGTGCGTGGGATAACGCGAAAAAATATATAGAAACAGGAAAACACGGCGGCAAAGGCTCAGAGTCTCATAAAGCGGCTGTTGTTGGTGATACTGTTGGTGATCCGTTCAAAGACACCAGCGGCCCTGCATTAAACATTCTGATTAAATTAATGAGTATCGTGAGCTTAGTGTTTGCAACTTCATTTGGTTCAGGTTGGTTTAGTTTTTAATGGTTAGGCCTCGGTGGTTTTAAAAACCGCCGAGGTCTGAACTTGGTGTAAATTAAGAGAGTTAGAGCTAACGCAGAATAAAATGATACCGTTCGTGGTGAGCTTGTCGAACCACATTCACACTTCGACAAGGCTTTCCTGAGGTATCGAAGGACTCAGCGAGAACGGTTTTTATACTGTCTCGGCTATACCACACCAAATAATGAACGCTATACGCCTCCTTGGTAAAGCCATCAAACAAATTAATGGGCAGTTTTTGGGTGTTACTTTAAGGTCTACGCACACCGACAAAGTGCTGTTGCCAGTAATTATTTTTCAAACTAGACACCAGCACTTTACCTGTTCTTGCACTGGGTGCGTGAATAAAATGATCGCCGTTAATATAAAGCCCAACATGAGAAAAGGTTTTACCGTTGGTATCAAAAAACACTAAATCGCCTGAATGCAGCGCGTTTTTTTCTACAGGGGTGAGCTGATTCGCCATGTCTTCTGTGGTGCGCGGTAAGTTAATGCCTTGCTGTTGATAAACGTGATAGACAAAACCACTGCAATCAAAACCATCTTGTGGATTATCTGAGCCGTAGTGATAAGGCGCACCTTGTAAACTTAAGGCATAAGTCACGACAGGTTTAGCGGATTGCTGCTGGTAGCTTATCGGTGCAATGTCTGAGTCACTCGCACAGCCTGATAGCAACAGCATAACCATTGCGAAACTGCCTGAAAAATAAGTGCCTGTGTTCATCTGTTTTGCCTTTTATAAAATACTCAGTATCTTACATACGACTGGCAGTCGTAGCGTATTTTGACCTATTAGGTTTTAAAAACCTAGCAGGTCTGGAGGAGGATGTTTTGTTTCACAAACCAGAGTGTGTCTATTCAATGCCAGCCATTGAATAGCAATAATTGGAATAGCCGAGTCTATTTCATTGCTTTGTATCATCCGATACGCCTCAGAAAAATCAACGGTGCGTACTAAAATATCCTCTTGCTCATCATCTAAGCCGTGAACGCCATCAATAATTTTGGTGCTATCCACTTTGCCATAAAATAAAGTAATCCGCTCAGCCATCCCACCAGGAGAGGTATAAAATTCACTAATTACCTTGAGTTCTTCAATCACACAGCCCGCTTCTTCCAGTGCTTCACGGTGGGCAACTTCCGCCGCTGTTTCGCCGTCTTCAATCGCACCTGCGACAATTTCAATTAACCACGCTTGGTCTGGATTAAGTATAGCTCCTGCACGAAATTGTTCGATTAAGACCATTTTATCGGTGCGCGGATCGTATAACAGCACCGCGACACAGCTACCGCGCACAAACAATTCTCGACAAATTTCCTCGCTCCAACCACCTGCATACAAGGTATGTTTCAGCCAATATTTTTCCAGTCGAAAAAAGCCTGAATACGCGATTTCTTTTTTGCGAATGATAAATTCTTTATTCATGGTTTGCCTGTGTAAGTCACTTTGTAAATCACACCTAGCTGGTCATCACTGATTAATAAACTACCGTCGGGTAGCGTGAGTATATCGACAGGTCGCCCTAATACTTTGCCTTCCGCTGTCAACCAACCACTGATAAACGCTTGCTCAGCAATGGCTTTACCGTCTTTAAATTTCACCAACGCGACGCGATAACCTTGCGGTTCAGTGCGATTCCAAGAGCCGTGTTGTGCAACGAATAATTGATGTTTGTAGTCAACTGGGAACGATTTACCCGTATAAAACCGCATTCCTAAGGGTGTGATATGGGCTTTATATTTCCACACAGGCGCAGTGTAATCGGCGCATTTTTTATCTTTACCAAACTCAGGATCAAGCGTATCGCCGCCATGACAATACGGATAACCAAAATGCTCGCCTTTGCTTGTCCAGTGGTTTAATTCATCTGCTGGTTCATCATCGCCTAAATGATCGCGCCCATTATCATTAAAAAACAGCGCGTTAGTCTCAGGTTGCCAATCAAAGCCGACGGTATTACGAATACCACGCGCCAAAATTTCGATGTCGCTACCATCAGGATTTAAGCGCACTAGCGAACTATAAATGTCTTTTTCAGGGTCGCAAATATTACACGGCGCACCCACAGCGGTGTACAGTTTGTTATCAGAGCCAAAGCGCAAATATTTCCAGCCATGATGTTTATCATCGGGAAATTTATCAGTGACAACGACGGGCGCAGGTGGGTTATTCAAATGTTGAGTAATCGCATCAAAGCGTAAAATACGATTCACCGCCGCGACATACAACGCGCCATCTTTATACGCCACGCCATTGGGCATGAATAAATCCTTAGCAATGACATAGTTAGCATCAGCAACGCCGTCATGATTAGCGTCATCGGCAAGTGCATACACTTTGCCTTCTTTACCCGTACCAACAAACACCACGCCATCATCCGCTAATGCCAAACTCCGCGCATTCGGCACATTATCAGCATAAATAGCAATGGAAAATCCAGCGGGTAGTGACAGTTGCTTTAATACCGCCTGAGTATCATTCGGCTTTGCTAAAGCTAGACCTGTGTTAAATAACAGCAGTGCGGTTAGCGACGTTTTTAGTGAAATCATGATTTTTCTCCGTTAATGACCATGCAGTTATAGTATCACTACAAGTAGCAAGTAGCCCAGATGGAGCGATAGCGGAATCGGGGAAAAGTGATCCCGCATTACTCTATACGGGCTACTTGCTTATGAGTTTTTTTGTAGGTTGGGTTGCATCTTTTCGCAACCCAACACATTGCGCGGTAAATGTTGGGTTGAAAAAGCACCAACCCAACCTACGCCGCTACGCCACTATCGAACCATGATAATTATGAATGGAAAATCATTGATAATGACCTTGATTGGAATGCTGAACCAATGGCGATTGATTTAGCAGAACCAAACACCTACCAAACTGCTTGTGGCAAAGGCTATTGGGAATGTGCAGCAAATGAACCAAGCCATGTAGAGTATCTACAGGTTACACAATACGTCAGTGTAGCCCAACGTATGCAGTGTCACTTCAACAATTAGAACAGTGGTATCATCACGAAAAGCTACGCGAATAATTAAGGGGGGTTAATCGAGTGGATTTGAATTAACGACTATTCGACCCGAGCGGACTGCGCGTTTTTAAATTAGATATAAAGCCAAAGAGAATATGGGATACGCCTATGTACAGAAGGAATATGGAAAGAGTTTCATCTATTTCAATGTCATTAATTTCTGCGTAAAAATACACTGAACCCATCATTAAAATTAGAAAAAACCAATAAAAATAATGACTTGGGTTTTTTTACTGATAATGATTTCAGTGATGGCGATATAAACCAGCGTAATTTTAAGATTGCCAATTAATTCCCCGTATAACTCTTGGTTAAACTCAAATAAAGAATAACGGTCTGACAGTGATAGCATACTGCCTGCGATTAACAGCATCACAGAAATAAAAAAATTAATTGTCAGTATCACTTCAAGGGTTTGAAAAAGTTTTGTTGTCATTACGGTATCTTATATCTTGATTCCGAACCCTAACAAGCTCAGAATCCCCGATGGATCATCGGGCGGATAGCGAGGAAGTCGTGCCCATCCTTAAGCATAAAGCCTGTATTCATAAGGTTGAACATAGCGGTGGTTTCGATTATTCATCATTTCATTCTCATCTTGCTTTAGAAGGTAGCGTCATGTCTCACGCCCCATTCCAAATCACCATCGGCGTTGATATTGCCAAGAAAAAATTTGATGTTGCTAGCTTGATTGCCAGTAAATACAAACATAAGGTATTCGATAACAATGAAGCAGGCTATATCGCTTTTATTGCTTGGTTTCTGTCACTTTGTGG
>SHZG01000133.1 GCA_009692395.1 Methylococcales bacterium | reverse complement strand
CTTGGAATTCTTGCCGCCTTATTCACCTGACTTAAATCCTATTGAACACAAATGGGCGCAAGCTAAAGCACTTAGAAGAAAGAAAAACTGCTCCACTGATACACTGTTCTCTCAGCTCTTTTAAATCATTTTATTTTGCTTTAGCTATATCAGTGCGATCTGCCCGCGTAAAAATGACCCCTGCAAACTTGGTAAGTGGATGCCATTTTTCTAAGGCAATCAGTGTGGCTATCCCGTTCATACCCATTTTATTTTTAAGTCAAATATAAGACTCAGGATTGGTGAGAATAAAATCTAATTGCTGTGCTTGGGCTGCTTTGTTGAGCTCAGGAAAAGTGAGTGGTATTAATTCAACACGATAATCGGGTAGGTTTTGCTCAAGCTCTTGCACGAGAGGTAACCATTGAGCGGTGGTAATTTCTTTTGGACGAAACGACAGCACACCAAAACGCAGCCGTTTCGTTCTTTGTAAAGCGTCATGAGGATTGCTTAATGGGGTAATAAATCTAGCTAAATCACTTTCAGATAACGGCTTAGAAATGTTGAGTTGTGCATACACTTCCGCGACTTTACGCAGCGGCACTGTGTCTATCTGTCCCAGTGGAATGAGATCAGGCAGAATCAATTTGCGTGTGGCTTCGGCTTCAAAGCGCAAGTTAGCAAGGGTAAGTCTGCTGTGATATTTTTTATGAATCAGTTGAATGAGTTCTTCAGGGTGATCTAGTGCATATTGCCAGCCTTTTAGCGTGGCGCGGCGAAATTTTTCTACTCGCTCTGGATGTTGCTTTAACTCATGCTGACTGGTAACTAACAGATCGCCATAAAAATCAATACTGTAATTTTGGGGATTGATAATGTTAATTTTGACGTTTTTTTGCTGGAAATAAAAAATTTGATCGGATAAATACACCGATAGCACATCAACTTTACCCTTAATCAAATCCTCATTACTGAAATTTTGTTTAATCGCGGTAAAGTCTTTTTCAGTTAACCGCGCGTCCGCTAGCAAAGGTGAATCCCCAGCCCCCATGACATCAAACATAATCCGTTTGCCTGCCATTTCATAAGGGCTAATAATGCCAGAACTTTGTTTGCTAATAAAAACAAGGGGGTTGTGTTGAAAAATAGCCGCAAGCGCTACAATTGGTTCACCGCGTGCGTAATAAGACAGAATACCAGAATCACCGACTCCAAAATCCCTTTCGCCTGAGACGACTTGCTCAACAATATCTCTATCAGGCGCACGTTCAAAAATATCAACATCCAGACCTTCTTCGGCGTAATAGCCTTGTTCTTTTGCCGCGTAATAGCCTGCAAATTGAAACTGGTGTAGCCATTTTAATTGCAGGCTCACTTTTTCTAAGGGTGAAGAATTTTCTTGAGGCGCGGAAAAGATGAAACTTGAATGGAATAACAACAGACAAAAAAGAAGGTTTAAAACCGTTTTCATTATTATGCGCGGTATGAGTAAAGAATAGAGCAACGTGAAAACTATCGCCACACAAAAAAGGAAGCCGCAAATGATGAGTTTTACTCACCTGCGGCTTACTGAATTGATGGAGTACAAACCTAGGTTTGCACGCCTTACGAGCGAATTAAGCTAACGCTAATTCCGCACGCATTTCATCAATGACTTTCTTATAATCAGGTTGGCTAAAAATCGCTGAACCTGCAACAAACGTATCTGCACCAGCCGCTTTAATCGCGCGGATGTTGTCAGTTTTAACGCCACCGTCGATTTCTAAACGAATGTTACGACCACTTGCATCAATCATTTTTCTAACTTGACGCAGTTTGTCTAATGCTGACGGGATAAATGATTGACCGCCAAAACCTGGGTTCACTGACATCAATAAAATAATGTCAACTTTGTCCATCACATAATCTAAATGGCTTAACGGTGTTGCTGGATTAAACACTAAACCCGCTTGGCAACCGTTGTCTTTAATCAACTGCAAGGTGCGGTCGATATGAATTGATGCTTCAGGATGGAACGTGATAATACTCGCGCCAGCTTTAGCAAAATCAGGAATCAAACGATCCACTGGAGCAACCATTAAATGCACATCAATCGGTGCAGTGACACCGTGTTTTCTTAAGGCTTCACACACTAATGGCCCGATGGTTAGATTCGGTACAAAATGATTGTCCATGACATCAAAATGCACAACATCCGCGCCAGCGGCTAAAACGTTATCGACTTCTTCGCCCAATTTAGCAAAGTTAGCTGACAGGATGGAAGGAGCTATCCAATTTGCATTCATATTTTTATCCTCTTGAGTGTTAAAATTTTGCATTATATCTTTTTTGTAACCGTGCTGTTACGTTTCAATAATAATCCTAGCTAGGATGTGATAGTGTATTATCCTATGATAATTATCAATAAACGCGCTATAAGTTTCTTTTTATGGAAAATGAAACGCCGACCCTCTCAGCGCGTTGCAACACACTAGCCAAACAGCGACAACAAGCCGTTAAATAAAAAAGGTAAAAAAGTGGGACTACAAGAAAATTTTGAACAAATCCCGTTAAAGGATTTTGCGGAAAAAGCCTATTTGGATTATTCCATGTACGTTATTCTCGATCGTGCGTTGCCGCATATTGCCGATGGTTTAAAACCTGTGCAGCGGCGTATTGTGTATGCGATGTCTGAATTGGGCTTATCAGCGGCGGCGAAGTATAAAAAATCCGCGCGGACGGTGGGTGATGTGTTGGGTAAATACCATCCACACGGTGATTCTGCGTGTTATGAGGCGATGGTATTAATGGCGCAGCCGTTTTCATATCGTTATCCGTTGGTGGATGGGCAAGGCAATTGGGGGTCGCCCGATGATCCCAAATCGTTTGCCGCGATGCGTTATACCGAATCACGCTTAACAGGTTATGCGAATACGCTACTCAGTGAGTTAGCGCAGGGTACGGTGGAATGGGCAGATAATTTTGATGCCACGCTACAAGAGCCTGTGTTATTGCCTGCCCGTTTGCCCAATATTTTGCTGAATGGCACGATGGGGATTGCCGTCGGTATGGCGACTGATATTCCACCGCATAATTTGCGTGAAGTGGCGAATGCCTGTATTCAGTTATTAGATGACCCTGACAGCTCACTAGAAACGCTGTTTGAATACATTAAAGGCCCTGATTATCCAACGGAAGCGGAAATTATCACTTCTAGCGACGATATTCAAAAAATGTATATTACAGGCGGTGGTTCGATAAAAATGCGGGCAATTTATGAGCTGGAAGACGGTAATATTGTGATTACTGCCCTGTCCCATCAGGTGTCTGGTTCTAAAGTAATGGAACAAATCGGCGCATTGATGTTGGCAAAGAAATTGCCGATGTTGGACGATTTACGCGATGAATCTGACCACGAAAATCCCACGCGGTTATTGCTGATTCCCAAAGCAAAACGCTTTGATGTCGAAGCTCTGATGTCGCATTTATTTGTGACTACCGATTTAGAAAAAAGCTATCGTGTCAATATGAATATGATAGGCATGGATGGCAAACCCCGTGTTAAAGGGCTACGAGACATTCTGGTGGAATGGCTGGCGTTTCGCAGTGAAACCGTGCGTCGCCGCTTGCAATATCGCTTGGATAAATTGCTGGCGCGGCTGCATATTCTTGATGGTTTATTAATTGCGTATCTAAATATCGACGAAGTCATTGCGATTATTCGCAACGAAGACTATCCCAAAGCGGTATTTATAGCGCGGTTTGGTTTGAGCGATACGCAAGCCGAAGCGATATTAGACATAAAATTGCGCCACTTAGCCAAGCTGGAAGAAGTTAAAATTCGCGGCGAACAAGTGACGCTGGAAAAAGAACGCGCGACACTGGAAAAAACCTTAGCATCGCCGCATTTACTGAATCGCTTAATTAAAAAAGAAATTCTGCACGACGCGGAACAATACGGTAATGAACGTCGTTCGCCTATCGTTGCCAGACTAGCGGCGCAAGCCTTAAAAACCACTGAACTTATTAATAATGAACCGCTCACAGTGATTTTATCGGCAAAAGGCTGGATACGCGCGGCGAAAGGGCATGAGTTTGATGTGGAAAGTTTAAATTATCGTTCAGGTGATAGCTTTCTGTCGGCTGTCAAAAGTCGTTCAACCCAACAAATTTATTTACTGGATTCTACTGGACGCGCTTACAGCACCTCAACCCACGATTTACCGTCGGCAAGAACGCAGGGCGAACCACTAACTGGGCGATTCAATCCACCTGCGGGTGCGTCATTTCAGCATTTATTGGCGAGCAATCCAGATGATTGGCTAGTATTGGCTAGTAGTTATGGCTATGGCTTTAGAGTTCAGTTAAAAGAACTATTAAGCAAAAATAAAGCGGGAAAGCTGCTCATTACTCTACCCGATAGCGCGACCGTATTAAAACCCGCGCTGTTAAGTAATGAATCTGATTCATTAGCCGTTGTTACCTTACAAGGTCGTTTATTGATTTTTCCAGTCGCCGAATTACCCGCCTTAACCAAAGGCAAGGGTAATAAACTAATTCAAATTCCATCTGCTGATTTAGCGGCAGGAACGGATGCGATTATTGCTATGGTTGCTATGACAGAAAACTGCCCCCTAAAAATCATTTCGGGTAAACGCTTTGTTACCCTAAAATCGGCAGATATAGCCCATTATGTCAGCAACCGCGCTAAACGTGGACTCGCGTTACCCAGAGGCTTTCAACGCGTTGATGGCTTAGAGTGTAGTCATTTAATAAAAACGGATGTACCAATAAGTTAAATTCAGTCATCTAAAAACGACGAAGGTGGGCAAAAATCCTGCCCACCTTGCACTTGAGATTATAGGACTTTCGCTTGTTCATGCTTTTACGGAGTACAAAGCTTGCTTTGTACAGCACAAACCAAGGTTTGTACTCCAGAGTAGCGAAAGTCCTAGATTATTAACTCTCAATCCGCGCTTCTATACGACCATCACGCACCGCTTGCACTAAGGCTTGATGATCTTTTTCATTCTGGTCTGCGTAACTTTCAGAAAAATCCGCTATCGCTACATCAAACTCGTCTTTTTTACCTAGATAACCTGCAATTTTTGCGGAATCACCTGAACGGGCATGAGAGGCGGCTAATGACCAACCTGCTAGTTCACCGAATATTTTCATGGTGTCTGGTTCAAATATTTCCACTTGCGGTTTGAGTTTCATATCACGCAATTGGCGCATATAGTAATCGCTTGAATCTATGCTCCCAACTCCCCAACCTAGAAAAATATCACTGACAGGTTGGATTAAACGTTGCCCCATTACCACGCGTTGTCCGTGGTTTGCATAAGCACTTTTTCCTACGTAAGCTTCTAATACCGAAGCATGGGCTTCCTTGAACTGCAAAAATAACACGTCTTCTGCGCCACTCATCAAAAGTATGATGCCACAACGAGTACCCACCACTACCCACGCCGACCACTTTTCGGGCAACATCTTTGGGTTCATAGCGATCTAATATGACGCGGAGATCATCTGACAGGGTGTCCCGATAGCGTTCAAATGCGGCGCTCGAATGCTCATCCACGATTTTTCCGTCATCGGACTGCATATGATAAATCAACGGTGGATTGTCACGAATACGATACACCCCGTTTTCAAAAGTAACCATTTGGGGGAAATCATCATCGAGGTCTGTATTGTTATGCGCTTTTTCTACGCGTTTTTCAACGCGCCATCCGCGAAGTGTTCGATGACTTCCTCCGCATTAATATGAAAATACCACAGATCCAGCGCGTCCATTTTGGAAAATTCGCGCATCCGTTTTCGATAGCTGGCAGCACAGGCTAACACGGAATCACGCTGTTCTTTTTGCGTGTGACCGTTAATACGTCCCGCGACCACAAGACTGGCACACAGCCGTTTAAGATCTCATTCCCAAGGCGCGGGCAAGGTTTCATCGAGGTCGTTAATCACGAAAATTATGCGCCGTTCAGGAGTGCCGATACCGCGAAAATTACCTAAATGGGCATCGCCACAGGCTTGGACATTAATTCCCGTGGTCGGTAGCCTACTGAGATCATACGCCATAAGGGCAGCAGACCCTCGGTAAAAAGTGAACGGCGATTGCATCATGCGCCCGTAACGAATAGGCAATATCTCAGGGACGCGCCCCGCACTGGATTCCATCAGTAAATCAATGCTATCGCGGCGATTCTCTGGAGCTTTCCAGACAGCGTGACTGGCTAACGGCACGGCAAGCCGTAACGCTTTGCCTTCTGCTTTGCGGTCGGCTCTTGAACGATTATCCACAGTAATCCGTGCGACTTTATCATCGTCACTGTGGTGTTCATCTTTTTTAGTGGATTCTTTTTTGGTCATGACATTTACCCCTTGTAAATAGAGAAAATTTAAGCGGTGGTATTAGACTTTTTGCTATAGCCAAAGCAAAATAAAATGATTTAAAAGAGCTGAGAGAACAGTGTATCAGTGGAGCAGTTTTTCTTTCTTCTAAGTGCTTTAGCTTGCGCCCATTTGTGTTCAATAGGATTTAAGTCAGGTGAATAAGGCGGCAAGAATTCC
>SHZG01000132.1 GCA_009692395.1 Methylococcales bacterium | reverse complement strand
GCCAATAATCGGTAGCACGCCTTGGTGTCTGCCCAGCCCGCTGCCGCTAACGGAATACTCGCCGTCGGCTGTGCCGCTAAACTGTCTATTACCTTGTACAACCTCGCAACACGTCTCGTGTCGCCCAAGCACAGACCCCCAGTTCCTGTGGTATCCAGTTCATTGCTATCATCGGTTTGTTAGTTCAAATTATCTTACTGTACCGCATTGTGGGAAGTTGTGGGTAATCGTGTGACTATAACCAGGCCCCCACATACCCCAATTCAGCGCATTATCTTGATTCATTTCTGCGGTCATTTGTTGCTCGTGAGCGATATTTTTCTGAACTTGTAATTGCTGGAAACTTTGATAATTAGCGTCTTTACCGATGTAGACACATTGGCAAGTCCGTAGCATCCGCATAAACATAATAATTAATGCCGTCTTTGACATGAGTCACTATTTTTTGTTGTTGCAAGGTTTTTAAATGCGCCATTTTTGCTGGTGTGTTTGCCAACTGCATTTTAAAACCAGCAGCGGCTAATAACTGTTCTTTAGACTTTGCTTCGTCCGCTTTCATCGCCGCACACGCGGTTAAAAGACCACCGACTAGGGCAATGCTAACGCCTTTTAATAGGCGTGAAGTAATGATTGATGTATGCATTGTGATGATTTCTTGATAGTTTTTGTGTATTAAAACCAACGCCCAATAGCGTTGGTACGTTTTTTAGTGTACTGCCATTGTTTACCAATACCCAGTCAACCCAATATAAGGGCCGTGCATCATAATATCGGTAGTCAAAATAGGTTTATTGACTTTGACGCTTAACGCTTTATAACCTGCTTCCACTGACGCAGGTACACCAAAAAAACTGGTGCGGTAGCCCACTTTACCGAGTGCAGACGTGGTTAAACTGACATTATCGACACCAAAACCATCCGCTGACACATACCATTTTGGCGTAATATCCACAGTGACTCGACCACCGATAACTGGTGCGGTAACGGATGCGTCCATCGATGCACTAATACGACCACATTCTGCTTTATTACCCAGCCAAATAGTACGCCCATCTGTGTAGATGTCAAAAATAGGTGAACTTGCTTTATCGTTCCAGCTGCTCACACGTTCTGCGGCAGATGCACCAAATACACGGTAAGATACGCCATAATCCATAATACCCATGCGCAATGACACGCCTTTACTTTCACCCTTGTCTAAAGCGGGTTCAAAATCCAGTCCAAAGTACGTACCATCTAAATAGAATCCCAGCCGCTCGTAATACGCATCAAAATGCCCATTAAAAGCCATCGGGAAATTACGCTGTTTTTCCATGATAGTATGAAGCTAATATCCTTCGCCTTGTCGAAGCGACCAGCAGAGAAATCACCATCCACGCTGGGTAGCCATCCGTAGACAGTAAGATCAAACGCCCAAGGACTTTTAACCAGTCCGCCTTCGGTGGTTTCTGCGCCGTGAACGCTGGCAGCCATTGTTAATGTAGCCGCAAGAACTAAGGGCTTGAAATACGGGGAAAAGCGAGTGTTAATTTTTCTCTTTTGATTATGGGGGGAGTAATTAAGCGTGCTATAAATTAGCTATAGAAATTATAAGAGCTTATTGATTTTTGTAGTTAAAAACACAGTGAAAATTTAAAATAACGACTTTGCAAGCCTTATGCTTTATGGGCTTGCTTAATTAACATCACTCACAAGGTGTCAGGTTATACCTAGTCCACGATTTATTCAACCCACTTCAGCACTCAACAATATTTTTTCGCTATTATTGTGTGGCTTTTTAAATTAATACACTAACATAGCCAGTAACCCCTGTTTTATTGTCTTTTTAAAACAACATTGAGAAATATCAACAATACTATGAAACGATTTTTTTTACTGATGATGTCAATCTGGCATCAACAACTAAAGCTGTATATTACCGTCGCGCTCACAGGTGCAGTGATTGGCATCTTTGTACTCGCGCCGAGTTACGATTATATTAATGCGCGTGAACAAGCCGCCGATCCACTGTCATCAATCGGCTATGTCTTTACGCAAGTGCAAGCCATATTGATGGGCAATATTTCCGATAGCAACCTTGCCTTAATTACCTTTTATGCACAAATTGGTTCGATGATTGGGTTATTGTCGCTGGTGTTATACAAGCTGATACGCAGTCGCATCATACATATCGAATACTTAAAAACGGAACTAGAAAAAGATTTGCCCTCGATTATCAGGCAAGGTGAAGGCCCGTATTTAGAGTTTAAATCCTCGTTGCGGTGGGATATGGCAGAATCACGCATTAATCGAAGCCTGGAAGGGGTGATTTTAAAAACACTGGCGGGCTTTTTAAACAGTCATATCGGTGGCACATTGCTGATTGGTATTGCTGACAATGACGATATTATCGGCTTGGAAAAAGATTATTCAACCCTAAAAAAACCCAATCAAGATGGCTTTGAACAATCATTGATGACCGCTATTTCAGCCAATTTGGGCGCGGATTTGTGTCACTTTGTCCATATACTGTTTCATGTTATCGACGATAAAGAAGTGTGTCGGCTTATCGTGTCACCATCAACCAGACCTGTATTTTTAGAGCAAAGTAATACGCCAAAATTTTTTGTTAGAACAGGCGGTGGGACGCGAGATTTAAATATTCAAGAGGCTTTAGATTTTATTGCTGGACGCTGGAAGCGCGTTAAATAAATCATCGTGTATAATCCTCTCGTCTGGGCAATATAGCGCAGCATTTTGCAACTAGACATTTGATTATAAATTTAACTGATGGCTTAAAAAGAGATCAAAATATGACAATTCAAAAAGCGGCTGGTTTATTGATGGTCGCAGGATTGTTAGTTGTATCCGCAATGAGTGCGTACGCGGAAGAGGGTGGCTATTCGTTTGTTGCTCATAACACAACTAAAGTAGCCATCAAACAAATGTTGGTTTCTGAAGATGGTAAAAAATGGGGTGGTTTTGATATTGGTAGTGGTCTCGCTGCGGGTCAATCAGTCACTTTAGTTTGGGCTGCCAGCACTGATAATGAAAGCTGCACACAATTTGTTAAAGCTGTGTTTTCCGATGGTGAAGAAGGCGAACCAGTCAAATTTTATTTCTGTGAAAAAGGCTTGGAATTAGAGTTTTAATACGACATAAAACTGTAGAGACGTTGCAATGCAACGTCTCTACTCTTATCAATCAAAAACTGCCGCTTCCACATTTTTACTCTCAGATAAACCTTTTAACTTAGTTTTATCTTTAATCCCCGCGAAATGTGTTCCTGTTACATTCGCCCCTGCAAAATTAGTGCCTTCTAGCGTTGTGCCTGTTAAATCCGCATTCGTTAAATCGGCATTGCTAAAATCCGCACCCGATAAATCGACACCAAACAAATTCGCATTTTTTAATACACTGCCTGACAGATTGGCAAACCGTAATAAAGCGCGGTCAAGATTAGCATTGGTCAAATTCGCACCTGTTAAATTGACATAATTCATACTGGCTCGCATTAAACCCATCGACTGATTTTTCATATCCACACCCCAATGGGCATTGGATAAATTGGCATGACTTAAATCAGCGCGGTCTAGCGTCGCAATAAAACGACTGCCTGTTAAATTGGCATGACTTAAATTCGCCCCACCGACATGAACACCAAACACACTGGTATTGGATAAATCCGCACCCGACAAATTCATTTTTGACATCACCGCTAAATCTAACACCAAGCCTGATAAATTGCTGTTGCTGAAATTGGCGCGGCGCATATCCGAACCCCATAAATTCGCCTGTCTAAAATCCAAGCCTGATAAATCCAACTCGGTTAAGTCTTGGCGTTTTAAATCAGCAACGTGAGTTTTATCGGCAGTAGCCAGCCGTTGTTCCACTTCGGCACGCGTTAAGTCAGCGGCTGATACTGATAAAGTCGTGCAAGTTGTCAATAAAGCAAGCCAATAGGCGGATGTTTTCATGTTAATCACTCCAGAATGAGACATGACTGCCAGTCCTTAAAGGACTGGCAGTCGTTATTATATTAATGTTGTTTGTTATAAATTTTAAGCACCAACTCATAAAACCACGCGGGGCGAAATAAGACCACCCAAATGAGTATTAACCCTGTAATAGGAATCGGCCCTATTTCAAGAACGGTAATTAATAATAAGACCAGCAAACAAAAAATACGCATGGCTATTTCCTTAAACGTTGCTCAGTTTCTAATACCAGTTGCGTGGTTTTTAACACCGTGTCAGGCGTGACACTCATGGAATCAATACCAATTTCTACCAAAAATTCTGCCATTTCAGGGTAATCAGAGGGAGCTTGACCGCATAAGCCGCAATGTCTGCCGTTACGTTTCGCGCCTGTTAATGCCATGCGTATCATTTCTTTTACGCCGTCATCACGTTCATCAAAATCTTCTGCTAGTATCGCTGAATCTCTAGCCACGCCTAGCGTTAATTGCGTTAAATCATTTGAGCCGATAGAAAAGCCATCAAAGTGTTCTGAAAACGCATCAATCGAAATCACGTTATTAGGAATTTCACACATCACATAAATCTGTAAGCCGTTATCGCCGCGTTTTAAACCTAATTCAGCCATATACGCCAAGACTTTTTTAGCTTCTTGTACACGCCGACAAAAGGGAATCATTAAAATAACATTGGTCAAACCCATGTCATCACGCACCCGTTTCATTGCCGCGCACTCTAACGCAAAGCCTTCACGATAAGCGGGATGGGTATAACGCGACGCGCCACGAAAACCTATCATTGGATTTTCTTCGTTAAATTCAAAATCACGCCCACCTAACAAGGTGGCGTATTCATTGGTTTTAAAATCCGACATTCGCACGACTACAGGTTTTGGATAAAACGCCGCGCCTATCGTGCCGACACCTTCTGCTAGTTTGGAAATAAAGAATTCTTCGGCACTGATATAAGAGCGGGTTAATTGCTTGAGTTGCTCACGCTCTTGATTGTCTTTAACACACTCAGGATGAATCAATGCCATTGGATGGGCTTTGATGTATTCAGTAATAATAAATTCCATCCGCGCCAAACCCACGCCGTCATTGGGTAGAAAGCTGGTTTTAAAGGCAACTTCTGGATTACCGATATTGAGCATGACGTGGGTTTTTAGGCGTTTTAGCCCTGATAAATCAATGTGACTAACTTCAAAATCCAACTGCCCCGCATACACTTTGCCGACATCACCTTCTGCACAGGACACGGTAACAGGGCTATTATTCTGAATAACAGTAGTCGCATTATCACAACCGACCACCGCTGGAACGCCTAATTCGCGGGAAATAATCGCGGCGTGACAAGTGCGACCACCGCGATTAGTGACAATCGCCGAGGCAATTTTCATGATGGGTTCCCAATCAGGCGTAGTCATATCAGCAACTAACACTTCGCCCACTTTAAACTCGCCTAATTGTTCAGCTTTAAGAATAACGCGAGCATTGCCAACGGCGATTTTACTGCCCACTGAATGCCCCGTAATAATCGGGGCGGCTTTTTGTTTCAGCGTGTATTGCTCTAATACCATGCCGCTTAATTGAGATACTACGGTTTCAGGGCGAGCCTGCACAATGTACAACACACCATCCAGCCCATCTTTTGCCCATTCCATACCCATCGGCTTGGCTTGCCCTGCTTTGTTGCTGTAGTGGTTTTCAATTTTAATCGCGTAATCAGCTAAGGTCAGCACATCGGCATCAGTCAAACAAAAACGATTATGCTCTTCTTCAGAGGTGACAATGTTGCGCGTCGATTCGCGAGTGCGTCCGTCACTATAGACCATTTTTATTTTTTTCGCACCTAACGTGCGCCGTAATACCGCACGGTGTCCTTGCTCAAAGGTGGGGTTGTGAACATAAAATTCATCGGGATCAACCGCACCTTGCACCACATTTTCACCCAAGCCGAATGCACCTATGATAAACATCACGTCAGAAAATCCTGATTCCGTGTCCAGTGAAAACATCACGCCGCTGGACTCCAAATCCGAGCGTACCATTTTCATAATACCGATGGATAACGCCAGTTTGAAATGGTCAAAATCTTTATCAACGCGGTAATGAATGGCACGGTCGGTAAATAAACTGGCAAAACAGCGTTTACAGGCTTCCAGTAATGCGACCTCACCGCGTATATGTAAATAAGTATCTGGTTGTCCCGCAAAACTGGCGGTGGGCAAGTCTTCGGCTGTGGCAGAACTACGCACAGCAACACTTAATTCTTCGCCGTATTGCTTTTCTAGTTGCTGATAGGCGGCAATGATTTGTTGGTAGTGGGTTAAACCTGTAATTATGAATAAATATCGCGCCCGAATTCGACATTGTTGATCAGCAAACCGATGACGGTGTCGTGCATCAACTCTAGTTTTGAGAAGCAAATGGTCTTGCGATTGAGTCGTTTGATCCATGTCTGAAAGTTCAGGTTTTTACGTTCTATTTTCTGCGTATTGCGCTTACCAATCTCATGCTTATCAGCCTCAAGGTGACGCTGATAAGCACCCCAATCATCTGTGTAGAAGCAGGTAATATTAAAGGGGGCAAGCAAGGTTTTAAGTTGCTTG
>SHZG01000131.1 GCA_009692395.1 Methylococcales bacterium | reverse complement strand
GTCAGGCATTACGCTTTCGGTATCGAAATCGCTAGGGCGGTTTATGCTAACTCTGATTGAGTTGTGGGTAATCGTGTGACTTAAATCCTATCGAACAATACTGGGCGATTATTAAAGCTAAAATCAAGAAATCTATTTCTGGTTATTCTGATTTATATTCTGGTATTGAATTTGTTTTTCAAACTATCTGAAAGCTAAAATACTATGTCACAATATTAAGGCATAAACATGCCACCGTTGACATGAATGGTTTCGCCCGTAATATAAGCCGCGCCTTCAGAGGCTAAGAAGGAAACAGCGTGGGCAATTTCTTTAGCGTCACCTAAACGAGACAGCGGAATACCCGCTAATAATGTATTTTTAATGTCGTCACTGAGTTCGCGAGTCATATCGGTATCAATAAAACCTGGTGCGACGGTATTAACAGTGATGTTGCGTGAACCGACTTCTTTTGCCATTGATTTGGCGAAACCAATCATACCCGCTTTTGCGGCTGCATAATTGGCTTGACCTGCATTACCTGTACTACCAACGACTGACGAAATGTTGATGATACGCCCTATTTTGGCTTTCGTCATGCCACGCAATACCGCTTTACTCATGCGGAACACTGAGGTTAAATTGGTGCTGATGATGTCATCCCATTCGTCATCTTTCATGCGCATGAGTAAATTATCGCGGGTAATACCTGCATTATTGACTAATACGGCGGGCGCACCGATTTCATCATTGACGGCTTTAATAAATTCAGCGATGGATTCGCTATCTGCAACATTTAGCTTCATACCTTTACCGTTTTCACCTAAGAAAGCAGTAATGGCATCCGCGCCACTCTCAGAGGTTGCTGTACCGACAACAAAAAAACCATCTTCGGCTAAGCGTTCGGCAATAGCTCTACCAATGCCACGACTTGCACCTGTTACTAAAGCGATTTTTTTAGTCATGAATTTTCTCCAATGCCTCATCTAAGGTTGCTGGGTTATAAATACTGTAATGTGCTGCTTCTTTAGCAATGCGTTTGTTAAGCCCAATTAAGACTTTCCCCGGCCCGCACTCAACAAAGCGCGTTACGCCTTGATCGTTCATAAATTTAACGCTGTCTGCCCAATTTACAGGGCGGTATAGTTGTTCTTTTAACGCATGACGAATCACTTCTGGCGCACTGTGCGAGGTGACATCGACGTTATGAATGAGGGTCATTTTGGATGAACTAATGGCAGTATTTTGCAAATACTCATCTAGCTTTTCAGCGGCAGGGCGCATTAAAGCACAGTGTGACGGCACGCTGACAGGTAATAATAGTGCGCGTTTAGCTCCCATGGTTTTTGCAATTGCCATCGCTCTTTCAACGGCTGCCACATTACCCGCAATGACAACTTGACCTGTTGAATTAAAATTGACCGCTGATACAATGTCATTATCTATCGCTTCATTACACGCTTTAACGACTTCATGATTTTCTAGCCCTAAAATAGCTGCCATTGCACCTGTACCCGCAGGCACAGCTTCCTGCATTAATTGCCCTCGAATGGCAACTAATTTAATTGCATCTTCAAATTGAATCGCACTGGCACACACTAAGGCGGTATATTCGCCTAAGCTATGACCTGCTACCCAGGCTGGACGCACTGTACTGTGTTGACACCACACATTCCAAACGGCAAAACCTGCTGCTAACATGATGGGTTGCGTGTTTTCGGTTTGATGAAGCTCTTCTTCTGAGCCATTGCTAACCAGCGACCATAAATCTTTACTAAGCGCGTCCGATGCCCGTTCAAAAATCTGTTGGACTTCAGGATAACTCGCCGCTAACTCGTTTAACATCCCCACGGACTGTGAACCCTGTCCTGGAAAAACAAACGCTAAATTGTAAGATTGCTTGTTCATCGTTATACCATCTTGATAGGCAGAGTGGAGTTTGCCCTAATATTTAATTAATGCAGAACCCCAAGTGAATCCCGCGCCAAATGCTTCCAGTAATACCACTTGCCCGTGTTGAATACGACCATCCCGTACGCCTTCGTTAAACGCCAGCAATACAGACGCTGAGGAGGTATTGCCTTGAGTTTCCAAAGTCATAATAACCTGATCCATCGACAGTTTTAATTTTTTTGCCGTTGCCGCAATAATACGCCTATTGGCTTGATGCGGCACTAACCAATCAATATGTTCTTGACCTAAATCATTGGCCTCTAAGGTTTCATCAACAATTCTGCCCAGCGTATTCACCGCCACTTTAAAGACTTCATTGCCGCGCATACTGATATAGCCCGCTTGTTTTTCAGTAGATATTGGACAATTCAGTAATTCTTCATATTCACCATCAGAATGAATATGGGTCGATAAAATTCCCTGCTCTTCTGAAGCAGTTAACAATACCGCACCCGCACCATCACCAAATAAAATACAAGTGGCTCTATCTGTCCAATCGACTATGCGTGAACAGACTTCAGCACCGACCACCAGCACTGTTTTAGCCGTACCTGATTTAATGTATTGATCGGCAATACTTAAGCCAAAAATAGAACCAGAACACGCCGCCTGCACATCAAATGCCACTGCATGTTTAACGCCTAAGCGTTTTTGTAATAAACAGCCAGTGCTGGGATAAACACGGTCTGGCGTACCCGTCGCAACAATAATTAAATCAATGGTTTCAGGATCAATCTGCGCCATTTCAATGGCTTGCCTAGCGGCAATTTCTGCCATGCTAGAGGCTGTTTCATCCGCACCCGCAATGTGCCGACTTTTAATACCTGTACGCTCATAAATCCAACGATCCGACGTATCAACCGTTAAGGATAATTCTTCATTAGTGAGAATTTTTTCGGGCAGATAACCACCCGTGCCAATTACTTTTGAATAATAAGTCATGCGTTATTTCTCAGGGCTAAGGTTTGTTCAACTTGTTCGCTGATTTTGCGAATCACATCTTTTTTGACTTCAACCTCAGCCAATTGAATCGCGGTTTTAAACGCCAACACATCCGCGCCACCATGACTTTTAATCACCAGACCGCGTAAGCCAAGGAAACTCGCACCATTGTAAAGCCGTGGATCAATGCGTTGTTTAAAGGATTTTAAGACAGGCGACACCAGCAATCCTGCCAGTTTAGTGAGCCAATTTTTAGTAAAGGCTGCTTTCAAGGAAAAGCTAATCATTTTTGCCGCGCCTTCAATCGATTTAAGTGCGACATTACCGACAAAGCCATCACAGACAATTAAATCCACTTTCACCGAACCCGCGTTTAACGAATCACCTTCCACATAACCGATATAATTTAAGGCTGAGTTTTCCAGTAATTTCGCCGCTGCTTTAACCTGCTCATTCCCTTTCATATCTTCTTCGCCGATATTTAATAACCCCACTCGCGGGCTATCAATCCCTTCGACTGCTCTCACTAACTCATTACCCATCACCGCAAACTGAAACAAATGTTCAGCGGTACAATCGACATTCGCGCCTAAATCCAGTATATGAATATGCCCATGAATAGAGGGCAGTGTAGAAATAATTGCAGGGCGATCAATACCGACAATCATCTTTAACACAAAGCGAGCGGTCGCCATTAATGCGCCTGTATTACCCGCACTCACGCACGCGTCAGCAAGCCCATCACGCACTAAGTTAATAGCGACGCGCATGGAAGAATCTTTTTTATTTTTCAGAGCCTTAGTGGGCGATTCTTGCATTTCCACGCACTGCGAGGCGTGTTGAATAGACAGCCTGCCTGAATAATTGACTAATTCTTGCACTAACAACGGATTAAGAACCGCTTCATCACCGACTAAAATTAGTTTCAGGTCTGGATTGTTTTGTAAACAATCCAATGATGCAGGAATAGTCACTTTAGGGCCATGATCTCCGCCCATTGCATCAATCGAAATAGTTAAACTCACGTTGACGAATGACTCCACCGTTATTATAAAAAAGCCGAATCAGAACTGATTCGGCATAGCATTGTGTTCAGTGTAAAAAAGACGCTTAATCTTCTTCGACTGCGGTAACACCTACGATGTGACGACCTTTGAAATAACCATCGGGTGTCATGTGGTGACGTAAGTGCATTTCACCAGTAATTGGGTCTTGTGACAATGCTTTTGCGGTTAAAGAATCGTGTGAACGACGTTGACCACGTCTTGAACGGGTCACTTTACTTTTCTGTACGGCCATTATAAATCTCCAGTATCTTTTAGGTTGGCTAAGATGGAAAAAGGGTTTTCACGCGCTGGCTGAGCGTCAGGCGTGGGTGTATTCGTGTTGCTATTGTCAGGATTTGCGACAAAACAATCATGTTGATGTTTGGGATAATCAGGCAAACTGAGTAATAATTCGTCTTCGATAAGATCACTAAGTTGCATCGTCTCTGTCTCGACCAGCAACGGTTCATAGTCTTCGGTTAAGCGGTTAGCTTGATCGACTGTCTTGACGATACCTAACTTAACAACGCTATCGACAGACCATTCTATCGCTTGCAAACAACTCTGACACTTCAATTGTAGAACCGTTTGAATCCGTCCTTCAATCCTAGGCAAATGCCCTTCCCGACTAAAAAAAAGCTCGACAGTCACTACGCCTGAATCATCAAACAACAGTTCAGCTATTCGACTTAAGCTCTTGACGGATATTTGCCCCTTTAATTCGCCGCGTTTATCAGCCAAGTGTAAGGGTTCTATAATTTCGGGTAATCTATTCAACATAACTTTTCAATCATATCTGGAAACAGTAAATGCGTCAAACGCTAAATAATAAAACTCGATGGATATTGGTATTTATGATGCTAAGGGCTGACACGGAGACTAGCTGGGAGTTATTTGAAAAAGGTGACTGAGCATCCTAACCTAGAAAGGGGAAATGTTCGCTCTAGGAGCGGCAATGCGAAAATTTGTGCTTGTCTTTTCAACCACAAATTAATTTGTGGTTGATTTGGAGAGGTAGTATTTGCTTGCTAGACTCGTATTTTCAGAGAGCTAGGCAACGCACCAACATTTTTTTGAGGGCTAACTATTCACACATTGTTAAACTACGCTTATAGCAAACAGAGACGCTTTAAATAATCTGTTACATCTGTGACTGTAAATAGTTTTGCAACCCTATTTTTTCGATTAGCTCTAGTTGGGTTTCTAACCAATCTATATGCTCTTCTTCACTTTCCAGTATGCCTTCAAATAATTCACGCGAGATATAATCTCTAACGCTTTCACAATAAAGGATGGCATCTTTTAAATCAGGCACAGCCAAATATTCTAGTTTCAGGTCACAAGCCAGCATTTCTGGGGTGTTTTCACCAATCAAAATTTTGCCAATATTTTGTAAATTGGGCAAACCTTCTAAAAATAAAATTCGATCTATCAAACGATCCGCATGTTTCATTTCATCGATAGATTCATGGTATTCCTTGGCGTGGAGCTTTTCCAAGCCCCAGTTTTTATACATTTTTGCGTGTAAGAAATACTGATTAATCGCTGTTAATTCATTTTCCAACGCTTTATTTAAAAACTCAATAACTTTAATATCGCCTTTCATTATCAACCCGCCTTTTAATATAATAAAATTAAGCAGCTTGTATTATAAGGCGAGATTGTTGATTTTCGTCAAGCATTTGTCTGATATGCTGTGTGCATTTACCACACACGCTACCTGCACCCGTACATTGATGCAATTGCCGCCGTGTACAAGCACCATTATCAATAGCCTGTTTAATTTGTCTATCAGTGACCGCTTTGCAAACACATATATACATAATAATTTCCAATGTAAAATAATCATTTTTCAAATGATAACAATTCTCATTAAAAAGTAAAGGGCTGCTTACGGAATTTTTGAATTTAATTTTTAAGTGCTTTGAAATAGGGCATAACCAGTCATTAAATCAGGCTATTAGCCAACAGTTTCACAAAGTCGTCTGCGGGTATTGCTTTACTGTATAAGTAACTTTGATAGTTATCACAGCCCTGCTCGCGTAAAAATGCCAATTGTTCAACTGTTTCTACGCCTTCCGCTAATACTTGAAAGCTTAAATGATGTGCCATTGAAATAATAGTGGCAGTGATGACCATGTCACCTTCTAAAAAAGGAATGTCATCAATAAAGGTTTTATCAATTTTCAAAAGGGCAATGGGGAAATATTTCAGATAGGCAAGTGATGCATAACCAATGCCAAAGTCGTCAATGGCAAGATGTACCCCTTGATTATGCAGTTTTTTTAGGATAGATAGCGCGTGTTGTTGATTTTCCATCAAGCCACTTTCGGTGATTTCCAGTTCCAAATATTCAACGGGAAAACCTGTATCCAGTAATACTTGAGTGACCAGTGCGTTAATATCACTGCGGCTAAATTGGTAAGGTGACACATTAACCGCCAACATCAGCGGTGGTAAGCCTTGATCTAGCCATTGCAGACCTAATCGACAGGTTTCTCGTAAAATCCACTCACCCAACGGGATAATTAGCCCACACGATTACCCACAACTCAATCAGAGTTAGCATAAACCGCCCTAGCGATTTCGATACCGAAAGCGTAATGCCTGACTTTTTCCATGCCTTCCCATAAGGTTTTAGCACCTGGGAAGCCATCACTTTTTCTACCTAAGAAGC
>SHZG01000130.1 GCA_009692395.1 Methylococcales bacterium | reverse complement strand
CGTTGCATTGCGTCCTGACTTGCCAATCTGGTTGCTTTTACAGAATGGACAGGTGATTTCTTGGTAGCAGCTCATAAGGTCTTTTAGGTAAGTGTGATTTTATTCTGCCCGTGATTTTAATCTATCATCACAGATTTAATCCACTACCCTAATTAGGAGGGGAAATTTATACAACACTTCATTCAATTAATTTAGTGTATGTACCTGTGTGTACAGGTATTATCGGTTCATCTGTACCCAATATATCGTTTGTAAGATTGTCGCATCGTGTACCTTTTTTAGGCATTTGCTTGTTATAATGCCCGTTGTTTTGTAATTGTAGCCATTCTGGTCGAGAGATTTCATGATTCAAGGTAGTATCGTAGCGTTAGTAACACCGATGGATGAAAGCGGGGCAATTGACTTTAAACGGCTGAAATCGTTAGTTGCTTTTCATATTGCACAAGGTACGGATGCACTGGTTGCAATGGGTACAACAGGCGAATCGGCTACGCTGGATGAAGGCGAACACTGTACCGTTATTAAAGCGGTGGTTGATTATGTGAATGGTCAGATACCTGTGATTGCAGGCACGGGGGCAAATTCCACCACAGAAGCCATTAATCTGACGCGTAAAGCCAAACAAGCGGGCGCGGATGCCTGTTTGATTGTCACGCCTTATTATAATAAACCGACGCAAGAAGGTTTGTATTTACACCATAAAGCCATTGCGGAAGCAGTTGATATTCCACAGATTTTATACAATGTTCCTGGCCGCACCGCGTGTGATATGTTGCCTGAGACGGTTGGACGTTTATCTCATATCACTAATATTGTCGGTGTTAAAGAAGCGACGGGCGATTTATCCCGTGTTAAACAAATTCGTGATTTAACAGGTGATGAGTTTGCAATTTACACAGGTGATGATGCGACTAGCCGCGAGTTTTGCTTGTTAGGCGGTAACGGCACCATCACTGTGACGGGTAATGTCGCACCGCGCTTAGTCCATGACATGATTATGGCGGCGATGGCGGGTGATAATGACACCGCGTTAGCGATTGATAATAAGTTAATGGCATTGCATAAAAATCTGTTTATCCAATCCAATCCGATTCCTGTCAAATGGGCAGTTGCTGAAATGGGTTTGATGGATAAAGGCATTCGTTTACCGCTGACGTGGTTGACGGATGATTGTTTTGATGCGGTGCGTGATGCCATGCAATTAGCGGCAGTTATTTAATGAAACATAAACACTTAATTCGCTTAACGTGTGCGGCGGTACTGGTTCAGCTATCAGCGTGTACCACTATTAAAGAAGCCTTTCCTGACAAGGAAAAAGATTATCAGTTCACCACTGAAATTACTAAACTCATCATTCCTGCTGATTTAGCAAGCGGCAGTAATTTAAGCGGGGCGGTCACACGCCCCGCTCCAGTGACTACAACTGAGACTACACCCGCCACAACTGAAGCAGAGAAAAAACCTGCTGAAGAGGCGGCATCTACTGATACCGCAGCCGATGAACAGCCCTTCGTAGAGTCAAAATCTGTTACCGTGGAACTGCTTGAAGCCAGTCATAAAGTGAGTTACTTACGCATTGGTACACCGTTTCTTAGAGCGTGGCGCATTGTCAGTAAAGGCTTAAGCCGTAAATCTATTGAAGTCAGCGACCGCAATCAAGAAGAAAAAATCTTCACGGTGCAATATGATCCCGATGAACAACCCGTAGAAGATGGGTCTTATGTGAATGAAATTGATTTTATACTGCACGGCTTTCAAGGCAACGAAAAGGAATACAAGCTAAAGTTAGTCGAAACCAATCAACAAACCGACGTAGTGATTTTAAACGAAGAGCAAAAACCAACCTCTGACGAAGCGGGCTTAAAATTACTGAGAGTGTTAGAAAAAAGTATTAAAGCGAATTTAGCGGGAACATAACCCAACGCTTGGGTTAGGCAGCGTAACCCATAATCAATAAACTGCACTGTTGGGTTACGCTGCGCTAACCTAACCTACACTAACTGTTTCACACATCATGCTAAAAATCTCTGGTAGTTCTGCTTTATCTGACTTTCGTGTCAACAATTTATTAGTTTCCTTACAAACCATAGAACCGTCTATCACCGCTGTGACTGCGCGGTTTATGCACTTTGTCGGCACTGAACGCGATTTAGACGACCAGCAATTGGCGATACTCAAGCAGTTGCTCGCTTACGGTGGCGACAGTATCGACACTGAAACACAGGGCAACTCTCTGTTAGTTGTGCCGCGTTCAGGCACTATTTCACCGTGGTCAAGTAAAGCGACTGAAATTGCTCAACGTTGTGGCTTGTCTATGGTTAAACGATTAGAGCGCGGTATTGAATACACGCTCACCGCCAACAATGAATTATCAGAAGAAAGTAAACATCAGTTAGCCGCATTACTGCATGATCGTATGACGCAAACCGTGATTTACGATGCGAACCAGTTAGATTTATTTGCTGAACATACCCCCGCACCGTTACAAACTATTGCCATTATTGAGCAAGGACAAGACGCACTCATTAAAGCCAATGCTGAACTGGGCATGGCGTTATCAGACGATGAAATCACTTATTTAGTCGAGAGTTTCC
Source organism: Methylococcales bacterium (assembly GCA_009692395.1). GTDB lineage: Bacteria > Pseudomonadota > Gammaproteobacteria > Methylococcales > Methylomonadaceae > UBA4132. The sequence goes on along the minus strand of SHZG01000130.1, from coordinate 4,072 downwards.
AAGCCTTAGGTAGAAACCCGTCCGATGTTGAATTGATGATGTTTGCACAAGCGAATTCTGAACATTGTCGCCATAAAATTTTTAATGCGAATTGGACGATAGACGGCGTAGAACAAGCGCACACGCTGTTTGGCATGATACGCAACACTGCAAAACAAAGCCCTGCGGACATTTTATCGGCGTATAGCGATAACTCGTCAGTGATTGAAGGTTCACGCGCTAAAGTGTTTATTCGCAACGCCATGACCAGCGAATACGGCTATGTAGAAGAATACGCGCACTTATTGATGAAAGTTGAAACCCATAATCATCCAACCGCTATTTCACCGTTTTCTGGTGCGGCGACAGGTTCAGGTGGTGAAATTCGTGATGAAGGTGCGACAGGACGTGGATCTGCGACTAAAGCAGGTTTAACAGGGTTTTCAGTGTCGCATTTAAAAATCCCTGACTTCGCACAACCGTGGGAACAAGATAACGGCAAACCTGAGCGCATTGCTTCCGCGTTAGACATTATGCTGGCAGGCCCACTGGGCGGTGCGGCGTTTAATAATGAATTTGGTCGCCCTAATTTAGCGGGTTATTTTCGTAGTTTTGAACAACCTGTATTAGGCACTGATAACGCATTTCGCGGCTACCACAAACCGATTATGTTAGCAGGCGGCATGGGCAATATTCGCCCGATGTTGGTAGAAAAACAAAAAATCCCCGCAGGTTCGTTGATTATCATCTTGGGTGGCCCTGCGATGTTGATTGGTTTGGGCGGTGGTGCGGCTTCTTCACAAGCCTCAGGCGCGAGTTCTGAATCGCTGGATTTTGCCTCCGTACAACGCGAAAACCCTGAAATGCAGCGTCGTTGCCAAGAAGTGATTAATCACTGTAACTCGCTAGGTCACGACACGCCGATTATTTCTATTCATGACATTGGCGCAGGTGGTTTATCCAACGCCGTGCCTGAAATTATTCATGATTGTGATAAAGGCGGACGTTTTGAATTACGCAAAGTCAATAATGACGACATCGGAATGTCACCAATGCAAATCTGGTGTAACGAAGCGCAAGAGCGTTATGTGGTCGCCATTAAACCCACGTCATTACCGTTATTTACTCAATTTTGTGAGCGCGAACACTGCTTGTTTGCGGTGATTGGTGAAGCGACTGACGAAAAACATTTAACGCTGAACGACAGTTTATTAGGTGATAAACCCGTCAATATTCCCATGTCGATATTGTTTGGCAAACCGCCGAAAATGCACCGCGATGTTACGCACAGCCAACCTGTTACCGCTGCATTGGATTTTAGCGGCGTAACACTTGCCGATGCGGTACAACGCGTCCTGTCATTTCCTGCGGTAGCGGATAAAAGTTTCCTTATTCATATTGGCGACCGTTCAGTCACAGGCTTAGTGGTGCGTGACCAATTAGTTGGCCCTTGGCAAGTCCCTGTTGCCGATGTTGCGGTAACTGCCTCAGGTTTTCACGCCTTAACAGGTGAAGCAATGGCATTAGGTGAGCGCACACCGATTGCAGTTATCAATGCTCCAGCGTCAGGACGCATGGCAATCGCTGAAGCGATTACCAATATTGCCGCCGCGCGTATTGATTCGTTAAAGCACATTAAACTATCTGCAAACTGGATGGCGGCAGCAGGTGCAGAAGGCGAAGATGCTGCCCTTTTTGATACCGTTAAAACAGTGGGCATGGAAATTTGTCCCGCGTTAGGTATTGCGATTCCTGTTGGTAAAGATTCCTTGTCAATGCAAACGAGATGGCAAGATGAAGCGGGTAACAAAACCATGACTTCACCGTTATCGCTGATTATTACTGCCTTCGCACCTGTGCTGGATGTCAGTAAAACCCTTACACCACAACTGCAAGCCATTGATAACAGTGTATTGATTTTAATTGACTTAGGCGCGGGTAAAAATCGTTTAGGCGGTTCAGTATTGGCGCAAGTATATTCACAATTAGGCGATAACTGCCCTGATCTCGACCACGCTGAATTATTAAAAGCCTTTTTTGAAGCGATTCAAACGCTGAACAACCAAGAAAAAATCCTTAGTTATCATGATCGTTCTGACGGTGGTTTATTGGCAACGGTTGCCGAAATGCTGTTTGCAGGTCGAGTAGGGGTGTCCTTAAATATTGATAACTTAGGCGCGGATGTCTTAGCCGCCTTGTTTAATGAAGAGCTAGGCGCAGTCATACAAGTACGCGAAAGTGATAGTGAAGATGTCATTAAACTCTTAAGGCACTGGGGCTTAGTCGATTGCATCTATGTCATCGGTCAGGTTATTCCTGAGCAACAACTCAATATTCATCATGACAATGAACGCATTTATTCTGCTAGCCGCGCTCAATTACAAAGCATCTGGTCAGAAGTGAGTTTTAAAATGCAGGCATTGCGTGATAATCCCGATTGCGCTCAACAACAATTTGACCGTATTGCCGATGATAATGACATCGGACTGCACACCAAACTCAGTTTTGATGTGCATAACGATGTATCTGCGCCGTTTATTAATCTTACCCGTCCTAAAGTTGCCATTTTGCGTGAGCAAGGCGTAAATGGTCATGTCGAAATGGCAGCGGCGTTTGAGCGTGCAGGTTTTACCAGTGTTGATGTGCATATTAGCGATATTATTCACGGACGTGTCAGTTTAGCTGACTTTACAGGCTTGGCGGCGTGTGGCGGTTTCTCTTACGGTGATGTACTCGGTGCAGGTGGCGGCTGGGCAAAATCAATTCTCTTTAATGCTCGCGCCCGTGATGAATTTTCTACGTTTTTCCAACGTACCGATACCTTCGGTTTAGGCGTGTGCAATGGTTGTCAAATGATGTCAGGTTTAAAAGACATCATCACAGGCGCGGAACAATGGCCACGTTTTATGCGCAATACGTCTGAACAGTTTGAAGCCCGCGTGGCAATGGTCGAAGTGCAAAAATCACCGTCTATTTTATTTGCAGGCATGGAAGGCTCAAGAATGCCTGTTAGTATCGCCCACGGCGAAGGACGCGCAGTGTTTACAGGTAATCCGCAGGCGGCGTTTGACGCGCAAGCAGTAGCGTTGTGTTATGTCGATAATTATGGCGCGTTGACCACTGATTTCCCCGCTAATCCGAATGGCTCACCACTAGGTGTTACAGGCTTAACCACCACCGATGGTCGCTTTACCATTATGATGCCACACCCTGAGCGGTGCTTTAGAACTGTACAGAACTCATGGCATCCGAATGATTGGCGTGAATATGGCGTATGGATGCGCTTATTTAGAAATGCCAGAGTGTGGACACAATAATTCAGCAGGGAAATGGATTGCTTCTTTAGGTTTTTAACGTTACTTGGAGTTTAGATTTGAATTTTCCTGATCAGTACACGAGTTATCGCAGAGTGTTCTGGCTGTGTATCGCCATTCTTTTTGCGATACCTCTTGAAGTATTTCATTTATTACTGGCGATTCTCCATACTTTATTTGAATGGACTGAAGGCACATTAGATTTCATTATTGAAATAATTTTCGATACCACGGTACATAATACTCAAATAGTTGTTTTTTATATCTTAATAGCAGCAATATTTTATAGCTTATATCGTTTATGGCGGGGATTTACTACTTTCTATAGCAAGAAAAAACAGAATCTACATACTCTTTTTTTAGCAGAAATAGAGGTTATATTGCTTTATTGGCAAGAATCAGTTATTAATAAAATCAAGTTATTAAGTGTTGTTATTGGGCTGATTTTGTTATTTTTTATTTAAAGGTTGTATTGCAAATTAAATCAAGTAAATTCATGCAAATAAGTTCGACTGTATCAATAAACCTGCTAAGTTTTTAAAACCTCGCAGGCTTTAGTGGTGTGTACCTACAGACTTTTTGCAAACAGCTTAACAAATTTAACCTGCTACTCCTGTCTTTCAAATAGGTATTTTCGGTAGTGGGTTAAATCTGTAATTATGAATAAATATCGCGCCCGAATTCGACCTTGTTGATAAGCAAACCGATGACGGTGTCGTGCATCAACTCTAGTTTTGAGAAGCAAATGGTCTTGCGATTGAGTCGTTTGATCCATGTCC
>SHZG01000129.1 GCA_009692395.1 Methylococcales bacterium | reverse complement strand
CACCTGACTTAAATCCTATTGAACACAAATGGGCGCAAGCTAAAGCACTTAGAAGAAAGAAAAACTGCTCCACTGATACACTGTTCTCTCAGCTCTTTTAAATCATTTTATTTTGCTTTGGCTATAGCAGCTCATAAGGTCTTTTAGGTCAGTGTGATTTTATTCTGCCCGTGATTTTAATCTATCATCACAGATTTAATCCACTACCCATCCCTTTAAGGGATGTTATCTCTTTTGTGGAAGGTACAGATTTCTACCACAATTACGTCTTATTGATTACGCTCATACTGATATTTAAACTTCCGTTTTAATAAGCCAGCAGGATCATCGGGGATGCGGTTAAGCCATTGTTCATTGGCTTGTTGTTTTTCATCTTTTGCTGGTGCATCGCTAGGCTTCACGGCTTGAGCAGGTGATTTTTTTGCATCGTCTTTTTTCTGTTCCTCTTGTGGTTCAGCTTGTTGTTTTGGCTGTTCTTTGGATTTCAATTCTTCTTGCTTAGCCAATTCATCTTGCCCTTTTTCTTGCTTTTGTGACTTTTGCTCATCTTCAGGTTGAGTGTTTTTCTCTTCCTTGTTTTGCTGTTCTTGTTGCTCAGACTTTTCATTTTTTTGTTGATCTTGCTGGTCTTTATTGTCAGATGATTGTTGCTTATCCGATTTTTTCTGGTCTGATTTTTCTTGTTTATTTTGCTCTTGCTTGTCGTCTTTTTTATCCTGCTTATCCTGCTTATCCTGTTGCTGTTGTTGTTTTTCCAGCTCTTTTTCTACGAGGTCTTTATTAAATTGGGCATCGGCATCGTTAGGATTGAACTTTAATGCTTGTTCGTAAGCGGCTAAGGCTTCTTTTAACTGCCCCGCTTGCGCCAGTGCGTTGCCTTGGTTATAAACACTGTCCTCTGTCTGCTTAGCTTGAGTCTGATACGTTTTTAACGCTTTATCGTATTCGCCTGCTTGATAATGTGCGGCGGCTTTCCAGTCGGGATTGTCAAATTTCTCGGCGGCTTTGGCATAATCTTGTTGTTGATAGGCTTTCAATGCTTGTTGATCTGGACGTTGCCATAAGTCTTGCCAATCAAGCGCGTAGCTGTTTTTAGGTAACGGTAATAACAGCAATAACGCCACAACTAATAAACCTTTTCTAAAAAATAACGCGCCTAACGGTAGCACTAATAGCAATAACCACGCGCCTTTATCATCCCATTGTTCTAACATTACATTGTCATCGGCTTTGCTCTGCTGTTGCACGGGTTTATCAAAAGCATTCATTAACGATTGTATGTCGCTATCATCCGTAGTGAGTGTTTGATAACGTCCATGTCCTGCTTGTGCAAGCGTTCTTAAATCGGTTTCGTTTAATTTAGTGACCACAATAGAGCCTTGCTCATCTTTTAGAAATCCACCTTCGGGTAACGCAATTGGTGCGCCGTCTGCAGTACCGACACCTAATACGGACAGTTGAAAGTTATCCAATTTTTTGACTGCTGGCAGTGCTTCATCCAAATCAACTGCATCAGTAATTAATAATATCGGCCCCGTTTGTAAACCTGTTTGCTTAAATAAAGCCACCGATTTTTCTAACACTGATTCGGTATTGTTACCCTGACTGGGCATAATATCGGTGGTCAACGCCGCTAATTGGCTTTCGATAGTATTGGTATCATTGGTGAGCGGGGTCACGGTAAAGACATCGCCTGAATACACCAATAACGCCGTTTTCCCGTCTTTACGTTGTTTTAAAATGTCGACGATTTTGTAACGAGCAATAGTCAAGCGACTGGGTTTAATATCAGCGGCATCCATTGAGGTCGATAAATTCAAGGCAATGACTAACGCCGCTTCATTTCTAAATACAGGCGAGGGTAAGCGTTGCCACGTTGGCCCTGCTAACGCCACAACAATTAATAAAGTGGCGATAGCTCCCGTCGCTAATAATAAGCGACTGTGATTAACGGTTTTTTCTTGCAATAAAAACGGTAACAATTCTGCATCACAGCACGCCGCCCAATTGCCTTGACTGAGTTTATTGCGCACCATTAACACCACGATCACCAGAGTGGGCAGTGTTGTCAGCAACCAATAAGGTCTAATAAAATGGAAGTCTGCTACATTCATGACAATCTCACCCGCGTGCCACATAAAAATCCGACTAATCCCAGTGCGAATGCTAACGGGTACATATACAATTCCGTGCGTGGGCGAAAATATTGTTTATCTTTTTCAATGGGTTCTAGCTCATCTAAGCGCATATAAATATTATTCAATTCATCCGTATTTTTAGCGCGGTAATAATAACCGCCCGTGCTTTCGGCAATTTTTATTAAGGTTTTTTCATCCAAATCAACCGATGGATTGACTTTACGACTACCAAACAAACTAGGCACTAGCATTTCATCGGCACCAATACCAATGGTATAAATTTTTAAGCCATTCGCCGCCGCTAATTCAGCGGCTTTTAATGGCGATACTTCACCTGTGGTATTCGCGCCATCGGTGAGTAAAATTAACACATGGCTGTTAGCAGGTTGATTTTTAAGGCGTTTAACCGCTAAGCCAATCGCATCACCTATCGCGGTATTATCACCTGCTAAACCAATTGCTGATTCATCTAATAAGGTCTGCACGGTTTTACGGTCAAAGGTCAACGGCGTTTGCAAATAGGCTTGTGTACCAAATAAAATCAAGCCAAGACGGTCGCCGATACGGCGATTAATAAAATCACTGGCGATGGCTTTGATAGCGGTCAATCTATCCACAGGCTGTTTATTGAGCATAAAATCCTGCGCTTCCATACTGCGTGATAAATCCACTGCCATCATCAAATCGCGTCCACTAATCGCCTGTTCAATTAGCTCACCTAACCACTGTGGTCTCGCGCACGCAATCACCAATAATAGCCACGCGATAGCGGCTAACCATAATGACCATGATTTAGTTTTTAAGACGGTCGCCGATGTTTGTTGCACCTCCGCCAATTCGTCTAAAAACGGTACTCTCAATGCTGCTTGTTCAACAGGATTGTGCGTGGGGAGTAACCAATAGGTTAAAAACGGTAACGGTAAGGCGGCTAATGCCCAGAGCCATGCAAAATGAATCATGATTTTTTTTGTGCGTTTAGCCAGTCTTCACACAGGCTAATGAGTTGAAAAATTTCCAGTTCTGACGGTGCAGATTGTCGATAAGGCGCGTCCGCTAAACATCGTCCTGCGCCTGTAGTAAACGGCGTGTCTTTTAATGCACTATCAAGAAAAGCTAGCCATGCCTGCCCTGTTAAACCCGCTGTTTGTCCGCGTGGTGCCACACTAATAGCCACGCGCCGTAGTAATACCGACAGTTCAGCGAGTTTGTGGGTGTTAGCTAGCGTGCTATTTTTAATGGTGACGAGCATTGTTTTTGCCGTTTTAAACGCGGTGTTACGCGTGATGCGTTTATAACACCAGTACACCAACATCATAAGCACAGGTATTAACACAAGCACTAACCACCAGCCAATTGCAGGCGGAAACCAGCCAATCGCTTCGGGTAAATGTAAATCTTTAAGGGGGAGTTCAGTGGGTGGCATGGTATGAGTTAATGATTTTTTGAAATGACGATTATAAACGTTATCGGTTGTACTCGGTATTGTAAGCGACTGATAAAGAAAGTACATCGTTGCTGAATGATGCGTATATCTAAAGCACAATAAAATGATACCGTTCGTGGTGAGCTTGTCGAACCACATTCACGCTTCGACAAGCTCAGCGCGAACGGTTTTTTTAAAAAATTTATACTGCCTCGGCTATACATCACTAAAAATCATTGTAACAAACTCACACTAACTCCAACTGATAACTCAGCAGACAGTACCGACAACAACTCAAGGACTAACTGTCAGCCAAGTGATTGTTCAGAGAACTATAAATTTTTAAACGGAAGGCGTAATCTTATGACATTTCCTTAGGTTTGCGTGTCTTTCATGGGCAAAAAGTCGGCAGGTATAACTCACTAAAACCTGCGAGGTTTTTAAAACCTCGCAGGTTTATTGATACAGTCGAACTGTGTGTATGACTTATGATTTAACTTTACTATTGGAGTAGAAAAATGAATACCCCTCGAATTATATTACTGCTGGTTATTGTGAGCGCGATAGCCGCTTTTTTTTACTGCAATGGTCAACAATATTTGACGCTGGAAATGCTTAAATCACAATACACCAGCATCACAGCTTTTCGTGATAACCATCTGCTGCTGGCTATCGTTGTTTATGGGCTGATTTATATTACTGTGACAGGTTTATCGTTACCTGGAGCGACTATTTTAACTTTGGCTGGTGGGTCGATATTTGGTTTGGTTTGGGGAACATTGATTGTTTCTTTCGCCTCCACTATTGGCGCGACGCTGGCATTTTTAGCGGCGCGGTTTTTATTTAAAGACAGTATTCACTCGCGATTTGGCGACCGATTACAAGCCATCAATGAAGGCATTGAGCAGGAAGGGGCTTTTTATCTATTCACTTTACGACTCGTGCCGTTATTCCCTTTTTTTGTCATCAACCTATTAATGGGTTTAACCGTATTGAAAATGCGCACTTTTTACTGGGTCAGCCAAGTAGGAATGTTGGCAGGCACAATTTTGTATGTGAATGCAGGCACACAGTTAGCCCAACTTGATTCCATAGCGGGTATTTTATCGCCGCTAATCGTTGGATCTTTTGTGCTGTTAGGTGTGTTTCCATTACTCGCTAAAAAGCTGATTGAGTTAATGCGTGAAGGAGAGCTTTGATGGCAGATAAGCAATGGATACCGCCTAAAAAATTTGATACCAATCTGGTTGTTATTGGCGCGGGGGCAGGGGGCTTGGTTACGTCCTATATTGCCGCTGCGGTGAAGGCAAAAGTCACGCTGATTGAAAAACATAACATGGGCGGTGATTGTTTAAACACGGGCTGTGTGCCGTCAAAAGCCTTAATCCGTTCTGCTAAATTTTTATCGCACGTTAGTCGTTCAGCTGAATTTGGCATTAAAACCGCACAAGTGGAATTTGATTTTGCCGACGTGATGGAGCGTGTACAAACTGTTGTTAAAACCGTTGAGCCGCATGATTCTATAGTCCGTTATCAGCGACACGGCGTTGATGTCATCACAGGAACAGCGACAATTGTGTCACCTTGGCAAGTGGAAGTGACTACCGCAATGGGCGTGCAAATTATTAGCACGCGCTCAATTGTGATTGCCGCTGGCGCACGTCCTTTTGTACCGCCGCTTAAAGGACTCGATGAAGTCGGTTATCTGACTTCGGATACTGTCTGGAATCTGCGCAACAAACCTAAACGTTTACTGGTCTTAGGCGGCGGGGCAATCGGCTGTGAATTAGCACAAGCCTTTGCACGTTTAGGCATTGCCGTCACACAAGTTGAAATGTTGCCACGGATTATGATGCGTGAAGATAGCGACGTGTCAGAAATCGTGACTGCTCAGTTTCGCAAGGAAGGCATTACCGTTTTAGTTGAACATAAGGCCAAGGAATTTATCGTTGAAAAGGGCGAGAAAGTTTTAATTGCTGAACAGGATGGCAAGGAAGTTCGCATTGCATTTGATGAAGTTTTATTAGCCATTGGACGCGTGGCGAATGTCTCAGGTTATGGCGTTGAAGAAATGGGCATTACCTTATCACCACGCAACACCATTGCGGTTAATGGCTTTCAAGAAACCAATTACCCCAATATCTACGCCTGCGGCGATGTTACAGGAACTTATCAATTTACTCATGTCGCCGCGCATCAAGCGTGGTACGCCGCTGTTAATGCGCTGTTTGGATGTTTTAAAAAATTTACAACCGATTATTCGGTGATTCCGTGGGCAACGTTTACCGATCCTGAAGTCGCTAGAGTGGGCTTGAATGAGCAAGAAGCGAAAGAACAAGGCATTGCTTATGAAGTGAGTCTTTATGGCATTGATGAACTGGATAGAGCGATTACTGACAATGAAGCGCGTGGTTTTGTGAAAGTGTTGACCGTACCCAATAAAGATAAAATTTTAGGCGTAACCATTGTCGGTGAACATTCGGGCGATTTGATTGCCGAGTTTGTGTTAGCAATGAAACATAATCTGGGCTTGAATAAAATTTTAGGCACGATTCATATCTACCCAACAATGGCAGAAGCGAATAAATACGTCGCAGGCGTTTGGAAACGCAATCACGCGCCGCAAAAATTGTTGGCGTGGGTTGAGCGTTATCATACTTGGCGCAGAAACGGGTGAGAATTAAAAACCTTGCCCTGCCTCATCATGTTGCTGCTTTAAAAACGCTAAAATACGATGTTCTAACCAATAGATAGGCTTAAACGGATTTTTACCTGCAACCAAACCAACGTGTCCACCATGTTGAGTGATTTCCAATTGAACAGCGGACGATAGTTCGTCGAACCGCGGCATTACATCGGTGGTCATGAAGGGATCATCAAGTGCTTGGATTAATAAGGTAGGTGTCGCTATGGTTTTAAGAAACTGCCGTGAGCTAGATTTGTGATAATAGTCGTGTGCATTGGTAAAGCCGTGTAATTTTGGGTAGTGGGTTAAATCTGTGATGATAGATTAAAATCACGGGCAGAATAAAATCACACTTACCTAAAAGACCTTATGAGCTGCTACCAAGAAATCACCTGTCCATTCTGTAAAAGTAACCAGATGGGCAAGTCAGGACGCAATGCAA
>SHZG01000128.1 GCA_009692395.1 Methylococcales bacterium | reverse complement strand
TTTCGGACATGGATCAAACGACTCAATCGCAAGACCATTTGCTTCTCAAAACTAGAGTTGATGCACGACACCGTCATCGGTTTGCTTATCAACAAGGTCGAATTCGGGCGCGATATTTATTCATAATTACAGATTTAACCCACTACCGCTAACAGTTGCGCAAAAAAATTGTTCAGCGTATACTGTGAATTAGCTTAACTTTATAGAGCTAAAAATTATAATTTTAAAATTCTGGAGGTTTACGATGATGAAATGGGCAACACCAAGCTACACTGACTTACGTTTCGGTTTTGAAGTCACAATGTACATCTACAACCGTTAATTACAACGCTTGTCTAAAAACAGGGGTTAATTAATTAGCCCCTTTTTTTTGCCTGAAAATCGCTATTCCCGTATCATTGAAAGCTCACTATTTTATGGATTTCAGATGAAAATAAGAGTTTTAGGTTCAGGTGCAGGCGGTGGTTTTCCACAATGGAATTGCAACTGCCACAATTGTCACCGCATACGTCATGGTCAAATGAACGGCACGGCACGCACACAATCATCCATTGCTGTCAGTACCGATAAGACAAACTGGCTGTTATTCAACACTTCACCCGATATACGCGCTCAATTAGAAGCGTTTCCTGCGATACAGCCGCAAAATGGTATTCGTGATACAGGCATCAAAGCCATCATGCTGATTGATAGCCAAATCGACCACACCACAGGCTTATTAATGCTCCGCGAAGGCAAACCGCTGGATATTTACTGCACCGAAATGGTCAAGCAAGATTTAACCACAGGCTTTCCGTTGTTTACCATGTTAAAAGATTACTGCATCGTGAATCATCACCCGATTCCTGTCGATGGCAGCAGCTTCACCATTCCCGTGATGGAAGATTTACGTTTTTATACTCAAGCCTTAAAAAGCAAAGCCCCGCCCTACTCTCCCCATCGTCATGATCCGCATGAAGGCGACAACATCGGCGTGATTATCGAGCAAATTTCTACAGGTAAAAAAGTCTTTTATTCGCCCGGTCTTGGTGAAATTGAACCGCACGTCATGGATGCTATGCAGTCCGTTGATTGCTTGCTAGTCGATGGTACATTCTGGACAGATGACGAAATGGTTACGCAAGGAATCAGCCACAAAAGAGCGCGTGAAATCGGGCATTTACCGCAATCAGGCGCAGGCGGCATGATAGAAGTATTAAACGGAGTCTCCAAAGCCCGCAAAATATTAATTCACATCAACAACACCAACCCGATATTAGACAACGACTCTGAGCAACGACAAATCCTTGATGCCGCTGGTATTGAAGTCGCTTACGATGGTTTAGAAATTGATTTATAACGAAATTCTTGTCCACGAAAAGCACTAAAGACACGCAAAACCTTTCGTGCTTTTCGTGTCTTTCGTGGACTTAAATTAAAGGAAAATACTCATGAGCAACAGCCAACCCGCATGGACAAAAGAAGAATTTGAAGCCGCGCTACGCGGCATGGAAAAGTATTACCACATTCATCATCCGTACCACACCTTAATGAATGAAGGTAAGCTGACCAAAGCCCAACTACAAGGCTGGGTCGCTAATCGCTTTTATTACCAAACCAGTATTCCTATTAAAGATGCCAACATTCTTGCCAACTGCCCAGACCGTGAAACACGCGCTAAATGGACGCAACGCATTTTAGACCACGATGGATACGAAGGTGATGTCGGCGGTATTGAAGCGTGGCTACAACTAGGCATCTCTGTCGGTTTAACCCGCGAAGAATTATTATCGCAACAACACGTTTTACCCTCCGTGCGATTCGCCGTCGATGCTTACGTCAACTTTGCGCGTAGAGCCGAATGGCACGAAGCGGCAAGCTCCTCACTCACCGAATTATTCGCGCCTAAAATTCACCAACAACGCCTAGACAATTGGCCAGAACACTACCCGTGGGTTGAACAAGAAGGCTATATTTATTTCAAAAAACGCCTCACCGAAGCGCGTCGTGATGTGGAACACGGTTTAGCCATTACGCTGGATTGGTACAAAACCCGCGAACAACAAGACCGTATGGTGCAGATTTTAAAATTCAAACTTGATGTATTATGGGTCATGGCAGATGCTATGTATCTAGCATACATCAACGAAATGCCACCGTATTTCAATATCGATTAAACTAAAAAAACCTGCGAGGTTTGCACAACATCGCAGGTTTGGGTCATTCATTCCCACGCAGAACGTAGCGCGTGAGAATTGTGTCAAATTAATTTCGTTCCTTAACGGGTTTATTCGTATTTAACGCACCCCAACCGATGACTATTCTATAGACTAGCAGCAATACGGTGGGTATCAGGATAAAAAACCCGATACCCATTTCAAAGGTAAGTCCTGACAGTGCAAATCCTGCTAGTACCATCCAAACGGTTTTAATTTGCCAATCAAAGTGTGATTCCAACCACGTTCCTTGGACAGCGTTACGATTCATGAAATTGATAACGATACCCACCAGCAACGGCACGCCTGCAAGAGCAAACGCTAATATCTGACATAAATACACCGCCGCAGTGAGTCGTTTTAAGGTTTCTAATTTTTCGGCATTTTGTTGATTACTCATAATACACCTCACCTTATTCTAATTGAGTGACAGAAAAATTCTGTCTCACTAGAGTATAGGCTTTTCACTCGACCATTAGGATGCTTTTTTTAACATTCCCATGCCGTTGGGTTTTTTAACCACTTGCAGTTGCGCTTTAAAGCGTTCTTGTACCGCTGGGACATGAGAAATTACCCCGACTGTTTTGCCGTAAGTGTGTAAATTGTCTAAGGTACTGATAATGGTATACAGGGTTTCTGCATCCAAATTACCAAAGCCTTCATCAATAAATAACGAATCTATCGACCGTCCATTCGTGGCTAATTCAGATAATCCCAAAGCTAACGCAAGACTGACCACAAAACTTTCACCGCCTGATAACGTTTTGGGTAAGCGTTGTTCATTGCCTTGAAAAGTATCTTCGACAACCAATGCCAAGCCTTGTTCACTGGGCAGTTGGCGCAAATAATAGCGACCGCTGATTTTTTCTAGGATGGTATTCGTCTGCACTAATAATTTATTAGCCAGCTGTTGTTGCACTCTACGTCGAAACGCCATGCCGTTTTCTTCGCTTAATAAAGCCAGTTCAGCAAAACAAGGCTTAGCGTCAGTTTCTTGTTGTTGTAATTGCGCGATCAGTGCCGTGTGCTGTTGTTGTACTCTGTTTTGTTCCATAAGCAGGTTTTCTAAACGCTGCACATCCATATTTGCCAGTTCGAGTTGCCCATTAACGCGCTTAAGTTGGACGTTTAATTCTTCAGGACTTAAGGCGGTTTCTGCTAGTTTAAAATGCGCTTCTAATTCAATGCCTATTTGTTCCATTTCTATGGTTTGACTTGCAATATCAGTCTCTAATCGTGCTAGGTGTTGCGTGATTTTTTCTTGATTGGGTAATAAAGCGAGAATGTCATACAACTCGCTGAGTGTAGGAAAATTAGTGTCTTTTATATTGTTTAATAACGCTTGCTGTAAGGCAGCAAGTTCAGCTTGTTGCTGAGCTAATAACTGTTCTTTATCGGCAATTAGTTTTTGTTTTTCGACCACGGCTAGATGCAAACCTACGCTTTCTTCACTTTGTAATTGCGCACTGATGTTCTCAAGTTGCTGTTTAAAATAGTCAATTTCATTTTTACAGGTCGCTTGTTTAGTGGTCAACAACGCGATGTCGTCTATTAGATTAGTATAACGAAAAGAGTAACCATAATATTCCTGCTTACGCGCTGTTAATCGGTCAAACAAGCTATCGTCCTTCGCTTTAATCGGTAATTTTTCGCCCAATAACGCCAGTTGATTAATAACTTGTTCTCGCGTCTGTGTTTCTTCCTGTTGAGTTTGTAACAACTGACTTTCGACTAATGCCTGTTGTTGTGCTTGTTCTTCAATAGTCGCCGTCATTGGCTCAATGGTCACTTGCAAGCGGTCAATATTTTCAGCACTACTGATTAACACCGCTTTTAATTTTGCAATATTCGTTTGCTTAGCGCGGTAATGGGTAGCTAACTCGACGATACTTTTTAACTCGTCAGTTTCAGCTTTTAACAACTCATCCATCAAACTTAAATTGTGAATATCCAACTCTGGACGCACCGCATTAAGTCGATTACACAAACTCAACCACTGCGAACTAATGCGCTGCCGTCTTGCTTTATTAGACAGCGTATTTTCTGCTTGTTTTTCTGCGTCTTCTAACTGCCGACCCATGCTATAAGTTCGCGCCAGTAAATTTTTTATTTTTACTTGTTGATCAATTAACGCTTGCTGTGAATTGTTCGGTGCGGGTGGATTTTTACTGTAAGGGTGTTGCAACGCACCACATAAAAAACAAGGCTTACCATCAACCAGATGTTGTCGGCTGTCTGCCAGTTTTTTCATTAAGCCTTCACGAAAAACCGCTTGTTCTAACACTTTTTTGATATTTTCTTCGCGCAATATTTCGTGCTTCAATTCTTCGTGATCAACACGCAGTGCGTCAACGTCGAGTGCTGGATCTTCTTTTTTACTACTAAAAAATGACAACAAACTAAAACCAGATTTAGATAATCGCTGATACCCTGCCGCTAAATACTGTAATTCCTGAAAAGATTTAACCCGTTCTTGTTGGTCAACGCGCAGAGAATCAACCTCCTCCAGCGTATTATTAGCCATTAAACCCGCTAATTCTTCCTCATCCGCCGCTAAATCACGGGTTGCATCTGCCAGTTTTTGCTGTTCTTTTTCGAGGGCAACCGTGTTGTTATTCAGCGCGGTTTGAATGGTTTTTTCTTGTTTAGTAAATACTTTTTGCTGTACATTTAAAGCTGATAAATCCGCTTGAAGTTTGGATAATTTACCAATTTCAGGAAATTGCGTGAGCAAACTTTCATCGACCGCGTGTTCATCTAGCCACGTTGTCAGTGGTAGCAGTGCCGCTTCTTTATCTTCCACCTGTACTTTCATAGAGCGCAATAACGTCACTTCCGACTGCCCATTAGCCGTCATTTGACCTAACTGTGTTTTCAAACCGCTAATGGTTTGTTGCTGTTCCGTGAATGATTTACGCGCTAAATCGCTGACAACATTTTTATCATCCTTAAGTTTATTTTTTAACTGCGCCAACTCATCTTGCAAAGCCAACAGCTCTGCCCTGCCCTGCGTAATCAGCTGATTTTTAGCCTCAATCAGTTCAGCCTGTTCTTGAAACGCTAAGGCGTTTTGATTAGCGTCAATACGCGCTAATTGTTGTTGAAAATGCTGGGCGTCAGTCTTCGCTTGTTTCAGATTTTTCTTCTGCGTCGCCATTTTCGCTTGAACAAACGCAATCTCCTGAACGGCGTTTTGCTGTTGCTTTAGATTATGTTGCTCACGGCGCAGTTCAGCAGATTGCGCTTTATAATCCGCTAAATCATACTCACGCGCTTCTCGCGTTTCAGGCAGCAACACTGACAGTGCCGCTAACTGCTCTGTTACTTGCGCAATGCTTTGTCGTGCTTGGTCGGCTTGGGCAACAACCTGTTTTTTATAATCTGCATAAATATCAGTGCTGATAATTTTTTCCAGAATATCCATGCGTTCGGCATCCAGCGCGTTCAGAAACGCTGCAAAATCACCTTGCGCCAACAAAATAGAACGGGTGAAATTACGAAAATTCATCCCTGTAATATCCGTCATCCGCGCACAGACTTGTTGCGGCGTAGCCGCCAACACCTCGCCCGTATTCAAACGAATAAACTGCATCACCGTAGGCTGCAATTCACCTGTTGCCACACCGCCAGCGCGTTCAACCTGCCAACTGGATTGATACCGTTCATCACCCAGCGCAAACTCAACAATCGCAAAACAATCTGCCGTTTGCTTAGTCATCACATACTCAGCAGGCTTATTAAAGCGAAAAGTTTCACCATACAAACCCAGCGTAATCGCATCTAAAATACTGGATTTACCCGAACCGTTAGGGCCTGTAATCGCAAACACCCCCGTATCAGAAAACGGAGCCTCAGTAAAATCAATACGAGTCTCACCTTCTAATGAGTTGATGTTTTTGAAGTAAATGTTAAGTATTTTCATGGAGTTATTTTGTTTGTTGGTTGTGCCTCAGATATAAGCACTTAATAGACGTACATGGTACACGATGGGGCTGTTTGAGAAAACAGCACGGGGAAAAATTGCTAGCTATTATTAGTGACAGATAACATCCATTAAAGGGATGTTATCTGTTGAGTAAACGGACTGCGCATTATGTTATGCCAATCAAAATGTAGGGTGTGCATTGCACACCTTGCGGTTAAACAATTTTTTCAAGCTGCTGTACAACAGTTGTCCATGCCTCATCTTGATTACCCCATGATTTATCTCTGATAGCTACACCTTTATTGGGTAGCGCGTGCTTTTTAGCAAAATCTAATGCTGTCCAATGACAAGAACTAACAATGATAGGTACAAGTTTACATTCGCCGCTTTCACAGCGTTCTTGAATCAAGGGCAATTCAACATTTTAAATATAACCCGTTGCCATGCTATAGCAAAAGCAGTATAATTTGATTATTTTAAATTAGATGACATATTCAGCCGATTTCCGCCAAAAAGTATTGACGATTAAAGAACAAGAAGGGCTAACACAAGCGGAAGCGGCAGTGCGTTTTGGTGTTGGAGTGGCAAGTATA
>SHZG01000127.1 GCA_009692395.1 Methylococcales bacterium | reverse complement strand
TTATACTTGCCACTCCAACACCAAAACGCACTGCCGCTTCCGCTTGTGTTAGCCCTTCTTGTTCTTTAATCGTCAATACTTTTTGGCGGAAATCGGCTGAATATGTCATCTAATTTAAAATAATCAAATTATACTGCTTTTGCTATATTGCCGCAGAAGCGGCAGACATTGCCAGCAAAGGTAATATTATTGCTCACGGTAGCGAAGCCACAAGCAGTTACGCCTTAGGTTTGCGTATCACCGTTGCCTTATCAGTGGGCTTTGCGATTCTAGTCGGCGTGTTAAGAATCATCCGTGGCTGGCCATTGTATTATCTAATTATCGGTGGTTATTGCGGCATCATTCTCATCACACCGTTCGCCCCTGCTGATATTATCGGTATCGCTTATGATTCAGGGGGTGTAACGACTTCTACCATTACCGTACCTTTAGTCACCGCCTTAGGTGTCGGTTTAGCAACGGCAATTAAAGGACGCAATCCGATAATAGACGGTTTTGGTTTAATTGCCTTTGCGTCATTAACGCCCATGATTTTCGTCATGGCTTATGGAGTCATACGATGATTGCGTGGTTGACGCATTTTACTTTGGCATTGTTGGCAACCTGCCGCGATGTATTACCGATTGCAGTGATTATCATCGGCTTTCAATTGCTGGTGATTCGTCAGCCTTTAGCTAATCCTAAAAAACCCTGATTGGCTTTATCTATGTATTATTAGGCATTGATTTTTTCCTCGAAGGTCTGGATATGGCGTTGTTTCCATTGGGTAAGTTGATGGCAAAGCAATTGACCAGCGCGGAATTTTTGGGTATTAACCCGCATGAATATGTGCTGAGTTGGTCTGCGTATTTCTGGGTGTATGTGTTTGCCGCAAGTATTGGTTTCGCAACAACCTTAGCTGAACCCTCTTTATTAGCAGTGGCAATAAAAGCCGAACAGATTTCAGGCGGCACTATTCAAGCGTGTGGCTTACGCATTGCGGTTTCCATTGGCGTGGCGTTTGGTATAGCACTGGGGACGTTTCGTATTGTCACGGGTATCGAACTCTATGTATTTATCGTCATCGGTTATGTGCTGGTACTGATACAAACTTTATTCGCGCCTAAATTTATTATTGGCTTGGCTTATGATTCAGGTGGAGTCACGACCTCAACCGTGACTGTGCCGTGAGTCACCGCGTTAGGTTTAGGTTTAGCGCAAGCTGTGCCTGATCGCAATCCATTAATAGATGGTTTTGGCTTAATTGCCTTTGCCAGTTTGTTTCCTATTATTACCGTGTTAGGTTACGCACAACTTGCCGCGTGGCGTAGCAAACGCCATCTTTCATCTAAATCTTGAGTGAAATTATGCACTTTAAATTAATTATTGCCTTTGTCGAAGACGACAAAACCGATTTGGTACTGGATGCGGCGCGTGAAAGCGGCGCGAAAGGTGCAACGGTGATTAATCATGCGCGAGGCGAAGGCATGAAACAATCGAAAACTTTCTTTGGCTTAACCCTCGATACACCGCGAGATGTATTACTGTTTTTAGTTGAAGAACGCTTAAGTCGTCATATTTTAGAAAAAATCGCCAAGGCAGGTGAACTTGATAGTAAAGAAGGTGCAGGGATTGCTTTCAAAATTGATGTTGAAGATGTCATTGGTATCACACAACAAGTAGAGAAATTAACTCAAGAATTGGTCAATGAATTATGAATGAGCCAAAAATTATTCGTGTTAAAGACGTGATGAAATCATCATTTTCGCGTATAGAAGCAACCGCCACTATCAGTGATGCCTTAAAAGAAATGAAAGCGGCAGGCACATCGGTATTGATAGTCAACAAGCGTCATGATGATGACGAATATGGCATGATTACCTCTGGCGATATAGCGCGACAGGTACTGGCAAAAGACCGCGCACCCGATAGAGTCAACGTCTATGAAATCATGACTTGTCCTTTGATTCAAGTGCGTCCTGAGATGGATATACGTTACTGTTCACGGTTGTTTGCGACCTATAATCTGGTGCGCGCCCCTGTGGTCGAACATGGAAAAGTCATCGGCATGGTGAGTCCTAATTCTTTGGTACTAGATGGCTTGTATAAAATTTGCTGATTCTATCCATGCCATAGACCTGCGAGGTTTTTAAAAACGGCACGGGTCTGTTCTGCATACTCCGTTATAATGCTCACATTTTTTTGACGCCAAAATAATCATGAGCAAGCAACGAAAAGCAGTCGCCCTAATTTCAGGTGGATTAGATTCCATGTTAGCGGCGAAAACCATCCTCGAACAAGGCGTTCACGTCGAAGGTATTAATTTTTTCACAGGATTCTGTGTCGAAGGTCACACCCACGCCATCCGCGCCAAAGACAAAGCCAAAGTTAAACGCAACAACTCCCTGTGGGTTGCAGAACAACTGGGTATCAAGCTGCATATTGTCGATGTTATCGAAGAATATAAAAACGTCCTGATTAATCCCAAACATGGCTACGGTCAGCATTTGAACCCGTGTTTAGATTGCAAAATTTTCATGGTCAACAAAGCCAAACAGTGGATAGTTGAAAACGATTTTGACTTTATCATCACGGGTGAAGTCATCGGTCAACGTCCAATGTCACAACGTAAAGCCACCATGCCCATTGTTGCCAAACAATCAGGCGCGGATGATTTATTACTGCGGCCGTTATGTGCGAAAAATCTACCTGCTACCTTGCCAGAACTGGAAGGCTGGGTTGATAGAGAAAAACTGTATGACATTACAGGGCGTTCACGCAAGCCCCAAATGGCACTGGCTGAACAATGGGGCATTGATGACTATGCCCAACCAGCAGGCGGTTGTTGCTTCCTAACCGACAAAAATTATTCCGCTAAATTGGTTGATTTATGGCAAGCACAAGGTCATAAAGATTACGAACTCGATGATGTCATGCTATTAAAAGTGGGCAGACACATTCGCCCTGCGCCGCATTTCAAACTCATTGTTGCGCGTGAAGAAGGCGAAGGACGATTCTTGCAAGGTTATAAAAAACAATTCGTCAGTATGAATTGCGCAAGTCATCCCGGCCCTTTGGTGTTAATTGATGGTGAATTGAGCGCGGAAGATGTGTATTTAGCCGCGCGAATTGTTGCCCGTTTTGGTCAAGGGCGTGATGCCGAGCAAGTTGATATGACTGTTACTCAACCAGATGGCTCAGAACGTGTTATTCAAGTTGCCCCCTTGACTAGCGATGATTTGCCACAGGAATGGTATATTTAAATGCGAATTCTATTTGTTCATCAAAATTTCCCTGCACAGTTTAAACACCTCGCGCCTGCTTTAGCGGCTAATCCTGATTATGAAATCGTCGCACTAACCATGCGAAAAGACGTGCCAGAACAATGGCAAGGGGTGCGAGTAATCCGCTATCAAGCCGTGCGTGGTTCTACACCTAACGTCCATCCGTGGGTTAGTGATATTGAACCCAAAGCCATTCGTGGCGAAGCAGTATTTCATGCAGCGAGCGCGTTGCGTGATTCAGGTTTTACGCCCGATTTGATTATTACGCATCATGGCTGGGGAGAAAGTTTATTTTTAAAAGATGTCTGGCCAGATACAAAATTAGCGGTTTACTGCGAGTTTTATTACCATGTTCAAGGCACAGACATGGGTTTTGATCCAGAATTTTCCGACCAAGACCCCAGCGATCATTGCCGTTTACGCTTAAAAAACATCAACAATTTGTTGCATTTTGAAATCGCCGATGCGGGAATTTCCCCTACCCATTGGCAAGCCAGTACCTTCCCGCCGCCGTTTCGTGACAAAATCACTGTAATCCACGAGGGTATTGATACTGATGTTATTGCGCCGAATGCCGCTGCTAGTCTCGCGGTTAACAGTGTAAACGGTAGCTTTTCACTGACGCGTGATGATGAAGTCATTACCTTTGTGAGTCGCAGTTTAGAACCCTATCGCGGCTACCATATTTTTATGCGGGCGTTACCTGAAATTTTGCGCCGCCGTCCTAATGCAAAGGTAGTCCTTGTCGGTGATGATACCGTCAGTTACGGAGCGCAACCGCCGCAAGGGAAAACATGGAAAGATATTTTTTTAAATGAAGTTATCGACCAATTAGACATGAGTCGCGTGTATTTTGTCGGGCGTACCTCTTATGACCATTTCATTACCTTGCTGCAATTGTCACGCGTGCATATCTATCTAACCTATCCTTTTTGTTTAAGCTGGAGTTTACTAGAAGCCATGAGTGTGGGTTGCTGTATTGTTGCTAGTGATACCGCTCCCTTACATGAAGCGATTATTGATAATAAATCGGGGCGGCTGGTGAATTTTTTGATACCACAGCAATCAGCGACGCAGTGTGCGAATGATTGGATCAACCTGAACAACGGGCTGAATTTGGGCGACAAGCGCGGGCATTTGCACAAGCCACTTATGATTTAAAAACTGTTTGTTTACCGCGTCAATTAGCGTGGGTGGACAGTTTATTAAAATTAACGTGGACAAGTGTTGATTCGTTATAATGCTATCGACCATAAATACATTTATTGAGGCAGGAGAAGTCATGGCAGAAAAACATAACATAGTAATTGTAGGCGGTGGTGCGGCAGGTTTAGAGCTAGCGACCAGTTTAGGCCGTAAATTAGGTAAACAAGGTCTAGCGGATATTACCCTGATTAATGCGACGGCAACCCATATCTGGAAGCCGTTGTTACATGAAGTAGCCGCGGGTACGCTGGATGAATCAGAACAAGTTGAGTATTTAGCACAAGCCTACCGTAGTCATTTTCGGTTTCGTTTAGGCAAAATGGAAGGCTTGAACCGTGCTAAAAAAGAAGTCACGGTTAGCCCAACACTTAATGATAATGGCGAAGAACTCATTCCTCAGCGTACGTTTAGCTATGACACCTTAGTGATGGCAGTGGGTAGTGTCAGTAATACCTTTAACATTAAAGGCGTAGCAGAACACTGTTTGTTTCTTGATACCACCTCGCAAGCCTTTAAATTTCAAAAACATTTGTTTGAATCTTACATTAAAAATTATATTGGCAAAGACAGTGCGACAGTTAAACCGCTTTCTATCGCCATTATTGGCGCGGGTGCAACAGGGGTTGAATTAGCCGCGCAACTGCACGAAGTCACCACTGTCTTAACTATGTATGGTTTGAATGAAACCAGTAATGTGAAACTCACCATTATTGAAGCCGCCACGCAATTATTACCCGCGTTACCGATAAAATTAGCCACCGCAACGCAACAGCAATTAGTCAGTTTAGGCGTTGATTTGCGTATGGGACGGCGCGTGACTGAAATTACTCGCGAAGGTATTACCACGCATGACGGTGAATTTCTCGAAGCCGATATTAAAGTCTGGGCAGCAGGCATTAAAGCCCCTGATTGGCTGAAAGAGTTGGATGGTTTAGACACCAATCATATCAATCAGTTAGTGGTTGATAACACCCTAAAAACTAGCGACGATAATATTTTTGCAATGGGTGATTGTGCTGCGTGTGTTTGGGAAGGGCATAATGGTAATGTGCCACCGCGTGCGCAATCAGCGCATCAACAAGCCTCTACGCTGGCTAAGTCTATTGTTAATCGCTTAAAAGGCGGGCAGTTAGTTAAATTCACTTATCGTGATTACGGCTCGTTAGTGTCCTTAGGTAAATACACCACCGTTGGTAACTTGATGGGCAGCCTAATGGGAACAGTCAGTATTGGCGGTTTTATTGCCAAAATAGTGTATCTATCCTTATATAAAATGCACCAAATAGCGATACACGGTTATTTCAGAACCGCTATGTTAACCTTATCTAATGCGTTTCGACGCAGCGTTTATCAAAAAATTAAAATGCACTAAGTCATTCTTGTTCCCACGCGCGGCGTGGGAATACAGTTAGGGTGCGCCGCGCCATATTTTCACACAGACCGCCAGCGCGGTCTTAACGGCATTCCCACGCGGCGCGTGGGAACGAGAGAAACTATCATGTTTGAAATTGAATACGAATTCCAAGAAGAAGATTTAATCCATTTCAATGAAATACAATTCATGCGAAATAAAGATATACAAGCCAACATCAGAAAAAACCGCTGGATAGTCCCTGGTATCATGGGCTTGATAGGATCTTTTTATTACTTCTATTACGGCGATATGAACTCATCGGCTTATATTATTGTTATTGCCGTGTTATGGGCAGTATTATCACCAAGAATCATGATGTTAGATTTGCGCCGCCAAATTCTTAACAACTACACCAGCAAAGAAAAAAACAATATGTTTGGTACTTACACACTCAGTATCGACCCTGAAAATTCTAAATATTTAATTGAAAACTCACCCAGCGGTAAACATAAAATGGCATGGGAAGAATTAGTGCGCGTCGAATATGGCAAACGTTATGTCTATATTTACATCAGCTTAACGACTGCGCTGGTTATTCCTGTCGATAAAGTGAAAAAAGGTAATTTAGAACAATTTGCCGAACAAGCAGGCAAAATGATTGAACGTTACGCGTAATTATTGACAGCAGTGCAATCGCTTTTGAATAATAGAAACCAGCATTATCTGTTAAAGAAATTGCTGGTATCAATCCTATGCTTTCTGAGCTTGGCAAGCTGCGCCACACCATCAGAACAGTTTGCGAGTGTGGCTTATGAGCTGCTACCAAGAAATCACCTGTCCATTCTGTAAAAGTAACCAGATTGGCAAGTCAGGACGCAATGCAACGGGAGAGCCACGTTACCGTTGTCGAAACCCGTTGTGCATGACAAAAACCTTTATGCTGAGCTACCGATACCG
>SHZG01000126.1 GCA_009692395.1 Methylococcales bacterium | reverse complement strand
ACCTGAACTTTCGGACATGGATCAAACGACTCAATCGCAAGACCATTTGCTTCTCAAAACTAGAGTTGATGCACGACACCGTCATCGGTTTGCTTATCAATAAGGTCGAATTCGGGCGCGATATTTATTCATAATTACAGATTTAACCCACTACCTAAAAAATTTAGCTTAAATACCAAGCCCGCAAGTAGAAATGACTATAACAGTTTTTCATAATGTATGAATATCAGCCTTAGTCATTGTTTCACTTCATATTAAAAGTTGATTTAAAAATAAATCAATTTATAGTTAATCATTGATCTTACACATGAAAAAGAAATAGTCCACGAACAGCACAAAAGCACGAAAAAATCAAAGCGAATGTATCTTGCCCACACGTTAAGTCATATACATTATGATTTTTTAGTCTTTTTCGTGCTTTTCGTGTCTTTCGTGGACAAAAATTTTCTTGTGCATAACATCAGTTAATCAATCAAAACATTAACCTCGTAGGTATTTTTATGCAGCATTTTCGTCTTTCTTTTATTATTACCGCTATTTGTTTAGCCGCCGCGCTGTATTGGGGCGGTATCATGGGTGCGTTTATCACCATTATTCTTGGCGTTTTGGAAGTTAGTTTATCGTTTGATAACGCGGTAGTGAACGCGTCTATTTTAAAGCGTATGGATGAACGTTGGCAGCAATACTTTTTAACTTACGGTATTTTAGTCGCGGTATTTGGTATGCGTTTAATCTTCCCGATTGCCATTGTTTCGGTTGCGACAGGCATGGGTTTTGTCGGTGTTGCCGATATGGCATTACATAATCCTGAGGTTTATGCAGAGCATTTAAACGGCGCACACGTTCAAATTGCCGCGTTTGGTGGTATGTTTTTGTTGATGGTATTTTTCTCTTTTATATTCAACGACAAAAAAGAATTGCATTGGTTAGGCTATATTGAAGAAAAGTTATCGGACTTTGGTAAATTGGAATCTATCGAAGTCATTTTGTCATTGGGTTTATTATTAGTCATTAACCATTGGTTACCCGAAGCAATACGTTTAGATGTACTAATTGCAGGTGTTGGCGGTGTCATGCTCTATGTTGTCGTTGGCAGTATGGCGGCGTTATTTGAAGACGAAGAAGAAGGAGAAGAAGTCGCTGCCGCGCTGAAAAAAGGCAGTATGATGAGCTTTTTATACCTCGAAGTGTTAGACGCGTCATTCTCATTTGACGGCGTGATTGGCGCATTTGCGATTACCCAAGACGTGGTTATCATCATGCTAGGTTTGGCGATTGGTGCCATGTTTGTGCGGAGTTTAACCGTGTATTTAGTGCGTCAAGGTACGCTAGATGAATATGTATTTTTAGAACACGGCGCACATTATGCCATCGGCACATTGGCGGCTATTATGTTAATTAGCATGATGTATCACATTCCTGAAGTCGTTACAGGTTTGGTTGGTGCAGTGTTAATTGGTTTGTCTGTTTACTCGTCTATTCTTTACAAAAGAGAATTGGTAGCACAAGCTGCTAATCCTTATAAAGCATTGGATTAAAACGTGATAGTGTACAAACCTAGGCTTGTACACCACGTTCATTAAACCTACGATATTTTAAAAATCTCGCAGGTTTAAGTTCCACAACGCCTGTTGTTTTCAATCCTCATTTTGTTGCCTTGTCACACAAAAGTAACAATTTTGTCATAAAGTCGTCATTTTCGCCCCTTATCCTTGCTTAAGTTTTTCTTAATAATAACCGAGAGCAAGGTATGAAATTTTCTAAATTGACAATGGCAATCGCCGTTGCATTAACCGCAGGCGCATCCTCTAGCGCGTTTGCGATTAATCTTTACGTTGACATAAAAACCCAACAAATTTACGCACAACCAGGTAAAGATCGCGTATTGATGGGTGAGTTTGAAAAAGTAGGTGATAAACCAAAACAAGTTGAAGTAGCTCCTGTTCCACCCTCAGTCACTGAAGAACTTGCCGCCATTCATCAAGATTTAGAATTAAAACAAAATGAAATAAAAGCCTTGGAAGAAAAAGCTACCGAGACTAGAGAAAGCAAAGCTAAAAACGACGAGAAATGGTTTAACAAGCTAAACATTCGTGGTTATACCCAAATGCGTTATAACGTCGGCTTGGGTGGCGATAGAACCGATACCTCAAATTTAGCAGTCACAAACCCTGATCGCCACCCTGAATTACGTTCAGTCGGTGATGGCGGGATTAAAAACAACAGTGGTTTTACCTTACGCCGTGTGCGTTTAGTGTTCTCTGGCGACATCAACGAGTATGTATCGTTCTACTTACAACCAGACTTTGCTACTACCAATACCCCAAGTGGCGATCAACACTTTGCCCAATTGCGTGATGCGTATTCTGACTTGTCATTTGATAAGGAACATGAATACCGCATTCGTACAGGTCTACAAAAAATACCTTACGGCTGGGAAAACTTACAATCTTCACAAAACCGTTTAACACTGGATCGTGCTGATGCGATAAACAGTGCTGTACCAAGCGAACGTGATTTAGGTTTATTCGCTTACTGGACTCCGACTCATGTCCAAAAACTGTGGAAAACACTGTCCAAACAAGGTCGAAAAACGTCGGGCGATTACGGTATGTTAGGTGTGGGCGTGTATAACGGTGCAATGATTAATAAAGCCGAAACCAACGACAATATGTACATTGCGGCGCACTCCACTTACCCGATGGATTTAGGTTTCTTGGGCAGTTTCCTCACTGGGCAAGTATTAGAAGTCGGTGCTGACGCGATGGGCGGCCAATTTACACCCACTACGGGGACTTATACCCCTTATGATGCGAAACTGAATTCCAGAGGCAGACCTATTACTGGCGTATCCGTTGCCCCAACTGTAAAAGGCGATGGCAATGGTAACGTTAGTGAAGGTCGCGTTGCTGTTCACGCCGTTCTATTCCCACAACCTTTTGGCTTACAAGCGGAATGGAACTGGGGCTATTCAGGTGCATTAGACACACAAACTAACATTATCGACAGAAAAGGCTTAAACGGCGGTTATGTGCAGGCGATGTACAAGATTGATAATGTCTTTAATACAGAAGGCACTGTCATTCCTTATGTGAAATGGCAAACTTATAACGGGGCGTGGAAAGCGGCGACTAATTCGCCTAACGTTACCGACCAGGAACTTGAAGCTGGCGTAGAATATCAAGTGATGAAAGCCTTAGAACTGACTTTAGCCTATTCACACATGGATAGAACTAACACGGCTAACATGGGTCAAGCTCGTGGTGATTTGATGAGAATGCAGCTTCAGGTGAATTACTAATCCGTCCAGCTCGTAGCTCTGTCGGTCAGTGATTGATGCCCACCCAAGCGTAACGCAGGGTGGGTGTTTCTGGCAACTAGCAGTCAATAAAAAGCCACATTGAATGCCAATGTGGCTTTTTTTATTTCAACGGCGGCTCGGACAGCCTTAGCTGTCCAATATGCTAACGCTATTTAAACTACTGCCTTAAAAATCAGTCTGCTCATATTTACGCCGTATCGAATCTTCACGCGCATCATCAATTTCTCGCATGATACCTTTTACATCAGCGATGGCTTCGCTACTTTTAAAGCGTCCTGTTAATTTAACATCCGCGTGTAATAAACCGCTTTCGTACAGTTTCCAGATTTCTTTACCGTACTGAGTGGTCAATAATTCAGGCGCGAATTGCCCAAAATACAAAGCCAGATTATTAACATCACGCTCCAACATTTGTGGTGCATTATTATTTGCCGCTGCATCCACTGCTTGTGGTAAGTCAATAATCACAGGACCGTGTTTATCAACCAAAATATTGTATTCAGACAAATCGCCATGCACGATACCCGCGCACAGCATCCGCACCACTTCTTTAATTAACAACGCGTGGTATTCCAACGCCTCTTCATGCGTAAAGGTCAAATCATTCAACCGTGGCGCGGCACTGCCGTGAACATCGGTGACTAATTCCATCAATAACACGCCTTCGATAAAATTATACGGTTTTGGCACGCGCACACCCGCTGCCGCTAAGCGATACAACGCATCCACTTCTGCATTTTGCCACACCGCTTCTTGCTGTTGCATACCAAACTTAGAGCCTTTCTGCATAGCGCGAGCTTGGCGGGTATTACGCACTTTACGACCTTCTTGGTACAAGGCTTGTTTATGAAAGCCGCGTTTATTCGCCTCTTTATAGACTTTGGCACAGCGAATTTCACCCTCAGAACTAACGACATAAACCGCCGCTTCTTTACCGCTTTTTAACGGGCGCAATACTTCATCAACGAACCCATCACGCACGAGGGGTTCAATACTTTTTGGCGTTTTCATCGCTCTCCTTTTTAAACTCCGATGCTATTGTTGTAACCATTTTAACACGCCCTCCCCTGCGGTTCGCCCACTGGCAAAGCAGGCAGTTAATAAATAGCCGCCTGTGGGTGCTTCCCAATCGAGCATTTCACCCGCGCAGAACACACCCGCTACATTTTGTATCATTAATTGTTTGTTTACTGCTTCAAAGGTTACTCCACCCGCCGTGCTGATAGCTTCATCAATCGGTCTAGGGGCAAGTAGTTTAATGGGTAAGGCTTTAATCGCTAAAGCCAAATTTTCAGGATGATTAAAAACAGCGGCAGGTAATAATTCACGCAATAAGCCTGCTTTTACGCCAGTAATACCCAGCCGTTTGCGTAGATGATTTGCCATCGAGTCTTTGCCGCGTGGCTGTGTTAATTTAGCAACAATCATCGATACTGCTTTATCAGGCAATAAATCCAGATGAATAATAGCTGAACCTGTCGCATCACAACTATCGCGACACTGTGCGGAGGCGGTATAGATTAAGCCGCCTTCAACGCCTGTGGCTGTCACCACAAAATCACCCTTTTGGAATACAAACCTAGGTTTGTACTCCGATGCTTTGGATTCCAGTGATAAGCTCACGCCTTTTAACGGCTGCCCCGCAAAGCGACTACGAAAATGCTCACTCCAATCGACATCAAAACCACAGTTGGCAGGTTTTAGCGGCGCAGTTTCAACACCGCGTTGCTGTAATAATTCCACCCACGCACCCGTAGAACCTAGCCGCGCCCAACTGCCACCGCCTAATGCTAACACCACCGCATCGGCTGTAATCAGTTGTTCGCCCTGCGGTGTTTCAAAGCGTAACACATTATTATCGTCCCAACCTAACCACCGATGGCGTACATAAAACACCACCCCTGCCCTACGCAATCGCTGTAACCACGCCCGCAGTAACGGCGCGGCTTTCATTTCGATAGGAAACACCCGCCCAGATGAACCAACAAAGGTATCAAAGCCTAAACCTTGCACCCACGATCTTAACGCGTCAGGTGAAAAAGCCATTAGCATTGGCTCAAGATGACCGCGCCGCTCGGCATAGCGTGATAAAAAAGTCTCAACATCTTCGGCATGAGAAATATTCAACCCACCTTTACCCGCCATCAAAAACTTTCGTCCCACCGATGGCATGGCATCATATAAGTCAATTTTGACACCCGCATGACTTAACACCTCTGCTGCCATTAAGCCAGCAGGGCCACCACCAATAATCGCGACCGTTGGCAGATCTTCGTTATTCAAAAAACGCATTAAAAATTTCCTTGTTTCATGCTCATTACCCGCTTACTCAATTGTATTTACATACTTGAATCTGGGCTAAATTATTGGGTAAATAGTTGCCGTTGCGATTATCCAAAAAATATTTTTCTGCAAAAACCAGATAACCATTAAACGATGCAATAACACGGATGTGTTTTTCTCATTGGCTATGCCGTGAATTTCATTGACAAAATCGCCGTGTTTTTCTTGGAAATGTTTAAAAAACTTTTTGGTGATGGGTTCAATATCAAGGGCGTTACGCAATTTTTCGGTGACTTCAACAATGGGGACAGTACCGTTTTCATCAAACTCTTTAAAGTCCACCATCATGTTGATGATTTTCGAGAGCAATAAATCGCCAGTCTGCCCTTTAAAATAACTGTGACTGCGCGGCTGGCTTTTTTTGCCATCACGTTTTAACCACGACCAACAGGTTTGGGTGTTGTTGGCATCAACAAAAACCAGTAAATGTTCATGGTGAAGTCGACTGATGTCTTCATGCATGGCGAGGCGGATTTTGCTGTCTGGAATGGCGGTGATTTGCAACACCACGACACCAGAAAGTTGGGCAATGTGCTGATAACTTAATACTTGGCTATTAACAGTCACGGTGTGATGTTGATTATCTGAGGGTTTAGACCAGCCCAATTGATTAAACAAGGTTTTAAAATCAAACTGTTGAATTAAGTTGCGAATTTTTTCCAGTTCTTTCGGGGTTATTTTAGTAGCCATTGGTTATTTATTTTTGTTGGGGTGGTAAAGAAAACTATTGATTGCCGAATGAATGTACTTTTATATGAGTGGATTTAGCATTTTAAATTTCGAAAATTAAGCAACAGTGGCGATAGTAACTGAAACGTTGTGGCGTGTGCGGATAAATTTTTGTTTGATTAGGTCACGCAACAGAATTAAAAGCCTGTCGCGGTTGCTCTTCATAACCGTCTCCGTAATAATTGTTTTAATTATTGCTCACTTGCATCTTTATTATGAAAAGAAATCACCCGCTATCTGCATCTTGTTTTTACCTGTCGCTTATTGGCTCACTGTTATTAATAGGTTGTAGTGAGCAGCCTCCACCCCCGCCTGTTGTGATATATCAAAAGCAGTATCATTTGATTATTTTAAATTAGATGACATATTCAGCCGAGTTCCGCCAAAAAGTATTGACGATTAAAGAACAAGAAGGGCTAACACAAGCGGAAGCGGCAGTGCGTTTTGGTGTTGGAGTGGCAAGTATAACAAGGTGGAACAAGTGCTTG
>SHZG01000125.1 GCA_009692395.1 Methylococcales bacterium | reverse complement strand
GGAATTCTTGCCGCCTTATTCACCTGACTTAAATCCTATTGAACACAAATGGGCGCAAGCTAAAGCACTTAGAAGAAAGAAAAACTGCTCCACTGATACACTGTTCTCTCAGCTCTTTTAAATCATTTTATTTTGCTTTGGCTATACCATTACGACTATGCATCCTCAACATCTTCGCGCCCAATCCAACAATGCTCACACACGTCTCGCCCATTCCTAAATCACAAATTTCTGCGCGACAAAACCTGCGCTGGCTGTTTATCCTCAGAAACATGATGGTTGCCAGTGAATCACTGCTGATTGTTATCTCAGTGTATATACTGAATATTCGCCTGCCCGAACAACAGCTCTGGCTAGTCATTGCGTCAATTGTTGCGGTTAATGTGTACACATTAATGCGCTTGGATACTGATGAACCAGTGACGCACCTAGAGATTTTTTTGCAACTCGGCATCGATGTGCTGGGCATTGCAGGTTTGCTCTATCTAACAGGTGGCGCGTCTAATCCTATTATCTGGGTGTTTTTGTTACCCGTGATTATTGCCGCCATCATGCTACCGCAGTCATTCGCGTGGAATATGGTTATTTTAACGACCACCTTGTACACCATATTGATTGCCTATAACGTACCGTTGCCGTCTATAGAGCCACACGCACCCAATCTAGCAATGGATCACTCTGATATGAGTAGCTATCAAATGCTGCGACAGGCGCATATTCTCAGTGACAAACATTATTTTAATCTGCATATGTTTGGTATGTGGTTTGGTTTTGTATTTAGTGCGGGCTTGGTGGCTTTTTTTGTGGTGGCATTGTCTAAGGCTTTAAAAGTTCAAGAACGTAGTTTAGCCGAAGCGCGTGAAAGCGCGTTACGCGATGAACGCGTGGTTGCATTAGGTACACTAGCCGCCAGTGCCGCACATGATATGGGAACGCCATTGGGTATTATTGCCATTGTCGCGCATGAGCTGGAACAAGAATACCCTGAACACCTTTATCCCGATTTATACCAAAAATCCCTCATCATGCAGCAACAAATTAATCGTTGCAAAGACACACTGTCAGTGATGTCAGCGTCAGCGGGGGAAATGCGTGCCGAGTCGGGTGGCAGTATGCTATTGACTGACTATATCGACAGCGTGATTATGCAATGGCGTACCCACCAGCCATCGGCAAAATTGAATTTTTTTATCGAGCCAACCGTTGCGCTTGACGCAAAAATCATTGCTGAACGCACGCTCACCCATTCCATGATTAACATTTTAAATAATGCTGCCGAAGCCACACAGCCTGAATTGGGCATAGAATTTCATGCCAATTGGGACTTAGAGCAAATCACCCTTAAAATTTGCGATTTTGGCTCAGGTCTGCCGCCTGAATTACTTGAGTGCGCAGGCAAACAACCTGTTGTGAGTAAAAAGCGAGGATTAGGCGTGGGCTTATTTTTGACCTACTCAACTATCGGTCGGTTAGGCGGAAAAATTAACCTTTATAATAGAGAAGAAGGTGGCGCGTGCGTTGAAATCACCCTGCCTCTTTTAACCACCGAGAATCATGATGACAACTACGGAAACGGATAAACCGCGCTTATTGCTAGTCGATGACGATGTAACATTCTGCACGGTGTTAAAAAGCGCGTTAGAAAAAAGAAACTATGAAGTGCTAGTGGCTAATGATGTCAATAGTGGAATTTTACTGGCTGAACAAAACTTACCCGAATATGCGGTGATTGATTTACGCATCGGTTATGAGTCGGGCTTAGAATTAGTGAAAGCACTTATTGCCTTGGATGATAATACCCAGATTGTCATGTTGACGGGCTTTGCCAGTATTGCTACTGCGGTCGAAGCCATTAAACTGGGCGCGGTACATTATTTAACTAAACCAGCCAATGCGGATGAAATTGTTCACGCCCTCAATAAAAATGACGGCGATTCTGCGGTGTCTATCAGTGAAAATCCGTTATCAGTTAAACGCTTAGAATGGGAGCATCTACAAAAAGTGCTGATGCAGCATGACGGCAATATCTCTGCCGCTGCGCGTGCGTTGAATATGCACCGCCGTACCTTGCAACGCAAATTAGAAAAAAAACCTGTGCGCGAATGACAAGCACACTATAAATAATAGGGGGAGTAGGAATATGATAAATCTATCAGCTCATGATTTAAATGAAAACGATGAAAAAGCGCAAATTCGACAATTTTTTCAAAATCGACCAGCGGGCATTTGTGTGGAAGTCGGCGCGAATGAACCTGTTGCAGTGTGTTCACAAAGCCTGCATTTAGAAGAAAAGTTAAATTGGCGATGTGTATTAATTGAGCCAAATCCAATTCTGGCACAAAAAGCGGTGCAGCTTAGACCTAAAGCCACCGTTTGTGAAGTCGCTTGTCCTTGCCCTGAGAATATCGGCACGATGGTGTTGAGTATTCCACTGGATGATAACAATCAGGAAGTTACAGGTCATGCTGCACTAGAAAAAAATGCCGATGCACATAACTATCAGCACCATAACAGCATCGAAGTTCAAGCGGATACCTTGACGCATATTTTGCAAACACCGCAGATTCCGCAGATTGATTTTTTGTCAATTGATGTGGAAGGTGCAGAAATGGATGTGTTATTAGGCTTAGATTTTAGCCTTTATCACCCGCAATTAATTTTGTTAGAAGATAAACACTTGTACTTGAAAAAACATTTATTTTTGAAGCAACAAGGTTATAAATTAGTCCGCCGACTCAATGGAAATTGCTGGTATATTCCAAAAGAGTCTCTCGCGCCCACGGTACTATTGTCAGAAAAACTCAAACTACTTAAGCGTATGTACCTTAGTATTTGGTTTAAAAAATCCATTACGCGTTTAGACACAGAACATTAAAGCCGTGTCAATCGTTATAAAACCAGCCGTTAACTGTAAATATTAGGGTTCGTACCTCACCACAATCTACACAATTCATCTAACACAACAATCAAACCATGACTAAACAACTCTTTGGCCCGATTATGCTCGATGTCGCGGGCTTAACATTGACCGCGCATGAGCGTGGCATCATTAACCACCCCAACACGGGCGCGGTGATATTATTTTCCCGCAACTACGAAAGTCCTGCCCAAGTCACTAAGCTAATTAGTAGTATTCGCGCGGCACGCAACGGTGATATTTTAATTGCTGTCGATCAAGAAGGCGGCAGAGTGCAACGCTTTCGTAACGGCTTCACCCGTCTGCCACCTGCCGCTGATTATGCTAATGAACTCGACATGGCAGAAGCCGCTGGCTGGTTAATGGCAATGGAACTGTTAGCCGTCGGCGTAGATTTCAGCTTTGCCCCTGTGTTGGATATTGACTGCGGAGTCAGTGAAATTATCGGTAATCGCTCCTTTTCCACCGATGCCGAATTGGCAACGCGCTTATCCAGCTTATTCAGAAAAGGGATGAACGCAGCGGGAATGGCAGCCACAGGCAAGCATTTTCCCGGCCACGGTGCGGTCGCGCTGGATTCACATTTAACACTACCTGTTGATGAACGTGATTTAGACAGCATCCGCGCCAAAGACTTACAGCCGTTCGCCCAACTAATTAATGAAGGTTTAGAAGCCATCATGCCCGCTCACGTTGTTTATCCGCAAGTTGATCCCAATCCAGCGGGCTTTTCATCGTTTTGGTTGCAACAAATTTTGCGCAATGAACTCAAGTTTAACGGCACAATTTTCAGTGATGATTTAAGCATGGAAGGCGCGGCGAGTGTGGGCGATTTTCCAGAACGTACCAGACAAGCGCAACGTGCAGGTTGTGACATGATTTTAGTCTGCAATAATCCTACCGCCGCTGAACAAGTCTTGAATGCTTTGCCTGTTACCGAAGACCCGCTCAGACAACAACGCCTGCAAGCTATGCAAGGCAAACCACAGCTAAACCGTGAACAACTCATGAACACCGAACAATGGCAATACATTGCTAATTTTCTTACCCAAGGTAATCAACACCATGCTTAACGAACTTCAACAAATGCTGGACAACGCTGAG
The DNA here is from genome assembly GCA_009692395.1 of Methylococcales bacterium. Taxonomy (GTDB): domain Bacteria; phylum Pseudomonadota; class Gammaproteobacteria; order Methylococcales; family Methylomonadaceae; genus UBA4132. The sequence goes on along the minus strand of SHZG01000125.1, from coordinate 2,937 downwards.
GTACTTTACGACGAACAAGCCGTAGAAGCCGCGTTGGATAATATGGCGGCAGACATTAACAGCAAACTAGCCGATAGCACCCCGTTAGTTTTATGCGTAATGAACGGCGGTATCGTGGTCTCAGGTAAACTGCTCACCCGCTTAACCATGCAGTTAAACGTCGATGCGATTAATGCCAGTCGATATAAAAATCAAACCTTCGGCACAGGCATTGAATGGAAACTAAAGCCGCACGCTTCATTACAAGACCGTACCGTATTAATTGTTGATGACATTCTCGATGAAGGCATTACCCTCGCTGTGATTCATGAATACTGCATCGAACAAGGTGCACGAGCCGTTTATAGCGCGGTATTAATTGATAAAAAAATCGGACGCGACAAACCGATTAAAGCTGATTTTGTCGGCTTAACAACAGAAAACCGTTATTTATTCGGTTACGGCATGGACTACAAAGGTTATTGCCGTAACGCCGCTGGCATTTATGCCTGTAAAGAAAATTATTAAGGAAACACATTATGACAACATTAGCGATTATCGGTGGTACAGGTTTAACGCAACTCAGCGACCTAAAAATTATTAAACGTGAGCGATTAGACACGCCTTATGGCGCACCGTCTGCCGACTTTGTCACAGGCGAATTAAACGGAAAATCGGTTGTTTTTCTAGCACGGCACGGCAATCCGCACACCATCGCGCCACATAAAATAAACTACCGCGCCAATATTTGGGGACTCAAACAGCTGGGTATTACCGAAATTGTCGCCGTCGCCGCTGTTGGTGGCATTACCGAAGCCATGAAACCTGCGCATATTGCCATTCCCGACCAACTGATTGATTATAGCCACGGACGCAAACACACGTTTTTTGATGACAACAACTATCCCCTAACGCATATCGACTTTACTTATCCATACAACCGCCGCTTACGCGCGTTATTAATCACCGCTGCCACTAATGCCAACATTGCTATTACCCCCGCAGGTACTTACGGCTGCACCCAAGGGCCACGTTTAGAAACCCCTGCGGAAATTAAACGCATGGCACAAGACGGCTGTGATTTAGTTGGCATGACCGCCATGCCCGAAGCCGCCTTAGCCAAAGAATTAGACATTGCATACGCCGCCATTTCCGTTGTCGCCAACTGGGCGGCAGGCGTGACTGACGGTGAAATTACAATGGCAGAAATTGAACACAATTTGCATAGCGGTATGGCGAATACTGCGCTGTTATTGAAGGCGTTTATAGCGTTGTAAAAAATATCCACGAAAAGCACGAAAGACACAAAATAAGCAGAAAAATGTATATATGAATTGTATGCAAGGCAAAGGCTTTCGCTACCAATAACACCATTTATAACTTGCCAGTCCTTTTAAGGAATAGCGGTCACTTACAAATATATTGAGGGTAAAAATGAATATCGGAGACATTTCTTTTTATACAGGAATCTTGTTGTTTTTTATAGGCATTCTTGGTGGTGGTATTGAGATAAAAGAACTAAAAATACCCCAAATTACAGGCGCACCAAGATATGCGTGTTTTGTAGGTAGCATACTGCTTCTTATTCTGGGTTTGCATATAAAAAAAGAACTCCCTAATTTTTTTCCTTCTAATGTGCCAAGTGACACGGTTGTCAATACAGCTAATATCCAAACCAAGACAGCTGTAGCTACTCCAACAGGAGCGTTATCTTCTCCATCGAGTGACCATAGCATTGGTTCATCTAAGGCAATTCCACCAACAATACCTAGCAATAGCGGAACTCAGACAGAAAACTTAGAGTTAGCGAAATACAAAGCCAAAGAGCAGCTTGATGAAGCCAACAAACGTATTGATATTGTTTGGAATGCACCCACAAAAACAATCAGAGATGAGCTGTTGCCAGAACAACAGGAATGGTTAGAGAAGCGTGAAAATGATTGCACTTTTCAAGCATCAACAGAGCAACCTGTAGATAAGGTGCGGCAGGAAGTAGTTAAATTAAACTGTATGGTAGCAATGACTGACCCCAGAACGGAAGAGTTAACACAACAAATAGCTGCTATTGAACAGTCCATAAAATCCACACAAACATCTGATAGTGAGCCAATGCCAAAAATACCCAATAGCATTCCAATGTCTACGGATGGAGATACCGCTCAAACCGAACTTGATGAAGCCAACAAACGCATTAATGTCGTTTGGAATACGGCCACGAAAATAATTAGAGATGAGCTATTGCCCGAACAACGGGAGTGGCTTAAAAAACGTGAAAATGATTGCACGCTTCAAGCTACCGCTGAACAACTCCAGATGCAAGAAGCCGCTAAATTACACTGTATGGCAGTAATGACCGATCCAAGAACTGAAGAGCTAAAACAGAGAATAGCCGCTATATCACTTCTCGAATAAACTTCGTAGCCTGTAGGTTACTGCCATTCTCTCGTTCCCACGCGCCGCTGCGTCACTGCCATTAAGTTAAGCCCTGTAGGGTGGGCAAACCGCTCTATCGTTTGCCCACGCTGAATTGGCATAATCGGTGGGCAAGCAAAAAGACGCTTGCCCACCCTTATATCTTGATTCCGAACCCTAACAAGCTCAGCATCCCCGATTGATCATCGGGCGGATAGCAAGGAAGTCTTGCCCATCCTTAGGCATAAAGCCTGTTACATAGATTGAACTCCTCGCTATCCACACTTGCTATTGTAGTTCGAACGGTATTCTTAGGCATAAAGCCTGTATTCATAAGGTTGAACATAGCGGTGGTTTCGATTATTGGTAGTGGGTTAAATCTGTGATGATAGATTACAATCACGGGCAGAATAAAATCACACTTACCTAAAAGACCTTATGAGCTGCTACCAAGAAATCACCTGTCCATTCTGTAAAAGTAACCAGATTGGCAAATCAGGACGCAATGCAACGGGAGAGCCACGTTACCGTTGTCGAAACCCGTTG
>SHZG01000124.1 GCA_009692395.1 Methylococcales bacterium | reverse complement strand
ACTTGCCACTCCAACACCAAAACGCACTGCCGCTTCCGCTTGTGTTAGCCCTTCTTGTTCTTTAATCGTCAATACTTTTTGGCGGAAATCGGCTGAATATGTCATCTAATTTAAAATAATCAAATTATACTGCTTTGGCTATAACAATCTCAGAACCAAATTGTTCATCACTTAAGGTGCAAGTTGTATTATCAGGTAATGCTGTTAATTTAACCTCCAGCCCTCATAAACACTGATTAGTTGTCTTATTAAGAATAACTAAATCCGTTCTAGGCAACGCACCAATCACATATTTTTGAAAAGGTGTGTGTTGTGCTTCAAAGGCAAAATAAATATCGGATGATGTGGGATTAATCGCAAAAATATCTTCTACGCTAATGGCGTTAATGCCAAATTTCTGTGCTGAAATAGAGATGTAATTAGCATCTAGCTCGTTACTATGAAGATAACAAGCCAACGCAGCTGGAAAACTGGAATTAAATTGATTTTTCCCTCAAGCATTTGCATTACCAAAATCTCTGTTTGAATTAACGAAGCCAAATAAGCTAGCGGGTGTGTTGTTCATATTTTATTTATCTGCATAAAAATCAACGAGTCCTCTGCTACAGACTCAAACAAAAAATTTACTAACATTCATTAAGGTTTTATAAATGCCCCATGCGATGGGTATACCGACTAGCGTCCATGCCAAGTACACCATAGCTGGATGCGTGGGGGTATCAACCTCTCCGTCAATTGCTTCAACTTCTTCATCATGGGTTTTTTCATTGGCTAGGCATTTTTCTTTGGCTAATTCATCGGCAGTCATAAACCATTTATCGGCGACGGGACGAATGAGTAGATTACACACGAAGCCGATGGCGAGTAAGCCCGCTAAAATTAGCATGGTTTGGTTATAAACCTGTTCACGCGGGATGCCCAGACCCAGTTGATAGTCACGCATATAATTGACAATCACAGGGCCTAGGATGCCTGCGGTTGCCCACGCGGTTAATAAGCGTCCGTGAATCGCACCGACCATTTGTGTGCCGAATAAATCCGCTAGATAGGCGGGGACTGTGGCAAAGCCGCCGCCGTACATACTCAAAATAATACACAAGGCGGCGACAAATAATGGGGTGTTGCCCAGCATTGCACTGCTGGGTACACTGATATACAACAAGCCACCCAACACAAAAAACACAAAATACGTCATTTTGCGTCCCAGCTTGTCGGATAAAGTTGCCCAGAAAAAGCGTCCGCCGATATTAAATAGGCTTAATAAGGCGGTGAAACCTGCGGCAATCGCAGCAATGCTGGCGAGTTGGGTTTTATCGAGTTCGCTATAGGTTTTAGCGATGCCGATTAACTGCCCACCAAACACTTCTTGCAACATCGGTGATGACATTCCAATCACGCCAATGCCCGCGCTAACATTCATGCACAACACGCCCCATAATAACCAGAATTGTTTGATTTTAAAGACGTTTTTGACGTGAACATGATGAGGCGTAATCATGTCGTTATTCAGTTGTTTAGCAGGGGGTATCCAGCCTTTGGGTTGCCAACCTGTCGCAGGAATGCGATACCCTAACGCGCCTGCCAGCATGAAGACAAAATAAATCAACGCCAGCACGATAAAGGTTTGCATGACACCGACATCGGTTTCCGTAGCAAAGGTTTTCATTAACAATGCCGCTAACGGTGAACCGATCATCGCACCACCACCAAAACCCATAATCGCCATACCTGTTGCCATGCCGCGTTTATCTGGAAACCATTTAATGAGTGTCGAAACAGGGGAAATATAACCCAAGCCTAAACCGATACCGCCAATGACACCCGAACCTAATAACATCATCCAGAATTGATGGGTATAAATGCCTAATGCTGATAATAACATTCCACCACACCAGCATACGGCACTGACCACGCCTGCTTTACGCGGGCCAACGTGTTCTAACCAACCGCCCCACACCGCCGCCGATGAACCTAAGAAGACAAAGAATAGCGTGTACATCCAACCGAGGGTGGAGATTTTCCAATCACAGCTGGTGATAAATAATTCAGTAAAAAACCCAACATCCGCGCCACAACTCACACGTTCTTTAATGCCGATTGCTTTCGACAATGGCAACCAAAATACTGAGAAGCCATATGCCATGCCGATACATAAATGAATCGCTAACGCCGCAGGGGGTAATAACCAGCGATTAAAACCATTGCCTGCAATGGTGTGGCGTTTATCTAAGAAGTCGAAACGGTGAATCATGATATTAATATTTTTGTATTTAAACGTGCGTGGGAGGTTATTTTAGCAAAACAATGTGTTGCCTAAATATTTACAGTGGGCGTGTGATGATAGGCGCGAATAAATTCGCGCCTACTTCTTTATTTAGCAATAAATTGTCCAAATGCGCGACTGCCGCGAGCAGTGGTAATCGTGCCTTGTGTTTGTAGCGTTTTGCCATCTATCACCGAGACATTTTTATCAAACCAGTTGGCGACATAGATATGACGGTCATCGGTATGGGTGCCGATACCTTCGGGCTTTTCACCGACTTCAATTAAACCGATGTTGGTTAAGGTATCGGTATCAATCACCGACACTGTGCCGTCATCCATATTGGTGACGAATAAGCGGCTATCATTTAACGCCAAGGTTGCTGCGTAAGGTAACGCGCCGACTTTAATGCTGGCAATGGCTTTCATTTGTGCTGTGTCCAACACAGTCACATCATCACTTTCAACATTAACGGCATACACGCGTGTGCCTGTTGAGTCTATCGCTAGACCAAATGGATGCTGTCCAACGGGCGTGGTTTTTTTCACAACGAGGGTTTTGGTGTCTATCTGTGAAACAGAATTATCCAATCGGTTAGCGACATATAGCCAGTGATTATCTTGACTCACTACTAGCCCTGAGGGCGATTGCCCTACGGTAATCGTCTTGATAAGCTCTAAGCTTTCCGCGTCCAGCACCGACACTGTGTTGACAAACCAATCAGCGACGTAGATACGTTTGCCATCGGGGGCAGCGGTAATACCTAACGCGCCCTCGCTGGTTTTAACGGTGGTTAACAATTGCTGTTTTCTGGCATCAATGACTGCAAAACCGTGGGCTTCTGGGGTGCTGATATAGACTTTATCACCGTTCGGCGATACCGCTACGCCTGCGGGTTTGCCATTCACAGCAATGGTGTTCACTACTTTATTGGTAGCGAGGTCGATAATCGACACACTGTCTGCCAATTGATTGCTGATATAAGCAAACGGCGCGGCAGTCAGTGATGTCGATGATATTGCCAGCGTAAGCCCGATTATTGCCACACGGTGATTCAGTCTGAACATGGTTTTATTTCTCAGCTAGTTTTTTCAGTTCAAGCAAACCAGTCATTACAAATGACTTAACCGCTGTATTAGCAGTGGCTTCATTCATTTCTTCAGGTGGATTGTTGTTGGTGTAAGCGCGGTAATAACCTGCTTTCCACGTCACTTCGCTGTTATCGCCTTTAGGTGCAACGGTGATAGTGGCAGAAAAATTAGCCACAGGAATGGCAGGCACTTTTTCATCTACGCCTGCATAGTTAATGGTTTTTACGATAGTCATATCGGTAATTTTATAGGAGTAAGACATACTGGCTTCGTCATATTTTTTCAGTTCTTCGGTGACAGTATTACCGTCTTTTAAGGTCAATATGCGTTTACCACCTTTCAAATTACCGCCTTCAGCGGGTGAAGTGAAAACGTCAGAATGCCATGCGGCAATATCACCAAAATCTTTAATTAAACCCCAGACTTTTTCCGCAGGCGCATTAATGGTGATAGTTTCATCAGTGTCTTGACGCACAGGACCATGCGCGTTTGCTAAGCCAGTGAATAACAATAAAGCAGCGGTTAAGGGTAACAGGATTTTTTTCATAATGATGGTCTCTTGAGTAGTGTAGGTTGGGTTAGCGATAGCGTCACCCAACATTTATCTGCAATATGTTGGGTTACGGCTACCGCCTAACCCAACCTACGAATTGCGAACTATTTTTCAGCCAAGGCTTTCAGATTGTTCAAACCAGCCGTGAAAATGCCTTTAATCGCTGCATTCGCAGTGGCTTCATTCATTTCTTCAGGTGGCTCGTTGTTGGTGTAAGCGCGGTAATAACCTGCTTTCCAATGCACAGAACTGTTCGCGCCTTGAGGTTCTACCGTAATCGTTGCTGAATAATTCGCAACAGGCACAACAGGTACTTGTTCTGCTTTGCCTGCATGAGTAATGGTTTTAGCATCGCTCATTTCGGTAATTTTGTACGAGTATGACATTTTCGACTCATCGTATTTTTTCAATTCTTCGGTAATCGTACCACCGTCTTTTAACGTCAAAACGCGTATCGCGCCCTTTTCGTTGCCGCCTTTAATATCGGTGCTTGTAATAGGCGGTAACCATGACATATCACCGTAATTTTTAATAATGCCCCAGACTTTTTCCGCAGGGGCATTAATAGTAATGGTTTCATCAGTATCTTGACGAACGGGGCCATGTGCGTAAGCAAATGCGCTGAACAAGCACAAGGGCAGAGCCAAATATTTTTTCATAATTCATTCCTCGTAAAACAAAACAGGGTAGCATGGATGACTCCAAACTACGACAATAACACAATTAACCGCCGACTTGAGAAATCCAATCTTGCAGGTTGTAATAATTAGTTATACGCGCCACTTTACCATCACGAATATCAAAAAACGCGCCCGCTGGTAATTTATATTTTTGCCCTTGTGCTTCAGGTAGACCTTCATCGGTTCTTAAATATTCGCCCAATACCACAAATTCAGCCGCTGCACGGCTACCGTCAGCCGATGCCATAATCACCATATCAACCAACTGTTCTTTATAGTTATGGTTCATACACGCCATGAACTGGGTAAAGGCTTCTTTACCAATTTCCCGTCTACCTTGGTTAATATCATGAATGACATCATCGGTAAGCAAACTTAAAAAAGTATCCATATCACCGCCGTTAAACGCCGCATAATAATTTTCCACCAGTGTAATGCTGTCTTGTTGGTTCATAGTGAACTCCTTAGGGTTTTGAGTTTGTGAGTAAAAAGCGAGTATTTTATAGCTAAACCGTGGTTTTTTATAGTTTACACGGTGTGGTGTTGCGAGACACTGAGGAAATGGTAGCGTGGGTGGGGGCTTGTACTTCACTCCCATACGCATCAATTTAAAGAAACTTGCATAATAATTAATAATTTAATAAAAACATATCGTTCCAATCGCTCTGCGTTGGAATGCGTGAGTGGACGCTCCAGCGCCCTGTAACACATAATGAAGACGCTAGAGCGTCTTCGGTAGCATTACAACGCAGAGCGTTGTAACGATTATCTTGTTGTTTTATTTATTAAATTTCTTAAGTTGATGCCTATGGGTGCTTGTACTTCACCTCACTCTACACTTGGTATTCACATTTGCTTGTTATATCATGCAAAATCTTATCGACAACGGCGAATAATCACCATGAAAATTTTATCAAAAGCAGATGTTTTTAATGCCATTCAACAAGCAAGAAGCCTCACCGAAGAACAAGCAAGTACGTTTCTGAGCAAATTTTGTCAAGATCAGCCTGCCATTGGGCAAATGCTGTTAGCAGGTTTTCCGATGGCAATTGAATCGCAAAGCAAAAAAATGTGTCAGGTCTTTATGGATACTTGTTTCGACGTTATCTATGTTTACAAGCAAGTATTTGGAGAATTGCCTGCCAATGTTGTCAGCGCACAATGGCTACATCAAAAAATGACCTCGATGGAAGGCGATATAAAAGCTCAAACTCAAGTTAATGAACATGGGCAAGTTGATTTAAAAGATCAAGCCCAAATTGAATTGCTGGAATTTATCGGGCTAGTGATTCACGAGACGGCAGGTAAAAGCCACGCTCAACAAGTGGCAGGCGGCATCACCTACAATATATTATTTATGGTAACGCGTTTATTGGACAACATTTACGAAGAGTTCATGCCTGATACAGTTCATTAAGTAATAGGGCGGGTTATCGCAGTGTAACCCGCAACCCCATTGTTCATTCAAAAAACCTAATTTTTGGAGTTCCAGCAATTCACCCGCTAAATTTCTCAAAGACAATTGGTTTAAGACACCAAAGTAAATGTGTACCCGTTTCCGCATGGCTACGACTGCCAACGACCCCCACCCTTGTCATTATGATGATGAGTTTCACTACACTCTAGTTAGCTTACAACGCTTTGTGATTTCAAAGTGGTTATTTAATTAAAGCTGTCCAGAGCATTAACATTGCAGGGTATTTATTTAGCAAGTACAATAAAAACAGTAGGTTATATAAACCTCCTCTAGGAGAATGTCATGTTAAAAAAACACTTACTTGTGCTTGCCGTATTAACTAGCCTAAGTGGCTTTCCGCTTGCTCAAGCAGACGAACTAGCTCCTGTAATAGGGCAACAACCTAACTTATTACCCCCCGCTGAACCTGTTCAAGCATCTGCCACACCTGCTGCACCGACTGATACCCGTTGGTATGCAGCCCCTTTTGGTACATTTATAGCAACAGATGATAATAAATCCAGTAATGGCGGTGGTGGTGGACTTGCCATCGGTAAAATGATTGATAAGCTTTTAATGTCGAGGTAAAAGGCTTTTATAACACCACAAATGACACTGGACGAGCTTACGACAATACCAACGGGCTAGGTCTTGTAGGAAGTCGTACTAGTGGTGATTGGAATTTAGCAGGTGCTACCGCTGATTTACAATACTTTTTGGTAGCGGGTTAAATCTGTGATGATAAATTAAAATCACGGGCAGAATAAAATCACACTTACCGAAAAGACCTTATGAGCTGCTATAGCCAAAGCAAAATAAAATGATTTAAAAGAGCTGAGAGAACAGTGTATCAGTGGAGCAGTTTTTCTTTCTTCTAAGTGCTTTAGCTTGCGCCCATTTGTGTGCAATAGGATTTAAGTCAGGTGAATAAGGCGGCAAGAATTCC
>SHZG01000123.1 GCA_009692395.1 Methylococcales bacterium | reverse complement strand
TGGAATTCTTGCCGCCTTATTCACCTGACTTAAATCCTATTGAACACAAATGGGCGCAAGCTAAAGCACTTAGCAGAAAGAAAAACTGCTCCACTGATACACTGTTCTCTCAGCTCTTTTAAATCATTTTATTTTGCTTTGGCTATATGCCGTCTTTGCTGGGTGAAGTTTGCAGTAATTTAGCGGGGATATAGTTCGCTTCGGTCAATAAATACAAACAAATTTGCGCAACGTGTGTGCCTGTGGTGATGTGAACATAATAATTATTTTGTTCAGGAGCAAAGCGATAACTGCGAGTAAATTCATGTAACTGGCTATACACTTGTTCAAAATCCCACGGATTCGCATAATCGACTTGATAGGCGGTTAGCCGCGTTTGCGGAGACACAGCCGCCATATCCCGCAGGGTTAAATCAGCCAGCTCTTGTTCTTCTTCATTATGAATCAAGACAAATTCATCCACTGTTAAATTAGCGTGCATCAATCACGAGATGCTAGGTCGCCAACGTCCCAGCCGTTTTCTGCCTAAACCTGCGTGATCTAATCTCGCGCCTAAAATGCCGATGATGATATTTTTCATGGTTATTTTTGTGAAAAATGATAATTGACGTACAACATTCTGTACATTTTTAATGTTCGTGTTATAATCATCATAGCTAAAAAAGACCCCGTAAAGGGGCATATTTATAAAGACCCGTGTAAGGCATACCCATAAAGGGCTAATAAAAAATGAACATTTTAACTTTTACCGAAGCCCGCGCCAGCTTAAAAACGGTGATGGATGACGTTTGCAAAGACCATGCTCCCACCGTGATTTCCCGCGTCAATGGTGAACACGTTGTGATGCTATCTCTTGCCGATTTTAACAGCATGACAGAAACCATGTATCTATTAGGTTCTGCAAATAATGCGAGTCGTTTAATGGAATCCATTGCTCAACTTAAAGCTGGTAAATCTCAACCACGAGAATTTATCCGCAATGCCGAACAAAAAGAGCAAAAACAAGCAACAAGCGAAATCTGCCAAAGTTTCATTTACTGATATTGGATGGGATGATTATATTTTTTGGCAAAAAGAAGATGTAAAAATACTCGATAAAATTAATAACCTTATCGATGAATGTCAGCGTAATCCTGTCAAAGGAACAGGTAAGCCAGAACCACTGACAGAAAATCTGACGGGTTTTTGGTCAAGACGCATTAGCCACGAACATCGCCTCGTTTACTTACCCGAAGACGGCACTATTTATATCGTTTCTTGCCGTTACCACTACTAGCAATATGCACTATAGATACCGTTTTCAAAGCGGTATCTGCTCTCTTTCGCTCCAACGTTTTCCACAACACCAAAAAAATTACGATAACTTACTATCTATTTAGATAGTAATATCACAATCCATCATCTCTGCTCGCTAACATAACCGCAAGTCCTTCAAGGACTGGCAGTCATTGCCCACACTTGGCACACCGATTGCTAAATACCAATCGTCAACAAAAACAACCAAGGAGAACGCCATGACAACCACCGCTTATGAAGTTTTATACGAACAAGGTCAACACCCCGTGAAAGCGTGGACACGCGGGGTGAGTTTCGATGATAACTCTAAAAAACAACTACTGAATATCGCCAAACTGCCGTTTATTCATAAATGGATAGCGGCAATGCCTGATGTGCATTTAGGAAAAGGCGCGACCATTGGGAGCGTGATTCCAACAATCGGCGCATTGATTCCTGCGGCGGTTGGGGTGGATTTAGGGTGTGGCATGATGGCAGTCAAAACCAGCTTAACCGCTGAAGCAGTTACCTGATTCATTAACCGCGTTACGCGCAGTGATTGAAAGACGTGTACCGCATGGTTTAGTGTTTAGTGGACGTGATACAGGAAGTTGGGGCGAGTTGTCAGAGCCTATCGTGCAAGCGTGGCAACCGTTAAGCCAAGGTTTTGAACGCCTATGTGAAAAATATCCGCGTTTTAAAAACACCAACAACATTAAACACTTAGGAACGCTAGGCACAGGCAACCATTTCATCGAAGTGTGCTTGGACGCAGTCAATGCCGTGTGGGTGATGTTGCACAGCGGTTCACGCGGTGTCGGTAATCGTATCGGCACACACTTTATCGAATTGGCTAAAAAAGACATGGAACGCTGGTTTATCCATCTACCCGATAAAGATTTAGCCTACATTCCAGCAGGCACAGAACATTTTACATATTATTTAGAAGCCGTGAGTTGGGCGCAAGATTTCGCCATGACCAACCGCGTGGTGATGATGAATAATACCCTACAAGCCCTGCGTGATGTATTGAAAATACCGTTTGAAGCCCAACTGGAAGCGGTGAACTGTCACCACAACTACATCAGCCGCGAACATCATTACGATAAAAACGTCATCGTAACGCGCAAAGGTGCAGTAAGTGCCAAGCTAGGTGAAATGGGGATTATTCCAGGAAGTATGGGTGCGAACTCGTTCATCGTGCGCGGTTTAGGCAATGAAGAAAGTTTTTGTAGCTGTAGTCATGGCGCGGGGCGCGTTATGTCGCGTACCGAAGCGAAAAAACGGGTATCGTTAGCGGAACATATCACCGCCACCGCAGGCGTGGAATGCCGAAAAGATGAATCGGTGATTGATGAAACGCCGTCAGCTTATAAACCGATTGAAGCGGTCATGGCGGCACAGGCGGATTTAGTGGAGATTGTGCATACTTTGAAACAGGTGTTGTGTGTTAAGGGATAAACAATTTTCCGCATCTTAAAATTGACAATAATATATATTTGATTGACAATAATATTTTTAAAATTGACATTAAAGATTATTACCATGACTCAATTACGCAAAAAAACCGAAGAAATTCGTCAATTTATTGTTACCAATGTAGAGAAGTATCCAAAAGACATAGCTAGTTTAACTGCAAAGCAATTTGATATAACTCGCCAAGCTGTTAATAAACACATCCAAAGTTTAGTAAAGGAAAAAGCATTATTGGTTACTGGCTCGACACAAAGCAGACATTACAGTTTACAGCCGCTTGAACGCTGGGAAAATTTTTATCCACTCGATAAATCTCTTGAAGAGCATATCGTTTGGCAAAATGATATTTTTCCAAAATTAGGTCAATTGCCAGAAAATGTGATGGATATTTGGCATTATGGTTTTACTGAAATGCTAAATAATGCAATTGACCACTCATCTGGAAAAAGGGTAGAAATTTTTTTGGAAAAAACAGCATCTGCTATTGAAATTATAGTTTGTGATGATGGTGAAGGTATATTTAAGAAAATTCAGCGTGAAATGGAGTTAGTGGACGAACGTCATGCAGTGCTTGAACTTGCGAAAGGAAAATTAACTACAGACCCCGATAATCACACTGGAGAGGGTATCTTTTTTTCATCACGGATGTTTGATAACTTTTCAATTTTTTCAGGAAACGTAAATTTTAGTCACGAGTATGACAAAACAGAAGATTGGATTTTAGAACGCAAAGAACCACAATCAGGAACGGCGGTTTTTATGAAGCTCAATAACAATGTGCAACGCACAATGAAGGAGATTTTTGATGCTTATTCAGATGAAGATTATAGCTTTTCAAAAACTGTTGTTCCTGTGCGTTTAGCACAATATGGACATGAAAAACTGATTTCCCGCTCACAAGCCAAACGCTTATTAGCGCGTATTGACCGATTTAAAATAGTTTTTTTTGATTTTGAGGGTGTTGAAACCATCGGTCAAGCGTTTGCGGATGAGATTTTTCGAGTTTTCAGCAAACAACATCCTGATGTTGAATTGCGTTATGTCAATGTATGCAAAGAAGTTGAGCAGATGATTTCACGCGCAGGGTTTAAACGCGAAACACTGTAACACGCAACGCGGCGCGTGGAAACGAGCTGACTGTTTAAAAAACTCGGTATTGTCGGTGCAGATTATCGCATCAACACATCAACAAGAATTTGACACCCCAGCGAGTAGCCCGCATGGAGTTTTGCGGCATGCGGGGTAACGTAACATTCCGCATATCCCAGATTCCGCTACGCTCCATCTGGGCTACTTACTGATTTTGTATGAAAAAAATGACTGACTTTGTGTATCATATTTGTATTTTATACACATCAAGGAACAATCATGCGCACCAATATTGTTATTAATGATTCGTTAATGAATGAAGCGATTTTGCTAACGGGCATCAAGACTAAAAAAGACGTGGTGGCATTAGGGCTTAAAACCTTAATCCACTTAAAAAATCAGGAAACCATCAAGGCTTATAAAGGTAAGTTAGCTTGGGATGGCGATTTGGATGCAATGAGAGAAGGCGTGTGATTTTAGTCGATACCAGTGTTTGGATTGATTATTTTAATGGCGTTGATAACCCGAAAACAGTAAAGCTGGATGGTTTTTTATCCAGCACAGTGATTGTGGCGGGTGATTTGATGATTGCGGAGTTGTTGCAGGGATTTAGGCATGACAAAGATGTTGAGATTGCCCAGTCGCTGTTAGCACATCTTGAACAAGCGCAGTTATGTAATACGGAGATTGCGATTAAGTCAGCGCAGAATTACCGCTTGTTACGCAAACAAGGGATAACGGTTAGAAAAACCATTGATTGCCTTATCGCAACGTATTGTATTGACAATGAATTGCCATTGCTGTTTTCAGACCGCGATTTTCAGCCGTTTGTGGCAGTTTTAAATCTTAAAGATGCGTTGAATTTATGAAATGAAACGAGACAAGAATATCAAGACTTTTCAAGTTTTTAAAACCTGAAAGGTCTAAAACAGAATTTGACACCCCAGCAGCAACAGCGGTTTAGGTTCAAACGCCTAACTGACGCAAACCCTCTGGGCAATCTGCGTATCGATGTTGATGGAGTCAAATAACGCGGCGGTAGCTCAGTTGGTAGAGCATCCGACTTTAATCGGAAGGTCGTTGGTTCGACTCCAACTCGCTGCACCATTTGCTATAGCTCATTTGGTAGAGCATCTGACTATTAATCAGACTGTAATTGGTTCGATTCCAATTAGCAAAACTACCCTTCCAAGGTAGCTTAAAAACCTAAGAGAAAGCCTCCAGATGAAAGGGGGCAGTGGCGTGCGTAGTCAGATGAAGGCGCAATCTGTAAACACAATACCGCCACTGGACATCAACACAGACACTGCCTTTCGGCTGGGTCTGGCAATTACGCAAGCCGCTTTTGAGGGTTTGCCTGATTGTCATAAAGCCCGAAGCCTGTGTCTGTGTGGAGGCTTTGTCACTTCATTCAGGAGACAACAATGCAAACCAGAAAAAAAATAATAATCGCAGAAACGCAAAAAGGCTTGTTGTTCAAAGAGCAGCAATTTATTCGTTTCTTACCCGCAGGTGTGCATACACTTTGGGATTGGTTTAATGACTACCAAGTGCAAATCATCACCATCACCGACACCCTGCAAGACCCCATTAGCAAAGAGCTGTTGTACTTAGCGCAACTGCACGCAGACGCTTTTAGCGAGGTGATGACACTCTGGGAAACAGGCGAACAGGAAATCGGTTTAGTGTATGTGAACAATGTTCTAAAAGACATTAAAGCCCCCGCGCAACGTGGCGCGTACTGGCAAACCCAGCAAGCCATGCGCATTGAAAAACTGGACATTAGCCAAGAATTTAGCGTAGCGAAAAAACTGGCGGCGTTATTAGCCAATGCCAAAGATGAACCGTTACGGCGTGCAGTGTTGGCGGCGATTGTCATTGCCACTGTGCCAGAAAATCACGTTGGTTTTTTGGTGGTGGACGGCGAAACTGTCACGACCTTAGGCACAGGCACACACGTTTGGTGGCGGTTTAATCGCGCTATCAGCGTCGTGTTATACGATGGTCGCTTACAAAACATGGAAGTCAACGGACAAGAAATCTTGACCAAAGACCGCGTGAGCTTGCGCATTAATTTATCGGCAACGTGGCAAATAAAACACCCCGAAGTCGTGAAAGCTGAATTAGCCGATGCCAAAGATTTTTTATACCGTGAATTACAACTGGCATTACGCACCATCGTCAGCACGCAAACCTTGGATGAATTATTAGCCGATAAAAACTCGCTCAATAATCAAGTGCAGAGCATTGTCGTGGAAAAATCGGCAACTTACGGCATTGAAGTGAACAGCGTTGGTGTGCGTGATATTGTCCTGCCGGGTGAAATGAAAGCGATTTTGACCCAAGTGGTCGAAGCGCAAAAACTCGCCGAAGCCAATTTAATCAAACGCCAAGAAGAAACCCAAGCCACCCGTTCATTGCACAACACCGCTAAAGTCATGGAAGGCAATCCTGTGTTATTGCGCTTGAAAGAGCTGGAGATATTGGAAAAAATCACCGCCAATATCAACGTGCTGAATGTCTACGGCGGCTTGGATGGCGTGATGCATGATATGGTGCGCTTGACGGAGCGGGTGAGGTAGGACAGCGTAGCCTGACACATAGCTCATCACAGTGTGTCGGGTTACGGCTATCGCCCACCCTACGTTTTCCTTGTTCTCACATGGCGCGTGTAACGAGAATATGTGTTGATTTACAAAAAATACAGCAACCAAAGGTAAAAAAACCACCTGCCCGCATTGCCCAAAACGACAGTAAAAGCCAATGATGCCGTTATAAAAAGGTACGCAATTAACGAATGAAGACGCTATGGTAGTGGGTTAAATCTGTAATTATGAATAAATATCGCGCCCGAATTCGACCTTGTTGATAAGCAAACCGATGACGGTGTCGTGCATCAACTCTAGTTTTGAGAAGCCAATGGTCTTGCGAGTGAGTCGTTTGATCCATGTCCGAAAGTTCAGGTTTTTACGTTCTATTTTCTGCGTATTGCGCTTACCAATCTCATGCTTCTCAGCCTCAAGGTGACGCTGATAAGCACCCCAATCATCTGTGTAGAAGCAGGTAATATTAAAGGGGGCAAGCAAGGTTTTAAGTTGCTTGAATACGTCATCCTTGCGCTTACCCAATACATAAGCGAGTACGGTGTTAGTGGTATGGTC
>SHZG01000122.1 GCA_009692395.1 Methylococcales bacterium | reverse complement strand
GGCATAGCTTGGAATTCTTGCCGCCTTATTCACCTGACTTAAATCCTATTGAACACAAATGGGCGCAAGCTACAGCACTTAGAAGAAAGAAAAACTGCTCCACTGATACACTGTTCTCTCAGCTCTTTTAAATCATTTTATTTTGCTTTTGCTATACTAACCCATTGCAGGTTGGGCTGCGGCTTTTTCGCAACCCAACACATTGACAGTAAATGTTGGGTTGCCAAAAAACGGCAGCTCAACCTACGATAATTCTACGAGGAAAAATGTTTACCAATTTCAAAGTCGATTTACCTGCGGGTATCGTGGTGTTTTTAGTGTCAGTACCGATGTCGTTGGGCATTGCCTTAGCGTCAGGCGCACCGTTGTTTTCAGGGTTAATCACAGGCATTATCGGCGGGCTGGTTGTCGCACCGTTAAGCGGTTCACAATTGGCTATCAGCGGTACAGCGGCAGGTTTATCCGTGCTGGTATTAGCTGCTATTAATGAATTAACGTTTAACGGCTTTTTGTTAGCATTGGTCATTGCAGGACTATTGCAGATTTTATTAGGCTTGCTCAAAGCGGGGGTGATTGCGCATTATTTCCCGTCTTCAGTCATTAACGGACTATTATCGGGCATAGGTATTATTTTATTTTTAAAACAAATTCCCCATGCCTTAGGTTATGACAGCGACTACGAAGGTGATGTTAGTTTTTCTCAAACCGACCATTTTTCCTCATTTTCTGAACTGATTAATGCCGTTGAATTTATTTCACCGACGGCGATTGTTATCGCGCTGATTTCCCTCATCCCGCTTATTTTATGGGAGCAACCATTCATCAAATCACTGCGCTATAGTCGTGTCTATCAAGGCATATTATTGGCAGTGCTGTTAGGCGTATTCAGCAATCAATACTTGATTTATTTTGCCCCTGAGTTTGCATTGAAAGACACGCACTTGGTGATGATTCCTGTTTTTAACGATTTTGCGGGTTTGTTAGCACAATTTCACACCCCGGATTTTTCCCTATTTGACCAGCCCAGAGTGTATTTAATAGCCGCTACCCTCGCGCTAGTGGCTAGTTTAGAAACCCTCATCTGTGTTGAAGCGGTTGATAAATTAGACCCGTATCGCCGTGTCACTTCAACCAATCGCGAACTCATGACCCAAGGTTTAGCCAACATCGGCAGTGGCTTGATTGGCGGCTTACCCTTAACTCAAGTGATTGTGCGTAGCTCTATTAATATTCAAGCAGGGGCGCGAAGCAAAACAGCGGCAGTGATTCAAGGCGTTCTCATGCTGTTAGCGGTCAAATTCATACCCGAATGGTTAAATGAAATTCCGTTAGCCACCTTAGCGAGCGTGTTGTTAGTAGTCAGTTATAAGCTAATTAATCCCGCGCTATTTAAAACCATGTACCAAGCGGGGCTGTATCATTTCATTCCATTTTGCACCACTATTTTAGGCTTGGTGTTCACGGATTTATTAATCGGTATTGTCCTCGGTTTAAGCTGCGCATTGTTTGCCATTCTGTTAGAAAACTACAAAAGTGCTGCCTATTTTCGTGAAACGGTTATCGGCAATAAAATCATTTTTCGCTTATCAGAACACGTTTCGTTTTTGAATAAAGCCAATATTAAACGCACGCTGGAACACGTTCCTGCTAATTCTGACGTAGTCATTGATGCCACACGTTCAAAATACATGGACTACGATATCTATGAAGTGATTGAAAATTTTAAAAACGAAGCCGATTTCAAGAATATCAAACTAACGCTAGAAAATATGCGCGGTTTCGGTGTGCTTAAACCGATTGAAAAAGCGCGTAGTCAAACTTACGATTCCCAGCAAGCACTCACGCCTGCCTGTGTATTGGATATTTTAAAAGACGGCAACGAACATTTTATTAATAACCTCGCAGCCAATCGTAACCTGCTGGAGCAAGTCAACGACACCCAACAAGGGCAATTTCCGCTTGCCATTATTTTAAGCTGCATGGATTCACGCACCTCGGTGGAATTGATTTTTGATTTAGGCTTGGGCGATGTATTCAGTGCGCGGGTAGCGGGTAATATTATTAATGATGACATTTTAGGCAGTATGGAATATGCCTGTAAATTGGCAGGCTCTAAACTCATCGTCGTGTTAGGGCATACCCATTGTGGCGCGATAAAAGGCGCGTGTGCTCAGGTTGAGCTAGCGCATCTGACGGGCTTACTGGCAAAAATTCAACCCGCTATTGCTGCCGTCGGTAATGAGTCAGTGGAAAAAGTCGCTGAAAAAAATGTTCAACTGACGGTTGAGCAGATCAGAAACCAAAGCACGGTATTGGAAGACTTGATTCAAGCGGGTGACATCGGCATTATCGGCGGTATGTACGATGTGGAAACAGGACGTGTGAATTTTTTTAATCCCAGTTGGTAGAAATAACTGAGGGAATTGACGCAATGCGCACACTACGGGTTTCGCGTATAATTCACCACATTTTTAACTCAAGGTAAAAACACTATGTCAGACATTAACAAAGTCGTATTAGCGTATTCAGGTGGTTTGGATACGTCGATTATTCTCAAATGGTTACAAGATGTTTATCAATGTGAAGTAGTCACATTTACTGCCGACTTAGGTCAAGGTGAAGAAATTGAACCCGCCCGCGCTAAAGCGCAAGCACTGGGCATTAAAGAAATTTTTATCGAAGATTTACGCGAAGAATTTGCCAGTGATTATGTATTCCCAATGTTTCGCGCCAACACTATTTATGAAGGCGAATATTTATTAGGCACGTCAATTGCGCGTCCATTAATCGCTAAACGCTTAATTGATATTGCTAATGAAACAGGCGCGACTGCCATTTCACACGGCGCGACTGGCAAAGGTAACGACCAAGTACGGTTTGAATTAGGCGCGTATGCGTTGCGTCCTGATATTCACGTTATCGCACCGTGGCGCGAATGGGATTTAACCTCACGCCAATCATTGCTGGATTATGCCGAAAAACACGGCATTCCTGTAGAAATGAAACACGGTAAAACCTCGCCGTATTCTATGGATGCGAATTTATTGCATATTTCGTATGAAGGTCGTGTATTAGAAGATCCGTGGGCAGAACCAGAAGAAGCGATGTGGCGTTGGTCAGTGTCACCTGAAAACGCACCCGACGAAGCGACGTATATTGAATTAACTTATCAACAAGGCGACATCGTATCCATTGATGATGTGCCGTGTTCACCTGCAACCGTGATGGAACAGTTAAACAAAGTGGGTGGTGCGAATGGTATCGGACGTTTAGACATCGTGGAAAATCGTTATGTCGGCATGAAATCACGCGGCTGTTATGAAACCCCAGCGGGTACGATTATGCTCAAAGCGCATCGTGCGATTGAATCACTGACTCTGGATAGAGAAGTAGCGCATTTAAAAGATGAACTAATGCCGCGTTATGCGTCGTTAATTTACAACGGCTACTGGTGGAGTCCAGAGCGTGAAATGTTGCAAACCATGATTAATGCCTCACAAACTAACGTTAATGGTAAAGTACGCCTGAAATTGTATAAAGGTAATGTCATCGTGGTCGGTCGTGAATCCAGCACCGACAGTTTATTTGATGAAAGCATTGCGACGTTTGAAGACGATGCAGGGGCTTACAATCAAAAAGACGCAGCAGGCTTTATTAAATTGAATGCGTTAAGATTGCGTATTGCAGCCGCTAAGCGTTTGAAATAACCACTTAAAAAACCACAGGACACACTGCATAAACGTGTAGTGTGTCCGCTGGCAAGACCTATATAATAATAACTATTTGTTCAACTGGGCTTTTTGCGCAGTTTATGAGGAAGGCAGTAATGAGCGATACACCC
Source organism: Methylococcales bacterium (assembly GCA_009692395.1). GTDB lineage: Bacteria > Pseudomonadota > Gammaproteobacteria > Methylococcales > Methylomonadaceae > UBA4132. The sequence continues at coordinate 3,163 of SHZG01000122.1, read as the reverse complement.
GAAAAAAAGTCTAATATAGTTGCCCTGAACACCATACCACCCCATCAGAATTTGGTGAAAGCCAACCGATGGTTGTTAGCAACGGTTTTTTTCTTGATGTCGGTCATTGTTGTCGGCGGCTGGTTATTATTTCCGCGTGAAGATTTCACTGCGTATCAACACACGACGAATACTCAACTGTATAGCGATCATATCAATCCTGTGTTGTCTACTGAAGTCAATACGCTCAAAGGACAGTTTGTTGGCTTGGTCAGCGGTTCAATTGAAAGTAAACTCAGAACCTTGGAAGACAGTGTACGCTTAGGGGCTGCACCTGATTCATTGATGACGATTGAAGAGCTGCGTAATGATATTAAATCCTTACGCGCTTATTCAGCAACACCTAATAACGGCAAAGTGACACTGCTTAATGAGCAGATAATGGCAGAAATGTCAGAATTGAAGAAGCTGGTGTATTTGAGCTTGGCATCATGTGGTTTGATGTTTGCCGCGTTTGCAGGTATTTGGTTTAAAAATAAACACCGTCTGCCTTATAAAGAAATGATTACTCGTTATTTACATAAAGATTAAATTTACGCATGACTGCCAGTCATTTAAAGGACTGGCAGTCATTATTAGCAAACATAAAAAAGCCGCTCGACTATGCAGTCTGAGCGGCTTTTTTGTGCGTAAATGAAGCTAATTACTTAGATTTTAAATAAGCATACAACGCGTCAACCGCTTGATCTTCGCCGTAACCCGCTTTAGTCACAGGGACTAATGCCATGATAGTTTCGATTGCTTTAGGCATACCGCCTTTGCCTTCTTTCAATACTTTTTCAAACGTCGCTCTGTCCAATTTGCCGTCTTTAATTAACGCAGACAACTGAGGATTTGAAGCGATGTCATGGCAAGAGCCACAACCACGACCGAATGCACGCTCATAAATTTTTTGACCAACTTCTTCAGCTTCGCCAGCGAATACTGAGCCGCTTAAAGTAATTAATATAACGCCTGCTACTGTGGCTAATGATTTTTTCATAGTGACCTCTCTTGATGATAAAAAAGAACAGATGTTCTTTTGTGTGGAAATAACGTTTAAGCTAGTAAAGAATAGGGAATTTACCGATAAAATTCAATTGTTTTATTTACTTCTTTGCATTCATATTGTTCATAGAGCTAACACACAATAAAATGATACCGTTCGTGGTGAGCCATTCGACAAGCTCAGTGCGAACGGTTTTGTAATCGTTTTATGCAGTTAGCCATATCGTCAACCATCAAACCACCGTAGTCGTTCATGGAGTGTCACCACGGTGCCGATAATAATCAGTGTTGGCGGCTTAATATCCAGTTGAGCAACCTGTGCGGGTAAGGTCGATAAAGTACCAATAATGACGCGCTGATTGTGCGTTGTACCTTGCTGCACTAAGGCAATTGGTAAATTTTCATCACTGCCGTGCGCAATTAATGACTGGCAAATTTTTTCCAGCCCGACTAGCCCCATGTAAATAACGATGGTTTGATTCGGCATAGCTAATTGTATCCAATTTAAATGAATAGAATCGTCCTTTAAATGCCCCGTGACAAAGGTGCAGGATTGGGCATGGTCTCTGTGAGTGAGAGGAATACCTGCATACGTCGCGCAACCTGAGGCGGCAGTAATCCCTGGAACGACCTGAAAATGAATGCCTTGCTGCATGAGGGTTTCAATTTCTTCACCACCGCGACCAAAAATAAACGGATCGCCGCCTTTTAAGCGGGCGACGCGTTTGCCTGCTTTGGCTAAATCTGCCAGTAGGGTATTGATGGATTCTTGCGGTAACGTATGTTTATCACGTTGTTTACCGACATAAATTTTTTCACTGTCGCGGCGTGCTAAATCGAGAATATCAGGCGATACCAAACGATCATAAACCACAACATCGGCTTGTTGTAGCAAACGTAACGCCCGAAAGGTTAATAAATCAGCCGCGCCAGGCCCTGCGCCTATCAAATAGACCTCACCCACAGGCGCGGTATTTTCGGTGGTATTCAAGGTTTGTTGTAACAGTTGCTCGGCTTGTTCATCTTTGCCCGCAAAAACCAGTTCAGCAATATTACTTTGAAAAACGTGTTCCCAAAAAATCCGTCGCTGTTGGATTGTTGTTAATTGTTGCTGCACAGAGTGTCTAAATTTAGCCGCTAATTGTGCTAATCGTCCATAACTCGGTGGAATCAGGGTTTCTATTTTAGCGCGAAGTAAACGCGCTAATACAGGCGCAGAACCACTGGAAGACACCGCAATAATCAGCGGCGAACGGTCAACAATCGCAGGAAAGATAAAGCTACACAGGGCAGGATTATCGACCACATTCACCAAAATTTTCTGTTGGTCGGCAGTACTTGCCACTAGGCGATTGGTTTCATCGTCATTGGTAGCGGATACTACCAGTCTAAAACCGTGTAGGTTTTCAGGTAAAAAGGCTTTTTGGTACAAGGTAAGCGAGTGACTAACTGCCATCTCGGCGACGCTGGGGCTTATTTCTTTGGCAATGACGGTAATTTTCGCGCCTGCGCGGGTTAAACATTCAATTTTTCGCACGGCTATTTCGCCACCACCGACAACGAGGCACTCTTGGTCTTTCAATTTTACAAAAATAGGAAAATAATCCATTCTATTGTGATGATGCTTGGATTTAATAGGGAGTGGTATTATAAGCACTCTATATTTGAATTGAGAGTATTAAAATTAAATTATGATTGAATTTAATCTGGAAGTAGATGCCAGCGGTTTGCAGTGTCCTTTGCCTTTATTGCGGCTTAAACAAGCCTTGATGGCAATGACTAGCGGGGATGTTGTCAAAGTCATTGCCACTGACCCCGCCGCACATTTAGATTTTGGTGTTTATACTGACCAAGCAGGTCATCAAATCATTGAGTTTATAAAACAATCCAATACGCAGATTTTTTATATCAAAAAGAGATAATAGCAGACACAAACAGTCGCCACTGGAATTCACAATGATAAAACTTAGTACCTCAGACCTGTGTTGTGGTATAGCCAAAGCAGTATAATTTGATTATTTTAAATTAGATGACATATTCAGCCGATTTCCGCCAAAAAGTATTGACGATTAAAGAACAAGAAGGGCTAACACAAGCGGAAGCGGCAGTGCGTTTTGGTGTTGGAGTGGCAAGTATA
>SHZG01000121.1 GCA_009692395.1 Methylococcales bacterium | reverse complement strand
GCTTGCCCCCTTTAATATTACCTGCTTCTACACAGATGATTGGGGTGCTTATCAGCGTCACCTTGAGGCTGATAAGCATGAGATTGGTAAGCGCAATACGCAGAAAATAGAACGTAAAAACCTGAACTTTCGGACATGGCTCAAACGACTCAATCGCAAGACCATTTGCTTCTCAAAACTAGAGTTGATGCACGACACCGTCATCGGTTTGCTTATCAACAAGGTCGAATTCGGGCGCGATATTTATTCATAATTACAGATTTAACCCACTACCCAATGTACAAGCCAAAGTAACGAAATACCAAAACCACCTATACAATCTAATAATTATCAACCATCAACACCCGCTCCTACTCCTTCTTATCAAAATGTGCCAACAACACAACCACAGCCACCTCAGTCTGTAGTAGAGCACAACACCGTAACACCAGTCCCAGTCACTTCATATCACAATATGTCTGCAACGCAACCACCGCTAGTTCAGCCAGAGGTAGAGTAATCTGTTTCAACCTATCAACAACCACAAGCTGGAAACGATTTAAGATATTGTTTAAGTTTAGTGGATAATAACGCAATTGCTGAATGCGGGGCTTTTCGTGGCAATGTAATCGTTACCCCCGTGTTCCGCAAGCTCCACACGCGCTACTATCCATGTATTCAAACAAATCCGCATGACTCCCCGTCCGCTAAAAAATAACCTTTTCATTCTCAAAGCGATAAATTAACAGCCAATCGGGTTCAAGATGACATTCGCGGCGATTGGCAAAGTTACCGATTAATAAATGGTCGCGGTATCGTTGTTCTAATACTTCACCTGCTAATACCTTTAAAACAGCCGCCTTAAACTTATTCATGTCCTTGCCGCGTTTTTGCATACGCTTTATATCTTTTTCAAAACGATTTAAATAAATAGCTTGAGCCATTAAATCCACAACTGGTTAAATAAATCATCTGCATCTTTGCATTCCACTAAATTAACACCCTGATCCGAGTCTTTAAAGGCTTGCAGTGTTTCAGCATTCGGTTTCTTGCATGAAAAAGGTAAATCTTGTTGTAAAGCGATTTGTTCAAAAAATAAGGCAATCGCTTGTTCACGACTTAAACCTAAACGATTTAAAACCAGTTCTGCTTTTTTTATAGTATCCGTTTGAATGTCTGCTTGTACGGAATTTGTTATCAATACACTATTCATTTTAATTCCCCCATAACTCAGTATTATTAGACTGGATTATAACAAGTCATGTAGCGTGGACAACGTTATTTCATCGCCAACATCAACCCCGCACTGCAAAAAAACACTTTGTCACACTGCTGCCCTATAAGTTGCGCGGCTTTGCCTGATAAATCGACAAATTGTCGAGCGAGTGCATTGTCGGGGATAACGCCTAAACCGACTTCATTATGTACTAGCACTAAGTCGCGGGGTAATGACAGCACGGCTTCTAATTCGCGCAGGATGTTTGCTTCGGGGACTTTATGATGGAGCATATTATTGAGCCACATGGATATGCACTCAACTAATATAGAAGAGCCTTCGCATTTTTTAATGGCTGCGTACAGTTTCACGGGTTCTTCAATTGTGATGAATTTTTCTTGGCGGCGTTGTTGATGTACTTTTATCCGTTGCCGCATTTCGTCATCTAAAAATTCCGTGGTGGCGAGGTAGTAAGGTTTTTCTGCATAGCGCGGTAAATTTAGTAATAAGTGGCGTTCTGCCAACAGCGATTTACCGCTTTTTACACCGCCAATAAATAATGTTTTCATGATACAAATACTCCAATGATTAACAGACTACATACGATTAAATTGATGCGTTTTTTTAGTGCTAAAGCCTGTACTAGCGTTTGTCGATTAACCGTATGAATGGCGATTCCCAAGGATGGTTTGGCTTTTAATTGACCATGATAAATTGCATCACCACCTAAAGCCACACCTAACGCGCCTGCCATTGCGGCGATTGGATAACCTGCATTGGGGCTTTCTAATTTATGCCCATCACGTTTCATACATTGCCATGCGCGTAGTTTATCGTCCGCTATTAAGACAATCAACAAAGCGGTAATCCGTGCGGGAATGTAATTTGCCACATCATCCAACAGCGCAGCAGTTTTGCCAAAATAAAAATAACGCGGGGTTTTGTAGCCAATCATAGAATCCATCGTATTGATGGCTTTATAAACAGCCACCGCAGGTAAGCCAAACAGCACAAGATAAAACAGCGGCGCAATCACGCCATCACTCAAATTTTCTGCCCACGTTTCGAGTGCGGCTTTATAAATATCTTCGTCGCTCATGGCTTCGGTATCGCGGCTGACTAAATAACTTAACGCTTGTTTCGGTTGTTCAGCGGTTAATATGTGCGCTACACTGCTATGTAGCATATTCATTGCTAAGCCAGTGGAGGAGCACACGGCTAACACCAACAATGCTAACCATGACGGTAACAAGGCACACAGGGCGACGATAGTAACGCTGATTAATGCGGTGATGATTAGCAGGCTAATGACTAACAACGCGCCCGTTATCAGCTTATCCGTCGGTGGTGAGTTTGCCGAACCATAAAACCGCCCTTCAAACGCGTTGATAAAATCGCCCATGAAAATGACAGGGTGTTTATAGGGCAGTTCACCGAATAACAGGTCGATGGCATAAGCCAGTAGAGCGACTTCAAAAAACATAGACACATCGTTCCCACGCTCTGCGTGGGAATGCAGCCTCGGACGCTCCAGCGTCCCGCAACGCTGGAGCGTTGCTAGATGAATTCCCACGCTGGAGCATGAGAACTATGAGCAGAGGAAATAAAAACATCAACGCAATGCCCTCATAATGGTATCCATATCCAAATTGTCCGCGACCATATCGGCAAATCCCTGAATCTGTTCATCACGGTAAGCAGCATAATCGTAGCCTTGATACGATGAATTAAGGCGTTTGAAATAGTCAGTACGGAAGTCATTATTATCAAACACGCCGTGGACATGAGTCCCCGCAATACGCCCTTGTTGATAATACAAAGGATAGTTAGCCATGCGTCCGCAGTGGATTTCATAGCCTTGCACGGAATACGAAAACAGCTCATAAATCCCACGCTGTAAAATTTTTGGGCTTTGATAAATTACGTCGTCATCAATCAAACCTAAACCCGCTTCTACCGTCGGCGAATCATGCTCTAGCGCGTCAGGATCATGCAGCATTCGGCACAACATTTGATAACCGCCACAGACACCAAACACCGCGCCTTCAAATTGCTGCACTTCGGCAAACAAACCATTTTCTTTTAACCAGCGCACATCCCGAATGACAGTTTTACTGCCTATCATCAACACCATATCAAACACGGCTAGCGGACGGTACTCATGAATCAGTTCGACATACAACTCAGGGTCTGCTATCAACACATCCAAATCGTTGTAGTTGCTCAAACCGCGATACGCTAACACGGCAATGCGGATTTTTACGTCACCCAAACGTTGCTGATAATTCTGTAACGACTGCGAATCTTCCATGTCGATATTCAATGGCAAAAATGGCAACACGCCCAATACAGGTACGCCAAACCGTTCAGCAATAATGCGTTCGCCTTCATCAAAAAACCGCCGATCACCACGAAACTTATTCACAATTACGCCTATTAAATTCTCGCGCATAGTCTTATCCATTAGCTCTAGCGTACCGTAAATGGACGCAAACACGCCGCCGCGTTCAATGTCGGCAACCAGAATATTTTTAGTGTGAAAGGTCTTAGCGACAAAGGTATTGGATAAATCTTTATGCAGTAAATTGAGTTCCACAGGCGAACCCGCGCCCTCTGCAATTACCAATTTATAGTCTTGCTGACAGCGTTCAAAGGCGTGTTTAACTTGGGTTTTTAAAAACGGCATTTCGTCATAATAGTCGCTAATGCCTTGATTTTTATAAACCAAGCCATTCACCACCACCTGCACTGAACCGTTGCCGTGCGATTTTAATAACACAGGGTTAAAGTGATAACTCGGTTCAACCCGCGCTGCTTCGGCTTGCAAACATTGGGCGCGGGAAATCTCCCGCCCTTCTTTGGTGACAGCGGAGTTATTGGACACGTTCTGCGCTTTAAACGGCGCGACGTTAATGCCTTTATCGGCGAAAATTCGGCACAATGCCATCACGATGGTGGTTTTTCCCGCATCGGAGCTAGTGCCGAAAATGGCTAGGGGTTTCATGGAGTTAATCTCGTTGTGTTTGAGCGGAGTGCAAACCTAGGTGTGCAATCCAATGGCTAGTTGTTCAATGATGGCGGGTTCTTTCACCGCAAAGCGTACATACCGCTTATCCAAGCCGATAAAATTCTCACAGACGCGAATTAAAATCTGAGCAGGAGCTAATAGGTTTTGTAGCTGATAGCCGTCATTATCATCGTGTAATCGCGCCAGTAAAAAATTCGCCGCGCTGGGGTAAATTTCAGAGAACAAACCTGATTCGTGTAGCACTTGCCGTAATAACACGCGGTTGCGGTCAGTTTGTTGGCGCGTCTGGGTGATAAAATCGGTGTTAGCTAGGGCGAGTTGAGTGTATGCCATGTCTAAGCTGGATAATTTCCACGCGGGTTCTAGCTGTTGTAAATCGCGGATAAAATCAGCATGAGCGGCGATAAAGCCAACGCGAATGCCCGCACAACCATAAAATTTGCTTAACGATTTGATGATAGTCAGTTTTTCATAGTGCGCTAGGTGTGCCATTGCCGATTCAGCGGTGCAGAAATCTAAAAAGGATTCGTCGATGATGATGTGGCAATCGGCAGCAATCCATTCGGAGAATAAATCGGGCTGGTTGTAGAGTGTGCCGTCTGGCGTGGCTGGATTGACGAAAATGACCGTTGCACCGTTTGGGATGCCTTGTGTTTGGCGCGGCGCGCCGTTACTGCATTCCCATGCGGCGCGTAGGAACGAGTCAAGGCGGGTGATGATGTGAATATTACAACCTAAGCGTTCTGCAAGCCGTTGATACTCGCCATACAGCGGCGCGTATAATACCACATCATGCGGTTGCAAATAACGCAATAGTGCGAAAATCGCCGCACTCGCGCCATTGAATACTTCAATGTCAGCATTCTCAGGTAATGGATAACGCTGAGTAATCGCCTGTTTTAAACAACGGTAATCAGGGTCACTGTAAGGCGTGAGCGAGACCGATAATAAGTCATGCAAATCCACCGCTTGCTGAGGATTAATATTTGCCGAAAAATCCAAAACTTGCTCAGGCAAACAGCCGACTTGCGCCGCGAATGCGTAAATATTGCCGCCGTGCTGCATTATAAATTAACGTATTCGATGTAAATATAACCATCCAGACAGCGCAGTTTATGCACTGAACCTGCATCAATACGAAATTGAAACGCGTTTTCTAGTGGCAGATTTAACACCCGCGCCAACAACGCACGAATTACACCCGCATGAGTGACAATAACAACTTGCTCGGCTTCCGTTGCCAATAATTCTTGCCAAAATTCGCCCACACGCTGATGCAAATCACCAAAAGTTTCACCATTCGGTGGTGCGGCAGTAGCAAAATTATCCGTCCATTGTTGCAGGGCAGTGGGTTCGATAGCATCAAACAACTGACCTTCCCAATCACCGAAATTCAGTTCTTGCAAACGTACATCGGTACTGACTTCATCAGAAAAAGTTTCGGCTAACTGCACACAACGGCTGAGTGGGCTACTAAACACTTTGCAATCATCATCAAATTCAGGCAATTTTCCATGCAGAATGTCGATTTCTTGTTCAAATGTTGAGGCGACTGTTACATCAGTTTGCCCATAACACAAACCTGCTGAATTAGCGGTTTGGGTGTGGCGAATTAAATAAATATCCATAAACTACTCACGGTGAGATAAAAAATAAGGTCGGCGACTTGTTGGCTTGCACCTAAACAATCACCTGTATAGCCGCCGATATGGCGGTAAAAATAACGACCTAGCCAATGATTAACCAATAACACGATAAGCACGGCTAAACTGCATAAAGCGGGTAATAATAACAGCGGCAAGCACGCGCAAACCGCCGCCACTAATAATTCTTTTCTGTTCGGTGTGTACACTGCCGCCGCGACTTTGCTGTCATCACTTCGCGCATAGTCATAAAAGTGCATCACTAATAACGGCATAAAACGGCTAACACTATGCCCCGCTAATAATATCAACGGTAGACTAGCGGTTGGCAGTTCAGCTAACACACTGATTTTTAATGCCAGCAATAACAGCAAACCCAACACACCATAAACGCCGATGTGTGAATCTTTCATAATGGCTAACACTCGTGCTTTGTCATAACCACCACCAAAACCATCACAGACATCGGCAAAACCGTCTTCATGCAGACCGCCCGTTAATAGTATGCCTGTGATTAAAGCGATAATTATCGCGGTGACTTTCGACCATAATAACGCACTCACATAAAACGCTACAGCTACGCCACCACCGACTAACCAACCGATAACAGGCAAATAGATTGCCGCTTGTGGCAGTTGGTTATAATCCAGCGCGGTGGTTGCAATGGGGATGCGGGTGTAAAAGCTGATGGCTAGTTTGATATTTTTTAGGATAAACATAACGATTTTTACTATCCTAATTATTTTAATATATCGTATTTAATTTTACGCACCACTCAATTTAAAAAGATTTTTTCTAAATTCTTTCATCTTGTCAGCAATTGTAAAATCTAACGCTTTTAAGTAAATTGGTGGACTTGTTATTTCTAACCGTTCAAGTCTCGATTTTATTGCCATTCTGCCGTAGAAAAACTGCCATCGTTGTGCCTTTATTTGTGACGAAAACCAAATTAACTCATTAAAATTCATTTTATATTTTGGTATTAGAACTCTAACTGAACTTCCACCATTGCCTCTTGCCATAAAAGCCCAAGGTTGAACATAAGCCACACGATTACCCACAACTCAATCAGAGTTAGCATAAACCGCCCTAGCGATTTCGATACCGAAAGCGTAATGCCTGACTTTTTCCATGCCTTCCCATAAGGTTTTAGCACCTGGGAAGCCATCACTTTTTCTACCTAAGAAGC
>SHZG01000120.1 GCA_009692395.1 Methylococcales bacterium | reverse complement strand
GTTGCATTGCGTCCTGACTTGCCAATCTGGGTACTTTTACAGAATGGACAGGTGATTTCTTGGTAGCAGCTCATAAGGTCTTTTAGGTAAGTGTGATTTTATTCTGCCCGTGATTTTAATCTATCATCACAGATTTAACCCACTACCAATAATTTGTTCAGTGCGCTCTGAACTTTTAGCCAGTATTCAGGCGAAGGATGTAAGGATGCTTTTGATTTTCTTGACAAAGCGAACAGTTTTGAGACCATAGCGGGTTAGGCAATTTAAACTAGTATTCGCTACCTTAGTGAATAATGAACAACTTTTTGAAAAATCATCGTGCATAAACAAACTCCACAGTATTTAGTCGGTATCGACTTAGGCACAACGCATACCGTTGTTGCGTACACTAACGCTGATAACAGCCATCGAGATATTCAACTTTTTCACGTCGAGCAGTTAGTCGCGCTGGGGCAAGTGGCGGCGAGACCGTTATTGCCGTCGGTGCGTTATCACCCAGCAGAGGGCGAGTTATCAGCGGCGGATGTGGTTTTTGCCACGGTGAATGATAAGTGTCCTGCTGTTGTCGGTGAGGCGGCGCGGGTGTTGGGGGCGAAAACGTCAGGGCGATTAGTCACCAGCGCGAAAAGTTGGTTATCGCATCCATCGGTGGATCATAACGCGGAGATTTTGCCGTGGGGTTCGTCCGATGACATTAATAAAGTGTCGCCGATTGATGCCAGTGCCAGTTATTTAGCGCATATCTGCGCGGTTTGGCGGCATCAATTTCCCGACGCGCCATTGGATGAACAGGATTTAGTAATTACTGTGCCTGCGTCTTTTGATGAAGGGGCGCGGTCGTTGACTCTGGAAGCGGCGCGTAGTGTCGGGCTGCATAATGTGCGGCTGTTGGAAGAGCCACAAGCGGTGTGTTATGACTGGTTACGACGTAATGCGGGCAATCTGAAACAATTGCTGGCGGATGTGCATTTGTTGTTGGTCTGTGATGTGGGCGGCGGTACGACAGATTTAACGCTGATTAAAGTGGAACAAGGTGAAATTGAACCGAAACTGACGCGTATTGGCGTGGGTAATCATTTAATGCTAGGCGGTGATAATATCGATTTAGCGTTGGCGCGATTAGCTGAAAATCGGTTAAACAATGGTGAAAAACGGCTATCAGCGGCAGAGTTATCGCAACTGATTGAGCAATGTCGCTTGGTTAAAGAACGCTTGTTAGCCGAAGACGCGCCTGAACAATTGACGGTGACTTTATTGGGTGGCGGTTCAAAACTCATCAGCGCGGCGCGTTCAGTGACGTTCAGTCGTGAAGAAGTGAGAAGCCTCGCATTAGATGGCTTTTTTCCGCTGTCAGGTTTGGCTGAATTACCCGATAAAAAACGCAGTGGCGTGGTGGAATTTGGTTTGCCGTACACTGCTGACCCTGCGATTAGCAAGCACATTGCTGCTTTTTTAAATTTGCATAAAGCAGCGGCACAAGATGCGTTGCAAGGACAGGGTATCGTTCCCGATGGCTTGTTATTAAACGGTGGCGTGTTTCGCAGTCAGCCGCTTACCCAACGCACGCTGGATTTGCTGAATTCGTGGCGTGATAAACCGCCCGTATTACTGGACAATAAACACCCAGAATTAGCCGTGGCGTTTGGTGCAGTCAGTTATGCAATTGCTCGCCGTGATAAAAAATTAAAAATCGGTGGTGGTGCGGCGCGGAGTTACTTCTTACTGGTTGATACCGATGCGACTGAACAAAAAGGCATTTGTATTTTGCCCAGAGGCAGTGAAGAAGGCGATGAAGTTCTGTTGACTGATCACCGTTTTGCCCTGCGACTGGGTACGCCTGTGCGTTTTCATTTAGCGTCAACTACGGGCGATAATGAATTTAAATCAGGCAATGTCACCGAAATCACCGATGATTTTCATTCTTTGCCGCCGTTAGCCGTGGCGTTTGCCAGTGAGACGAATGAAGAAGTGATTGTGTGTTTAGCGGTCACACAAACTGAAATCGGCACGTTGAAAATGCAGTGCGTGTCCGTTGATAATCCTGCTCAACGCTGGGATGTGGAATTTCAAATCCGCAAAAAAGCACGCGGCACACTCACAGCCGATGCCAGTTTACCGTCGAAATTCCCTGTCGTCGTGGAAAAAATGCAAGCGGTATTCGGCTCTAAATCGAAACAAATTGACCCTAAAGCGGTTAAAAATTTACGTGCTGATTTAGAAAAAACTTTAGGCTGTGATCGTAACGAATGGGCAACACCTGTATTAAGAGCCATGTTCACCACTTTATTAGACGGAGCAAAATTCCGCCGCCGTTCTGAACATCATGAGCGTGTGTGGTTGAGTTTAATCGGCTTTTGTTTACGGCCGGGTTTTGGCTATCCGTTGGATGATTGGCGCGTGGAACAACTGTGGAAACTTTACCTGCACGGTTTACAGTTCGTCAACGAAACTCAAAACTGGGCAGAGTGGTGGATAGTGTGGCGGCGTATCGCAGGTGGTTTAAACGCGGCGGCGCAAGAACAAATTTTTGCTGATATTGCTAAGTATTTAAATCCAGCCGCTGCTAGACAAGTAGGCATTACTAAGCAAATCAAAACCCGTAGTTATGATGATATGGTGCGTTTATCGGCTATTTTGGAACGCTTAACAGTCGATAAAAAAATTCAATTAGGTGAATGGTTATTAAAACGTTTAGAAAAAGCAGGCGAACCTAGCCAAACATGGTGGGCAGTCGGACGTATCGGAGCGCGTGTCCCGTTTCATGGTAGCAGTCATAATGTGGTTGCAGTAGATGTGGTGAGCGAGTGGTTGACTGCTATGTTAAAAGAAGACTGGCGCAAAAAGCCTCATGTTGGTTTTGCCGCTACTTTGATGGCGCGTATGAGTGGCGATAGAACCCGCGATATTGATGAGTCTTTACGCCTTGCCATTCTGGAAAAATTAAAACTTAGCAAAGCCCCTGTTTCATGGCTAGAGATGGTGGAGCAAGTCAAAGAACTGGATGAAAAAGAAGAAAAGCAGATTTTTGGTGAATCCTTGCCACCCGGATTAAAGCTCATCAATGAGGCTTAAATCTACTTTAAAGTTATAATGTCAGTATAGAGACCGCCGAGGTTTTAAAAACCTCGGCGGTCTTACTCTAAAAATAATCGTTAAAAGTCTTACTCATGATATTCAATTCTTACGTTTTCAGTTTCGCCTTTCTACCCGTTGTTATTGCTGGATTTTATGGGTTAGGGCGTTACAGCCACCATTTGGCAACCCTCTGGCTAGCTGCTGCATCCTTATTTTTCTACGGTTGGTGGGATGCCCGTTTTGTTGGGCTACTGCTTGGCTCTATTGTGTTCAATTATGGTGCGGGTTATTTAATCGGGCATAGTCAGGCTTCTGCTCAACGTCGTGTCAAACTGCTATTAATCGCCTCGATTATTGCCAATTTGAGTTTGTTAGGCTATTTCAAATACGCCAACTTTTTCGTTGATAACCTTCACTTCCTAGCCGAAAACTTCCTGACAGGTTCTGCCATTTCAATGGCTAAAGTATTTCTGCCTTTAGGGATTTCGTTTTTTACGTTCACTCAGTTGGCGTTTTTAGTCGATACCTATCAAGGCAAAGTCAAAGAATATAACTTCGTGCATTACACGTTGTTTGTCACTTATTTTCCGCATTTAATCGCAGGGCCTGTATTGCATCACAAAGAAATGATGCCTCAATTTGCCAAGCACGACACTTGTCGGGTGAACTGGGACAATATTGCCATTGGATTGACCATTTTTATCTTGGGTTTAGGTAAAAAAGTATTATTGGCTGATAGCTTGGGCGAATATGCCACGCCGATTTTTGAAGCGGTAAAAGCAGGCGGACATCCAATGCTATTTGAATCATGGTTTGGTGCGTTATCGTATTCATTGCAATTGTATTTTGATTTTTCCGCGTATTCCGATATGGCAATTGGTCTATCGTTGCTGTTCAATGTCCGTTTGCCCATCAACTTTAATTCGCCGTATAAATCATTGAGTATTATCGAATTCTGGCGATGCTGGCACATGACTTTATCGCGGTTTTTGCGTGATTATTTGTATATTCCGCTCGGTGGTAGTCATGATGGAAAAATCAAACGCTATGTGAATCTCATGATTACCATGTTGCTAGGTGGTTTATGGCATGGTGCGGGCTGGACATTCGTGATCTGGGGCGGTTTACACGGTGTGTATTTAGTCATTAATCACGCGTGGCGCGGCTTAAAACAACGCATGGGCTGGCAAGATGGCGGCAGTTTGGCGCGGTTCGGTGCAGGTTTATTGACGTTTTTGGTAGTCGTGGTCGGTTGGGTGTTTTTTCGTGCTGATAATTTCAGCGTTGCCACGGAAATGCTCAGTGGTATGGTGGGATTAAATGGCTGTTCATTTGGCTAGACAACACGGCGAACTCAGTGCGTTTTGGCAGGCAATGCAAGGGTTTGGCGCACAGTTTAAAGGCACGCTGACGTTAGTTAACTTAGGTTCTAGCAGAATTATCAAGCTATTAATTGTCGGCTTACTCATCGTCTTCACCCTACCCAATGTGCAGCAAATTATGGCAAATTATTCCCCTGCTTTAAACATGGACGTGGTGAAAAAACCGACTCGTTTTGCGTGGCAACCTTCAGTAGTCGATGTCAGTATTATTGTCATCATTGCTTACTTTGTGCTGATTAACCTGCATAAACAATCCACTTTCTTATATTTTCAATTCTAAGCACCATGAACGTCCATTTAAAACCGATTAGTTTCAGAAAATACAGTTTAATAGTTCTTTATTCATTGCTCACCATGGCAATGCTTGCGTGGGGCATGGAATTGTATTTTGAAAGATTGTATGGCGATTTGACCCGTATTGGTAATTTTCCAGAGCATAGTTTTGGCTGGCAATCGGAGCAACCTGCTGTGTTACCAGAAAATTTTAAAGATTATTCATTGGCTGAAGCCGATGGTTTAAAAGTCGACACTATGACGTGGCAAGAACTAAAAACCGATGAAGCCTTACGCACTGATTTAGGCAACGCATTACGCGCCGCAGGTTTTAAGGGGCGTTATGTCATTATTGAAAGTGTTGAGCGGCTCTTTCAAGGACGCATGAAAGCATTATCTAACTCACGCGAACCGATTGTTAAACATGATTTGATTGTCAACTCGGCTTTTCCGATGTTTCCCCTTGTGAAGCGTGCGCGTGTCTCCTTTGATAAACTCAATGGTGCAGATTGGGGCGTTAAAGCCTTGTATAACAGTATTAAGTTAGCGCTGAACTTACCTGAAAAATATTTAAAATCGGGTGCGGTGCAAGCCATTAGTTTTAACGGCTGCGCCTTATTTTCTCATCGCTTATGTAACTATGCTCTTTTCGTGACGGGTGATTTTCAAAAAGAAACCTTCAATTCAATTGATAATGTATTAGCCATTAATAAAAATCTACAAGCCTCAGGGTTTCAACCGATATGGCTTATTGTGCCAGATAAAGCCACTGTCTATTTAGGCTATGGTGAACATAATAAATACCCTTATCAGAATATGTGGCAAAATTTCGCTCAACATCCAGAATTAATCACGCCTGATTTAGGCACGGTATTTAGCGAAAAAAGTCGTAGCATTAAAGATTTTTATATGCCTAATGATACCCATTTAAGTACCAATGGTTTTTTATATCTGGGTGAAGTTATGACGCAGGGAATGCGTAATTTACAAGCCAATCAGCCTGCGCCATTTTCCCACTAATTCGGAGTTTATTTTATGTATACAGGCATCGTGCAGCGCGTCACTGACATTATCGCCGTCGATAAAAAAACAGGGCTAAATACGCTGATTATTAATTTTAATAAAACGTTATTAAATAATTTAACGATTGGTGCGAGTGTCGCCGTTGATGGCGTGTGTTTAACTGTGACCACGATAGATAATAATAAAGTTTCTTTTGATGTCATGAAGGAAACGTTAAATAAAACCACCTTAGGTTTATTAAATGCAGGCGATAACGTGAATATTGAACGCTCCGCTAAACAAGGTGATGAAATTGGCGGGCATATTTTATCGGGTCATGTCGAAGGCACAGCGACTATTGCCAACATTAAACAAAGTGAAAACAATTATATGATTGATTTTAACTGCCCAGCAGAATGGATGAAATACATATTACCCAAAGGTTGTATTGCCATTAATGGTGCGAGTTTAACCATTATTGATACGCAATCCACAGGCGGTTTTAATATTTCCTTAATACCCGAAACCTTACGCGCTACTACATTTAAATTAAAACAACTCGGCGATAGAGTGAATATCGAAATAGATAATCAAACTAAAGTTATCGTCACTACCGTTGAACGCTATTTACAGGAACACCCTACCCAATGATAAAAGATTTAATCGTCGAAAAAATCGACTTAAAAAAACCCGATAAATTAAAAATAGCCATCGTGCAAAGCACTTATCACGCCGAATTAAATGGCAATATGACGGAGTATTGCAAAGAGGTATTCATTCAAAACGACATACCCGAAGATAATATTAACGTGTATTACGCAGCTGGCACTTGGGAAGTCGCCTTAATTACCGAAGCTCTTGCCAAAACTAAACGCTTTGAGGCCATTGTTGCTTTTGGCATTATCATCAAAGGTGAAACTTATCATTTTGATTTAATTGCCGATGAAACAGCACGGGCTTTAATGAATACTATGATTAACTATCAAATCCCTGTCGCGTTTGAAATTTTAGCGGTTTATCACTACGACCAAGCGGCAGCGCGTGCCTCTAATAACGAATATAACAAAGGTATAGAAGCGGGTAATGCGATTTTAAAAACGCTGAAAACCTTACGCGAGATTTCCTAGATTGTAAATAAGTTAGGTTGTATCAATAAACCTGCGATGTCTTTGAGATTTTGCAGGTTTTAGCGGCTTATACCCACACGATTACCCACAACTTCCCACAATGCGGTACAGTAAGATAATTTGAACTAACAAACCGATGATAGCAATGAACTGGATACAACAGGAACTGGGGGTCTGTGCTTGGGCGACACGAGACGTGTTGCGAGGTTGTACAAGGTA
>SHZG01000119.1 GCA_009692395.1 Methylococcales bacterium | reverse complement strand
GAATTCTTGCCGCCTTATTCACCTGACTTAAATCCTATTGAACACAAATGGGCGCAAGCTAAAGCACTTAGAAGAAAGAAAAACTGCTCCACTGATACACTGTTCTCTCAGCTCTTTTAAATCATTTTATTTTGCTTTGGCTATAGCTCTTTCTAATCGGTCTATAACAATTTTGACTGCGGTAAACCCGTTAAATAATCGTGTGTGGCTAAATGTTCAATTTCATCACGTTGTCTATGTACTTCTTTGAGTAAATCAATGATGGTATGTTGAAAAGAGTTTACATTTTCTAGGATAAAAAATGGCATGAGTGAAGTCGCCATTAGCAAAGTAACCCACGAAGACACGCTAACGATATAAGTATTAGCATCAACGGGAACAATAAGTTTACCTGTGATAAATGCTCCGCCAATAATAATTAATACCGCTGTTGATAATGTCAGCGTTACTATGCCTGCAAGTTTGGAATATAGGGTACTTGCTAACGTAGCACTCATGACCATCCACCAAACACCAGAGCCTAAAATACCAAGATTAAGTACGCCTGCAAAGCCAATGATCCACAACAGTAGCACTATCAATAATACTTTCCAAACGTAGTTAATACGCTTGCGCAATTAGTAAACCATAACTGTCACAGTACCTAGAACAATGTGGACATTGTAGAGTGGCAACCAGCCTGTATAAGTAAAACGTGATAGGGACACGCAGACAGCAATTAAGGCAAATCTAGCTAACCATTTCCACAGGCAGTCAATTAATAGGTGACGGTGCATTGTTAGTTGACTGAGTAATGCGTCTGAATCATTCATGGCATGAAAAATAACATTCAATAGGTTCAGATTGTTTCGGTATAAATTGGGTTGCCGTTTGTCGGCAACCCAATTCAATATTTAAACCGTATAAGTTGAAGAGGCTGTCTTGCCGCCGTGACCAGTCCAATCCGTATGGAAGAATTCACCGCGTGGTTTGTCGGTGCGTTCGTAAGTATGTGCGCCGAAGTAGTCACGTTGTGCTTGTAACAAATTAGCGGGTAAGCGTTCAGTGCGGTAGCCGTCGAAATAGGCGAGGGCAGAGGAGAATGCAGGTGTGGGAATGCCCAGTTCTACGCCTAGAATAACGGCTTTACGCCAGCCTGCATCGGCTGTTTGCATCGCATCGATAAAGAAATCAGCCAGTAATAAGTTTTCTAGGGCAGGGTTGCTGTCGTAGGCTTGTTTGATGTCGTTCAGGAATTGGCTACGAATAATACAACCGCCGCGCCACATTAAGGCAATCTCGCCGTAGTTCAATGACAGGTTGTATTCTTTTGACGCTTCACGCATTAAGCGGAAACCTTGCGCGTAAGAAATAATTTTTGCCGCGTACAGTGCGTCACGAATCGCATCAATCATAGCTTGTTTGTCGCCTGTGAACGCTTGTACGCGTTTCGGTAATACAGCGGCGGCGGTAACGCGTTCTGATTTTTGCGCGGATAAACAACGAGCAAATACTGATTCGCCAATTAGTGTCAACGGAATACCTAAATCCAAGGCGTTAATACCCGTCCATTTGCCCGTGCCTTTTTGTCCTGCGGTATCGAGAATTTTATCAACCAATGGCTGACCGTCGGTATCTTTATACGCCAAAATGCCAGCGGTGATTTCAATCAAATACGAGCTGAGTTCGCCTGAATTCCAGTCAGAAAAAATGGTGTGCATTTCATCGGCACTTAATCCCAAACCTTCGGACATTAATTGATAGGCTTCACAGATTAACTGCATATCGCCGTATTCAATGCCATTGTGTACCATTTTGACGTAATGACCCGCGCCGTTATCACCGACCCATTCACAACAGGGTGCGCCGTCAACCTGCGCGCTAATGTCTTGAAAAATCGGCTTAACTGCTGCCCACGCCGTTTTGTTACCACCTGGCATGATAGATGGCCCATTTCTCGCGCCTTCTTCACCACCAGAAACGCCAGTGCCGATGTAGAGAATGTTTTGTGCGGCTAAATCAGCCGTGCGGCGATTAGTATCAGTAAATAATGAGTTACCACCGTCAACGATAATGTCACCCGCTGATAATAATGGTACTAATTTTTCAATATAGGCATCAACCACTTCACCCGCTTTGACCATTAACATCACGATGCGTGGCGATTCCAAACTATCAACCAATTCTTCCAGAGAATGTGTGCCGATGACTTCTGTACCTTTCGCTGCATCGGCTAAAAAATCATCGACTGCACTGATAGTGCGATTAAAAACAGCGACTTTAAACCCGTGGTCGTTCATGTTGAGGACAAGATTTTGCCCCATTACGGCTAAGCCGATTAAACCAATATTTGCTTTCATGTTTACCTTATTGTGGAGTTACTAACAGCGGAATTTTAACATAGTTTGACTGTGCTATTTTTCTCTAAACAGGATAAATATGTGCGCTAATCATTTGAATCTAATAGAATCAGCCAGTAATTTAAAAGATACGGTAAATTACATTTATTTAATACAATTTTAGGATTCTCAATTATGAAAAAAAAACTATCATTTTTTGCCACCGCGTTAGCGTGTTCTGCTCTTTTAGCAGGATGCAATGCGGCGAGTGTAGGGCAAAGCGCACTTAACCAAGCAGTCAATTCAGCAATGCTCGCAGCAGCAGGGGCAGCAGGCGTACCGAGTGAGTCAGCGGCTGGTTCAGCGTCAGCGGCAGCATCAACGTCAGCAGTGACTTATACCAATACAGATCGGCATTTTTCATTCACTATTCCCGCAGGTTGGGCTAAGCAAAACGGTGATCCGAATTCTGAGACCGTATTATTTATGATTGAACCCATAGCAAAAACCTGTAGTTTTCAGTTCCACATGACGCGTATGCAGCAAGATTTCCCCGCAGAAGCCTCAGTTAAAGCCTCTTTAGACAGTGCTAAAAAAGACATTGCTATTGATAAAAACCTGTCCGCTAAGCGTCGTGATCAATCTGGTATGGTCAATGGCAAACAAGTGAAATTGGTACGCGGTTGGGAATTAACCGAAAAAGGTAAAGCAGGCAGCCCGCAGCGTATTATTTATCAAGTGTATGATCGACAAAATTATTACATCAATATGATGGCAGCCGCTGAAACTGAGCAGTTTGAAGCGTGCCGTCCTGCGTTACAGCAAATTATTGACTCCATTAAATTTGGTGGCTAATTACCAAAACTTATAATAACTGTAGAGGTGTCGCTGATCGATACCTCTGCAATTAGCGATACTTTCTGAACATATAAGCCTAAATAATGGTAAATTATAACGATAATATTGCGTTACTATTTATCAAATCATGAAAAAATCCATACAACAAAAATTAGAAAATCTCTGCGAACGTTACGACGAAATTGCTGCCCTACTGTCAGAAGCTGACACCCAAAACAACCAAAATAAATTCCGCGCATTGAGCCAAGAATACGCGCAAATTGCGCCGTTAGTCGATTGCTATAAACGCTATGAACAGACGCAGGCAGATTTAGCGGTCGCTCAAGACATGGCAAACGACAACGACCCCGAATTGCGTGAACTGGCAAAAGAAGAAATCAGCGACGCGCAAAATGAGTTAGAAGCCATTGACCACGAATTGCAATTATTACTATTGCCTAAAGACCCTAACGACAACCGCAACATCTTCTTAGAAGTCAGAGCAGGCACAGGCGGTGACGAAGCGGCGATATTTTCAGGCGATTTGGCGCGGATGTATCAGCGTTATGCAGAAAAACGTGGCTGGCACACTGAAATTATCAACGAAAGTTTTGGTGAACACGGCGGCTATAAAGAAATCATTCTGCGCATTATCGGGCGAGATGTGTATTCACAATTGAAATTTGAAGCAGGCACACACCGTGTCCAACGTGTCCCAGAAACCGAATCACAAGGACGTATTCATACCTCCGCGTGTACCGTCGCCATCATGCCAGAAGTCGAAGAAGTCGATGCCATTGACATTAATCCCGCTGATTTAAAAGTCGATACTTACCGCGCCTCAGGGGCAGGTGGTCAGCACATCAACAAAACCGAATCGGCAATCCGCATCACGCACGTTCCCACTGGCACCGTGGTTGAATGTCAAGATGAACGTTCACAACACAAAAACCGTGCGCGGGCGATGTCGTTATTGGCTTCGCGTTTATTATCCGCTGAACAAGAAAAGCATCATGCCGAACAATCCTTAAACCGTAAATTACAAGTCGGTAGCGGCGACCGTTCCGAACGTATTCGCACTTACAACTACCCGCAAGGTCGTTTAACCGATCACCGTATCAACTTAACGCTGTATAAATTGGACGACATCATGCAGGGTGGTTTAGAACACGTTGTTAATCCCTTGATTAGCGAACATCAAGCAGAATTATTGACGCAGTTGGGCGATGATTAAGCGGTTCGTATAGCCAAAGTACAATAAAATGATGCCGTTCGTGGTGAGTCCTTCGATACCTCAGGAGAGCCTTGTCGAACCACTATAGCCCTTCGACCAGCTCAGGGCGAACGGTTTTATAATCAATTTATACTGCGTTAGCTATAACTACGGAAATAGCATGGGCTGACGCAAGGCAGCCCATCTGTCACAATTAATGAGTTGCCTTGTTTAAGGCTGATACGGATTAACTAGCCGCATTGCTTGCATCACGATTTGATACAATTCGTTAGCCGTTGCCATCGGATCAAAGCTGGCTTGTTGCAATTCTTTTGCTGCCCAAACGGCTTCTATTTGTGCTGCGGACGCTTGAGCGTCGGTATATTCTTGTGCAAAATCTGGACGTTTTGCCAAATAGTCAAAATCTAAATTTGCTCAAACCACTACTCTCGTCTCACAGTAATTGTGCAGTTACCACCAATCCTGCGACGTTATCATAGCCTTCCTTGCGTAATGCGGCAGTCTCAATACAATGAATACGAAACCCTGCATTGATTAACGTGTTGCTAATATACGCCTCGGTATGACTATAACGACCATGCAAATTCAAGCGAAACCCCTCGTTTGCCTCCGTTTCTTCGATTTTTTCCAGCGTGAAGATAAACCAGCCTTCAGGCATTAACGCACTGCCAGCCGCGTGCATAACATCAGTCAGCTCGCCAAAATAACAGAAAGTATCCGCACAGGTTATGGCGTTATAAATGGCGTCAGCTTGCAAAAAAAACTCGGTCAACTCAGCTTCAAATAACGCATCGTAAACGTCGCGCGCATGAGCGTGTTCCAGCATTTTGGGTGATAAATCGACACCGTCCAAGCGTTTTACCAGCGGTTTCACTAGCGCACCACATAAGCCCGTACCGCAACCTGCATCTAACACTGTCCAGTTGTTAGCATCAGGGTTTATCTGTTGCAACGCGTGCTGAACCAGAAAAGGCGCTTGATAATCCAATCGCTTTAAAACACCGTCAAAAGACATGGCAAAACCATCAAAGGTTTCTCGTACATAAGCATCACTTGCACGAGGTGGTGCATTAGTACGCGTGTAAGCAGCAATCAGGTGTAACGCCGTTGGATTTTCAGGATCGTAATCCAGCCACTGTGTCAATATACCGATACATTGCTCAATTTCGCCCATCAGATAGAAAGTACGACTCAATTTTCTATAAGCCTCCACATCAAACGGCTTGAGTTCCAGCGATTTGCGATACATACCCACTGCTTCATGATAATTTTTTGAGTGACGGTAAATATTACCCAGATTTTGGTAGAGGTGTGCGTCATTGGGTTGCAGTTCAATCGCTTTCCACAGAGACGCGGCTGCTTCCTCATGCTGCCCTAATTCTCTAAGAGCGATACCCAAGTTGCCATAAACGGTGGCAAAGTTCGGATTGATGTCAATGACCCGCCGAAAGTGTGGCTCTGCCAATTCAGCTTGCCCTGTTTGCAGGTAAATGTTGCCCAAATTATTTTCCGCATCCACATAGTCTGGTGCTAATAACAGTGCTTTTTTTATCCACTCAACACCTTCCGTCGCATAACCGCGTTGATGTCTGAGTAGACCAAAGTAATGCAATATATTGGGATTTTCTGGCTCAAGCTCCAGTAATTGGCGGTAAATATCTTCCGCATATTCATATTGATTAGCTTGATGCAAACGAATAGCCAACTGTAACGCGGTTTTTAAACTAATCTGCTGGATTTCTGTATCAAGTACATCTGGATTATCGGTTAGTTGTTTCATAACTGTATTGATAAGTAGGGAAATGGTTAAGTCGCTGTTTGGATATTATATGCCGATACTTTTTTCTTAACTTTCGTTAACTGCCACGTTAAAAACGTGGGGTGTATCTACCAAGGCGCGTAAAAGGATATGACGCGCTCCGATTATATCTCTATTGACCCACTCGCCAGAGAGTAATCGTATTCTTTTTGCGCCGCCTATTTGTTTTATTTCACCCGTTTCAGGGTGCGTCTTGCTGGTATAGGCTTCGCACACATCAACAACAGTCTTGCCATGCTCGAATGCTTTGTTTTTTAAGAACTGCTTAAAGCGATAATGGGCAAAGGTCAGCATATTGCGGACGGTTTTGCTTCTGATTTTTCTACCTGCACGCCCTACCATTTGAGCCGTTTCAAAAGTGGGTATAGCCGAGGCAGTATAAATTGATTAAAAAACCGTTCGCGCTGAGCTTGTCGAAGCGTGAATGTGGTTCGACAAGCTCACCACGAACGGTATCATTTTATTGTGCTTTAGCTATAGCAGAATGCAATCAAAGTTTTTTACGAGGAACAACGCGGCTTTGTAGTGCAGTTCATCAATTAGGTTCTGCACTTGTTGACGCATTCTTAACGCCGCTAACAGCATCCGTTTTTTCTGTTGTTTTCCCGCTTTCGATGCACGAGAGATTAAATCATCAAGGTAGTGTGCCATTCGTTGAATGCGCGAAAAATCGCCACTGCCAATAAAGCCACAGGAATCAACTGAATAGAAAGCGGCAAAGGTTCTTACGCCAGGGTCAATCGCACCACACCGAGGGCTTGGTTCTCGCCATAAGGTATAGCCAAAGCAAAATAAAATGATTTAAAATAGCTGAGAGAACAGTGTATCAGTGGAGCAGTTTTTCTTTCTTCTAAGTGCTTTAGCTTGCGCCCATGTGTGTTCAATAGGATTTAAGTCAGGTGAATAAGGCGGCAAGAATTCCAAGCTATGCCCCGCCTGTTGGATGAGTAGCCTTGC
>SHZG01000118.1 GCA_009692395.1 Methylococcales bacterium | reverse complement strand
TATACTTGCCACTCCAACACCAAAACGCACTGCCGCTTCCGCTTGTGTTAGCCCTTCTTGTTCTTTAATCGTCAATACTTTTTGGCGGAAATCGGCTGAATATGTCATCTAATTTAAAATAATCAAATTATACTGCTTTGGCTATATTTATTCATAATTACAGATTTAACCCACTACCGTTTCTTCATTAGGCAAGCCAATTAAGGTGAACGAAGCAGGTGCTTCTTCGGTTTCCCATTCTGCTTCAATCGCCGCCAGTTTGGCACGTTGTACCTCGCCGACGATATAGCCGCTTTCGTCGCCCAATAAAATCACCGATAACACCGATGCTAAACCAAAACCTGAAGCAATGCGAAACGACCGCCGCGCAAACGCCACGTCGCGGGTTTTCAGCAAGTACAACGCGCTAATGCCCAGTACAAACATTGAACCTGTGACATAACCCGCCGCCACGGTGTGAACAAATTTCACTTGTGCGATAGGATTAAAGAAAATCTCTGAAAAGCTGGTCAGTTCCATACGCATGGTGTCGTAGTTGAATTCTGCACCGACAGGATTTTGCATCCACGCATTGGCAATCAAAATCCACAATACGGATAAATTCGTACCGATGGCTAACAGCCACGTTGTGCCAAGATGCTGGAGTTTGCTCATACGATTCCAGCCGAAAAAGAATACGCCGATAAACGTGGATTCTAAAAAGAACGCCATCATGCCTTCAATCGCCAACGGCACGCCAAAAATATCACCCACATCATGCGAGTAATACGACCAATTTGTGCCAAATTGAAACTCCATCGTTAAACCCGTTGTGACACCCATCGCAAAGTTAATGCCGAACAGCTTGCCCCAAAAGCGTGTCATGTCTTGGTAAATCTGTTTACCAGTCATCACATACAAAGACTCCATAATCGCTAAAATAAACGATAATCCTATGGTCAATGGCACGAATAAAAATGATACATCGCAGTAATGGCAAATTGCAGCCGCGATAAATCAACTATGTTGTCACTTATCATAAAACCCCCTTGGGTTGGTTGGTCGGTGTTACTGGGTTGCCTAACAACCGATTATTAAGACTGACTTCGTCCACATGAATGTTTTGCCCTGCAAAAAACAACCACCACACCAAGCCAAAGAAAGCGAACTTGATAATTAAAGCTATCGTTATTTCTTTTGCAAAAGAACCGTAAATTTTCATAAATTAAGCCAATTGTTTCACTGCATCTTCGGTACGGAAAAAAACTTCACCTGAGAGTTCATTTAAAAGCTCAGTTTTTTGTAATTTATCCAGCACAGGGCCTTTCACTTCGGCAAGGTGTAAAGTTCTGTTCATTTTGTGTTGCGCGTGATTCAAACTTTCCAAGGCTTCTAAAGCGGTGGTGTCGATGTCATTAACGGAGGCGAAAATCAGCACAATGTGTTGCGTGTCGGGTTGGCGTTGCAGTTCTACTAATAAAAAATCTTCAATGTAATTGATGTTGGAAAAGGTTAGACTTTCATCAATGCGGATAAAAAGCAAGTGTTGCCATGTTTCAACTTGGTAGCGTTTTATGTTGCGATAATGTTCAGTGTTAGGTACGCGCCCAACGACAGCGATATGCGGCTGACTGGTTTTGCGTAAGTGGCTGGCAATGGTGAACATAATACCTAGCATGATGCCTTCTTCTATGCCTAAGATTAATACGCCTAATAAGGTGACGAGTTCGGCAATGCCATCGCCACGATCATACGCCCAAGTGTGGCGAATATTTTTGATTTTTACTAAGGGCGTGATGGCAACCAAAATAATCATCGCTAACCCAGCTTTAGGAATATTGGTGAATAACGGACTGCAATACATCACCGCTACTGCTAACAATACGGCGGCAATCAGCATTGCCATTTGGGTACGCGCCCCTGCGGAAAAATTGACCATTGTGCGACTAAAACCTCCTGCAACAGGCATTCCACCTGATAAAGCCGCAGCAATGTTTGCCGCGCCTAAGCCGATGAGTTCTTGATTAGGCGTGATTTTTTCGTCGCGTAAATTAGCAGTGACTTTGGCAATGGCAACACTTTCGACATAAGCGATTAAGGCAATAAAGCCCGCGTAAGGCAGTAATAATTTGCCGCGTTCGCTGAATGAATCAGTCAAGGCATTGACTGATAATTCGGGGAAGCCAGCAGGGACAACACCGACCACGGCAATTTTTTGTCCTAATAAACTCACCGCTACGGTGGTAAGTACCACGGTAAGTAACGGGCCGCATTTGCTTACTGAGGTAATGATAGCAGGTTTTACGCCCATTTTTTTCAATAGGATAGGTAATACTTGGCTAAACAACAGTAATATAGCTAACGCACTGAGACTAATTAGTAAGGTCGCGCCGTTAAAATCGTGTAGATAGTTGCTATAACAGGTCATATCAACGCCACAAGTGGGTGATTTTAACCCTAGCGTTTGCGAAATTTGACTACCGATAATGAGGATTGCCGCGCCACTGGTAAAGCCTGTTAATACAGGATGGCTAATAAAATTGACTAAGCCGCCCATGCGTAACACCGCCATGAGTAACATGATGATGCCGCTTTCCAGTGATAGCACTAACGCACTTTGAATAGGATTGCCTAATTCGGCGACAGCGGGGGCAGTGAGCGCACTGGCAATCATAATCGCGGCAATCGACACGGGGCCAACTGATAATGTCCGACTGGTGCCGAATAAGGCGTACATTATCGGCGGTAGGATACTGGCATACAGCCCTAATTGTGGCGGTAGCCCCGCTAAAATGGCATAAGCAATGCCTTGAGGGACGAGCAGAATAGCCGTAATAATGCCCGCAAACAAATCATCGGCAAAATCTTGACGTTGGTAAGTTTTCAACCAATCAATGATGGGTAAAAAGCGTGCTAGAGAGTCAGTATTATCAAACATCACAATGAATTAAGGCTTAAAATTTAAGGGGGATTGGGAGTAAGTTCACTGTTAATAATGGGTTAATAGTGATTTTTAGTCGTAAAAATGCTTACCCAGTTTGAGTGAATCAAAAAATTGGTTTTATTAGGTGTAGCGTTCAGGTTTTAGTGGTAACTGATTGACTTGGTACTCTGTCCAGTGCCGCAAGTCCTGCAATCAGGCTCAAGGTCGCAAAAATCAAAAACAAAGCACCGAAAAACCACAATATAATCGGTAAACTGAAAAAGAAAGTTCTAATACCAAACGTGTAGTAACTGCCTGCTTTATTCAAATAGGCGCAGGTTTGTTGGCATAAACCGTCATCAAATGGAAAATTAATCATATAGCCGACATGATTAAAAAGGCGTCTTGCCATCGAGAAATAGTAAAAAGCAATGGCAAAAATCAGCAGTAATAGCCCTAGCTTAATTTGCCATAATTCACTGGGTGTTCTACAAATTAAAATCAAAGGATGTAGGTTTTCAGTCCATTGCCCTATTTTTTCACCCAAATTTAACACGCCAATGATTAACAACATGGCGGTGGTCGCCATGAAACTGGCAGCCATTAGGGAGTTACGCAAGGTTTGAATGGCAAGAATTTCCTGCTTGCCGCTACTCATTATCATCATTATCCAGCGTTCTCTTATCATTGCATTGACGTTGTGTACACTGGATTGAGGCAGGCAACGAGTGCGTCTTTTTAAATAGAGGTAATAAAACAGTATCAATAAGCAACTGCTAGTAAAGGCAAGAAGATCACAAGACATTGATTTTTACCTCGTTTTAAAAGAACGTGCAGGGTAGAGGGGTGCGTAAAAGAAGGGGTACTTTGTACCTTGAACTTTGCTGACCTTTTAGTCTTTATCGACGAATTTTTCCGCGTAACTGGCTAAATGCGGAATATCAAAGCGATAGCCTTTCAGCATTAACTGCCAGTACATCCACGGGAAACCGATTTTTTTACCAATCCACCAAATCCAGCGGCTTGTTCTTGGGTCAAGTAACGGGAACGAAGGCGTGACTTTGCCGCCGTAGGCAAACTCTGCCAATATCACGCTGCTCAGTGAGGTGGTTAATGGGCAAGAGCCATAACCGTCATAGCCTTCGCGCAGTGCGGCGTTTTTCATTACGTTGGTAATGTTATCGACCACGACTGGCACTTGTTTACGCACTGCCGCCGCTGTTTTGGCATTCGTGGTACACGCCACATCGCCCAAGCTGAATACGTTAGGGTATTTCGTGTGTTGCAGGGTTTTATCATTAACATCAACCCAGCCTGCCGCATTGGCAAATGGACTGGTTTTAATAAAATCAGGCGCACTTTGTGAAGGCGTGACATGAATCATGTCGAACGCTTTGTTCACCTGCGTTTTGTTGCCATCGGCATCAGTCACTTCAAAGGTTGCGGTTTTATTCGCGCCATCAATAGCGACCAGATTAGTATTAAAGTTGGTTTTGATACCGTACTCTGCAACCACTTTCATCAATGCCTTGGCAAAGAATGGAATACCGAACATCGCAGGGCCTGCATTGCAAAATTCAACACTGAATTTGTCCAGAATACCGTGTTTACGGAATCTATCTGCCGCTAAATACATGATTTTTTGTGGTGCGCCTGCACATTTAATCGGCATCGGTGGTTGAGTGAATAACGCCGACCCAGACCCTTTCGCTACCATTTCTTGAATACATTGCCAAGTGTATTCCACGGTGTCAGGTGAATAGTTGCTACAGACATTGTTTTTGCCAATTGTGTCTTGCAAGCCTGCAATTTTTTGCCAATCCAGTTGCAGACCAGGACAGACGACTAAGTAGTCATAACTAACGACTTCGCCTGAACGCAAAGTAACGGTATTGGCTTCAGGTTGAAACGTTTCCGCATATTCTTTCAGCCATTTAACCGAAGGGTGGATTAAATCGGCTTCATTTCTAGTGGTTTGTTTCATCGTGTACGCACCGCCACCAACGATGGTGAAACCAGGTTGGTAATAGTGCTGCTCAGATGGTTCGATGATGGCTATATCAATTTTTTTATTTTGACGACGTAGCGTGTTGGCAACAGAAACACCCGCTGCACCGCCGCCGACGATTAAAAGAGTATGGTGTTGTGACATTATGTATTCCTCATGTTTTGTGGTTATATGATTTGAGTGCAAGGCGTTATACTTTGCACCTATGACAGTTTA
This sequence comes from Methylococcales bacterium, assembly GCA_009692395.1. Lineage (GTDB taxonomy): Bacteria > Pseudomonadota > Gammaproteobacteria > Methylococcales > Methylomonadaceae > UBA4132. The sequence goes on along the minus strand of SHZG01000118.1, from coordinate 2,040 downwards.
GCGTAATTGCTAAAGATAAAAACGCTTTTACGCTTGCGCTTTTTGCCAAGCCTCAAAACCACCCGCCATAGACAGTACGGTTGTATAACCTAAAGTCTGTAAAGTTTGCGCCGCCAGTGCTGAGCGTCCACCTGTGCGGCAATAAATTAAAATAGCTTTGCTGGTGTCGGCTAATTCAGGCACAGTACCCAGTTTAAACTCCAACACGCCGCGTGGTAACAGTATCGCATTGTTAATATGACCAGCCGCGTACTCGCTTTCTTCACGGGTATCAATCAGCGTGATATTACCTTCTGCTAACAATTGTTTCGCTCTATCTACATTGACTTCGGTAATCTGCTGTTTAGCGGTAGCCACTAAATCTTGCCCTGTGGTTTTACTACGAATACCACAACTACTGCCATTTTCTTCACGACGTGCAACTGCATCTTGGCGTTCATTTTCATCCAAACCGCAATAACGATTAGCAGGCACAGATTCATCAATCAAATGGGGTTTAGGTAAGTTCAAATTGTTCATGATTTCAATGAACTCTTCGCGCGTTTTACCTGCTAAACGTCGATTCGTGGTGCGCTCTTGATGAATGTTACTGACCCAGCGTTCTGAATAATCATGAGCAGGATAAACCAGCGTGTCATCGGGTAGGGTGAATAATTTTTGCGTGATACTATCGTACAAATCACTGGCTGAACCACCTTGAAAATCGGTGCGTCCACAACCGCCGATAAACAATGAATCACCCGAAAATAAACGATCTTGCCACAAATAAGACGTACAACCAGAGGTATGACCTGCGGTTGCAATGGCTTTAATTTCTTCATTGCCTAGTTTAAAAACATCACCATCATGCAGTTGAATATCGGCAAGTTCCGCGCTACCTTTATAACCTACACAGGTTTTTGCACCAGTGCGTTGACGTAACAAACCGCTGGCGGTGATGTGGTCAGCGTGAACGTGGGTTTCAAACGAATATTTCAGTGTTACACCGTGTTCTGCCAACAAAGAGATATACGTTTCAATTTGAGTATTAACAGGATCAATAAACGCCGCTTCTTTACTGGCTTCGTCAGCAAGAAAGTAAGTGTAAGTCCATGTTTCTTTATCAAATAATTGTTTAAATAACATAATGATTCTCCGAGTGATTGTTGTTATGGGGGTTTTCTTAACTTATGGCAAACTGCGTGCCAACCTGTCAAGTCGTTATCTTTAGGGCTACAGAAGGTTAATTGCGTTGCATTTTACGTTTCATGTTTCATAAAATGTTTCATTGTCTCACTGCGTGATTTAATCAGTGGGCGCGTGCTTATTGCAAATACGCGTAGTATTTATTAAACCGACTAATACGGTCATCAAGTCCGATAGTGCCGCCATTAATACATTTAGTGACTTTAGTAATGACTTCGACCCCCGCGCCTTGATCACACACGCTCCACACTTTATTCACATCAAAGAAAAATGCTGCTGACGCTAACGGGTATTTACTTGCCACTAAATCAGGATTGGCAACCACATCTTCACCGATAAACTGAGCAAAGCGCGTGTAATTGGTTTTTCCCGTGAGCTGAATGTAGCCGCGTCCACGAAATTTATAGCCTTCACCGCTGGCTTCATCACCGTTACCCATTCTGCCTGCATAAACTCTGGAGGCAATTTTCTCGGGTTTTTTTGCATAACTTTGACTTAATGGATCTGGAAAGTATTTTGGAAATATTTTTTCAATCCAGATGCTGGTAGTGGGTTAAATCTGTGATGATAGATTAAAATCACGGGCAGAATAAACTCACACTTACCTAAAAGACCTTATGAGCTGCGACCAAGAAATCACCTGTCCATTCTGTAAAAGTAACCAGATTGGCAAGTCAGGACGCAATGCAACGGGAGAGCCACGTTAGTTACCGTTGTCGAAACCCGTTGTGCATGACAAAAACCTTTATGCTGAGCTACCGATACCGCGCTTGTGAAGTAGGCATTAAGACCAAGATAGTAAACATGGCAATCAATGGTAGCGGTATCCGCGATACGGCGCGGGTATTAAAAATC
>SHZG01000117.1 GCA_009692395.1 Methylococcales bacterium | reverse complement strand
ACCTGAACTTTCGGACATGGATCAAACGACTCAATCGCAAGACCATTTGCTTCTCAAAACTAGAGTTGATGCACGACACCGTCATCGGTTTGCTGATCAACAAGGTCGAATTCGGGCGCGATATTTATTCATCATTACAGAGTTAACCCACTACCCTATTTTTTTATGTATTTCATCGCAAAATCATAAATTACACGACGTTTAACAAATGCGGCATAGCCTAATAAACCTAGCACTAAACCGTTAAACAATTTACCTAATACAGAATCTTGGTCTGCGTTAGCTGCTGCAGCAGCTTCAGATTCAGAGGCTTTAACCGCTGGAGTTTGCACAGCTACTTTAGACGGTGTCACAGCGGCACTTAAATCAGGTAAACCTAAGCTACGGAAAGTATCGTAATCTTGCCAGATTGGGTATTTTCCTTGCCATAGTTCTTTGGTGAAATAAGGCGCGAGACTCATGCCGTGTGACATGGGTATGCCTTTATCATCGTAAAAACCTTTATAAACCACCAAGCTGATGTCGCCACCTTCGCCGTGTCCGTTGGTGGTAAACGATTTTTCAACGTGGTCGTGGAACATCCAGATTCCTTGTCCAAAGCTGTTTAAACCATCATCTTTACCGCTTAATGACAAATCAGCACGTTGTGCAGGTGCGAGGGCGTGTACGTCACGTTGAATATAAGAACCAGGGCCGTTATCAACACCATCGTAATGGGTAATCGTGGGTTTATGCCCATGAATGTGCATCGCGAAGGTTTCGGTATGACCATTCAACACGCGCAATTTAACGTTTTGATCTTCTTCCATGTGTATCAATGATTCCCTTAAAGTGTAAGGGAAAGACCGACCATTGAGCATGAAATAATCATCGGTAGCCTCAGTAATGTCGTATTCGGTGTTCATGTGCTTAGCAATTAAACGAGGATCATTGGCAGAACGCGCCACGATTTCATGCAGTTCTTTATCGGCTGATTGGTAATGTAAATCGTATTCTCTGGCGTATTTTTCCATCACCGCCAATGACGGATGACGCACTTGTCCAGCACCGACGTTTAAGGTTTGTGGCCAGTTATTCGGACGATTTTCTTCTACCACAAAAATGCCTTGTAAGCCCATAGGAATATGGGTGTGCGGCTGAACATGGCAGTGATAATACATCGTGCCTGCTTGACGCGGTTTAATCACATAGGTTTTGCTTTCACCCGGCATAGTGTCCATATTACTGGTTTGACCAACGCCGTCATTGCCGTGTTGACTCATATCCATAAACGGATGATCTATACCGTGTAAATGAATGGAATGCGGTAAATAATGGGTGTTTTCCAATACGATATGGACAATATCATTTTGTTCAACGCGAATAACAGGGGAGGGGACACGCAATAATGAATTCGCTTCCGTTTCATACAAGCTGAGCGTAGACATATCGCGAGTTTTTGGCGCATATACCCAGAATGTTGGACGTATATTCGGTGCAATATCAAAGGTGGTGATAGGCGTTTTTACATCAGGCGAATGCCCATTTAATTCCACGACTTCTAATTTAATAACAATTTTATCAGGATCGCCATCACCATCCATGTCATCAGACATAGTCACCGCGTCAGCGGCAAGTTGGGTGTTCATCAATGTTTCCATTGAAACGCCGTTAGTGCCTTTAACAAACGCGGCAATATCCGCGGGATTGTCAGGCGTACACAGGCGTGATTCTTGTATTTTTACGCCATCAACGACTTGTTCTTCACGCCATTTCGGATCAATAAAATTAGAGCAGACTTCCTCGACTGCACCCATTTCAACTTTAGCCGTGGGTGGTAAATCAGTAGCCGCAACACTCCAAGAGCTTATAAGGAGTAAGCTGATGCCGCTAGTAAGAGTGGTAAGTTTTTTACGCATTAAATTGACCTCGAAAACACATAATTGAAAAATTAGATACCGCTAAGAAAACAGTAGAATTATTATCAGCACAGTTGATTTTAACCGAATCTGCGTTTGAAGTCTTTTTAGCTAGTCGATAAGTATATACTGATAAACAAAGATTTGCATATTGCGTTGTAATAGCAAACAAAACAAAGGCATTATAAACAATGCTGCCCCATTTTTTGTAATGCTCGCATTGTACATGGGTTATCAATTAAACTTAAAGTTGCCCCATATATTAAATTGTTTGTATAAAGTCGGCAGGTTTACTTAGTCAGCCGATCTGTGTATATGAGCTTAACTCGAAAAATAAAGAGCGCGTTTATTAACATTTTCAAACAAACTGGAGAATCAAGTAGTGAATCATTATAACGACAGTAAAAAAGCACGACGGGTAACAGCTGTCATTTATTTGCTTATTATGGCAGTGGTGATAGGTGGAACATATTTATCAGAACAGAAAAAAGCAGCGGATAAAGCAGCGCAAAACTTACCTAATCGTTAATTATGTGCACACGCCAGTTATACAACGCTGGCGTGTGAAGACATAAATTCGGACTATAAATAGAGAAATTACAAGGAATTTCCCCTACTCGCCAGCCCGCACATCAAATTCAATTTTCCACTGTCCATCGTCTTTTTGTGACACTGCGTGTAATTCAAGCGTACCGACTTCGGTGACGGCGGCGCGTAGATGCACGGGAACAACTTCACCTGCGCGGCGACCGTCTTCTGCTAAGGTTATTTCAATTTCATCCAGCTCCGATAATTCGTCATCTGTCCAATAATCTAAACGGGTGCCGACTATATCCTCACGGCGCGTATTAGACGCGAAGAATCGAAACCGTACAGGTTCGCCAATGACCAAACCGAATTCATCATCAGGCAGTTCTTTTTGTGTGCCTTCTTCCATACCGAAGGGCGCAATACACAGAGCTTCAATTTCAGGCGGCAGGCCTGGAATAGCAGGCATTGCACTTTCTATGCCGACATAGTACGCAGCAGCTGTGCCACCTTTGATACGCACACCTTTACCCTGCCGCACAAAACCGTAATACGCCGCACCTCTAGCAACCGCTAGGTCTAAATCTGCACCTGCTAAAAGTCGTGCTTCTGGGGCTTGTTCAGACTGTAACCATGAATTTAAAACCTCCATTAAACGATTCGCTAACGCATCGGCTTTTAATACGCCGCCGTTAAATAACACCGCTGTGGGGTGTAAGAAGGTCGCGTGTTCAGGCAAGTTTACGTCTTTTAAATCTTCGGTAGCGTGTTGCTGTTTAGCGAGGAATGCCGCTAAGTGGCGAGTAATGCCAGCATCTTGGGCGTAAGGTAAACCTGCGGTTCGTAAACCTGCACGGGTGCGAGTCACAGGGCGGTCACTGGCGGCGACTTTTGGGAAAAAGCCTTCGACTAACACACGGTTGACTTCCGCGCGTGTCAATTCAGTTCGTAATGTACCACCGATTAACGATGAGCCACGATTGGCGACGACTAAGGGGATGTTATCGACATCCGCTTGGGTGAATATTTTTTCTTTGGCATCACGGCAACCGTGCGTTAAGGCTTGGATTTTCCAAGGCTCTAAACGTTTGCCATCTTTTTCTAGTTTGGCTTTGACGGTGTACGCCAACGCCAAGTCCATGTTATCACCGCCTAATAGGATATGATCGCCAATGGCTACGCGGGTGAGTTCCAGATTGCCGTTTTGTTCAGTAACGGCAATCAATGATAAGTCGGTCGTACCGCCGCCCACGTCAATCACTAAAATTACGTCGCCGCATTTGGCTTGTTTGCGCCATTCGCCGTGGCTTTTTTCTATCCAGCTATAAACAGCGGCTTGGGGTTCTTCTAATAAAATCGCTTGATGTAAACCCACTGCACGTGCCGCTTCTACAGTCAATTCACGCGCCGCTGGATCAAATGACGCAGGTACGGTAATGACTAGCTCTTGTTCTGATAGTGGCGCGTTTGGGTGTTGATATTCCCACGCGTCACGAATATGTTGCAAGTAAGCGGTGGTGGCTTGAAACGGCGACACGCGTTCGATTTCTTCGGGGGCATCGGCAGGCAGTATTGGGGCTTTGCAATCGACACCCGCATGACACAGCCAGCTTTTCGCGCTGGACACGAGGCGTATTGGGGTTTTGCTACCCAGAGTACGCGCCACTTCACCAACTAAATAAGCGGGTTTATGCGTCCACGGTAAGGCGGTTGCACCCTCGGCAATTTCGACTTCGTGCGCTTGATAGAGAAAAGACGGTAGTTGGTATTTATCTTCGACCATGCCCAGTGAGGTTAATTGCGGAATCGCCATGACTTGTTGCGAAAACTCAGCGTCTTCATCGTCACTGGCTACCGCGTAGGACAATACGCAGTGGGTTGTACCTAAGTCGATACCAACAAAAAAATGTTGGCCGGTGGCGTTATCGGGTGTATTTGTTGCGGTAACTTTTTCTGTTTCCCAGCCTATAGGCGTGAATGGTGCAGAGGCTGGAACTGGTTTCACTGGCTCAGTGGCGGCAATCGGTTCGGCTGGTTTACCCATATTGGCAAATGCTGATGTGGTCGGCGTAGTCGCTGTTTCAGGGGATTTAGGTTTTTTGATATGATCAAATAAGCTCATAATTCAACCTCAGCGGCGGCAAGAATGGCAGCGTTATAGCCTTGAGTCAGTTTAGGTAAACGTACACTGGTCACTTGCCAGCCTTTGTGTATTAAGCTACCTGTAAACGGTGCTTTGCCAACAATATTGCCTGTTAAGCGTACCGTTGTGGCATCAAAGCCTTGTTGCAAAGTGATTTTATTACCTTCGGCTTCACTACGCACGGGGGCTAAGGTGAAATGTTCTTTAATGGCTTTGCTACAACCTTCATGCACGACCCGCGCCGCGATACCAATATCAGCATCACTATACGCCGCAATATCTTCTTCAATAAAGTCGATAAAACGGGCTTCTTTTTGTAATAAACCCAACAGTTGCAACGCGGCATCGGGGGTAGATTCTTTTAAAACCACAGGTTCAGGTGTAGGTGCTTGAACAATTTTTTCCACTTCGACAATTTTGACGATAGGTTCAGCGGTAATTGTGATGGTTTCTGGTTTGCGGCGCAGACTCATCACCATGCCTATCAGCACAATAATCAAGGTCAACGCTAAGACGGCTACCGTACCCGCAAGGCAAATATGCCATAAATCAAACGTGGTCGGTTGTAAGGATAAATCAATAGTGTAGGTATTCATGTAAAAGACTCGTTAATTACTTGGAGTGACCTGATGCACGCGCCGCTTCCGCATACATCATATTTTGTAACGTATCGCGTGTAGTTTGCAGGCGCATTTGTTTTAAATGACGATCCGCAATCACTTCTGGAACTTTTTCCTCCAGATACACTTCACGCATTTTAGTCAACACAGGTTCACATTCTTTGATGATAACTTCGGTTGCTTGGCGACTTTCTTGCGTGGCATACACCGCTTTTTGCATTTCATCACTAACGCATTTTTTATATTCAAACTTAGCGGCTTGAATTTTTGCTATCGTTTCTTCGGAAATGGTGGTGTTTTGCCATTCATTTTTGCTAGGTTCAGCATAGCTATGGGTCGCCCATAATAGGGCAGCTAAACAGAGTATTTTTTTCATGTACATCCTTAAAATAGTTAGACCTGCGAGGTTTTAGAAACCTCGCAGGTCTTGTAAGTGATTAATTAACGAAGATTTTGTAAAGCGGCAATGCGCTCTTCTAAAGGGGGATGACTCATAAATAAACGCGTCATACCGCCGCTACCACTAATACCAAAAGCGGCTAATGAACCCGCTAACGGCGGAGCTTCATGATTACGTTGCAACGCGCGTAACGCACTAATCATTTTTTCACGACCTGCTAAATTTGCACCGCCTACATCGGCTTTAAATTCGCGGTAACGTGAGAACCACATCACCAGCATAGAGGCTAGAATGCCCAATACAATTTGCGCAGCCATTTGTACGATATAGTAAGCAATACCATTGCCACGTTCAGTTTTAAAGACTACTTTGTCTACCGTATGACCAATAATAGTAGCAAAGAAATACACAAAGGTATTCAACACGCCCTGCATTAACGCCATCGTCACCATATCGCCATTGGCAACGTGGCTCATTTCATGACCAATCACCGCTTCGACTTCATCTTGGTTCATGGTTTGCAATAAACCTGTGCTTACCGCAACTAAGGAACTATTTCTAGTCATGCCTGTCGCAAACGCATTGGGTTCTGGGGTGTTAAAAATACCCACTTCAGGCATATCAATTCCCACCCGTTGCGCTTGGCGAGTTACTACTTCAATTAACCAGCGTTCAGTTTGGTCTTGGGGTTGTCCAATCACCTGAACGCCCATTGCTCTTTTAGCTGACCATTTGGACATGGCTAAGGAAATAAATGAACCCGTCATGCCAATAACAGCTGACATCACTAATAAGGCACTGAGATTAAGATTGACACCTTGCGCGTCGAATGTACCGCTCAAGCCTAACATACTGAAAACAATACTAATAACAATCATTATGGCGACGTTAGTCGCTAAAAAAAGCAAAATACGCATCATGGGAGTAGCCTCTTGTAGGTTGACGTTCGACGTTATATGGGGATTGAATCAATTAATTCAATGTTTTTCAGGATGATACTATAAACGCATTGCCATTAATTGAGCATCCTGTATTTGTTACTGAGTTAGGAATATAGCCCAATGACTAACAATATAATTTGCCCACCAAAACTATACGCCTGCCAATGCAATAACCGCATTGCACCGCGCACCCGCGCGTCCAGTGAGCGGGATGCCACATTTTCGCCGCGCAACTTCCAACGTATTAATAGTCGGTCAAAGCCTTCATATTGCGTGATTTCGCCACCTAAAGCCGCAAATACCGCCGCATCAAAGACACAACGGGCAGCAAAATAGGCTTGTATCAATGCCACAATAATAGACGCAAGCAAAAAAACGTTGTTGGCTTTTAAACCGATGATGACTATCGCCGCTAATGCGAACAGCATCGCCCACTTATTAAGCACTTTGCCCATAGAACGCAGGAACACCGCGCTTATCGTGGCGGTTAATGAATCATCGTTTGTTTCGTTCATACCAGTCCTCCAGTTTTGGGTAGTGGGTTAAATCTATAATTATGAATAAATATCGCGCCCGAATTCGACCTTGTTGATAAGCAAACCGATGACGGTGTCGTGCATCAACTCTAGTTTTGAGAAGCAAATGGTCTTGCGATTGAGTCGTTTGATCCATGTCCGAAA
>SHZG01000116.1 GCA_009692395.1 Methylococcales bacterium | reverse complement strand
CGTTGCATTGCGTCCTGATTTGCCAATCTGGTTACTTTTACAGAATGGACAGGTGATTTCTTGGTAGCAGCTCATAAGGTCTTTTAAGTAAGTGTGATTTTATTCTGCCCGTGATTTTAATCTATCATCACAGATTTAACCCACTACCCGAGCGATGAGCTTGGCATCCGCTTTATCCGTTTTGGCACGGTTTAACTCACTTTTGGCAAGCGCGTGAATCTTGGCAGGATTGACCATACTAACGGCATAGCCCTGATTAACGAGCAAATCAGCGAGTGGCAAGCTATAAGCCCCCGTTGCTTCCATGCAAATCAAGGGATTAAGGTCACCACAAAGTGACAGAAACCAAGCAATAAAAGCGATATAGCCTGCTTCATTGTTATCGAATACCTTATGTTTGTATTTACTGGCAATCAAGCTAGCAACATCAAACTTTTTCTTGGCAATATCAACGCCGATGGTGATTTGGAATGGGGCTTGAGACATGACGCTACCTTCTAAAGCAAGATGAGAATGAAATGATGAATAATCGAAACCACCGCTATGTGCAACCTTATGAATACAGGCTTTTTGCCTAAGAATACCGTCCGAACTACAATAGCAAGTGTGGATGGCGAGGAGTTCAATCTATGTAACAGGCTTTATGCATAAGGATGAGCACGACTTCCTCGCTATCCGCCCGATGATCAATCGGGGATTCTGAGCTTGTTAGGGTTCGGAATCAAGATATAAGAATGTGCTGACGATAAGAGGCGTATAATTCACGTCAAGTTTCTTGAATGATACGCTATGATTAGGGCATCTTATCGCGTTACAGTCTTCATCGTGCATCCTTATTTCATTATAAAACCGTTAATGCCAATTAATTTCTTTAGCTGTTTGCTCACCCACCACGCAGTTATTCAAATGCGTTGCCATCTGCGATTGAGCAGCTGTCTTTGGAATACCAATAGCCATAATCTCCGCTCTAGTTTGTGGATACAGCGGTGATTGATTAGGATCAGCATAACCGATGGGAAAAATCGGCTGACTATTGGCAGCATATTTATCCGTCGCTCCCACCGTATGCAGTAACTCATGCGCAATGACCACGTTGTTTTGTTCGTCATGACTTTCAGCCGCAAACGCATGAACAACAGCAATCAAACCCTTATCAAGTCCCAGCGAATGTTCAAGATGCCGACCATTGACTGGCTCATGGTAATACACAAATACACGAATACGGTGCATATTAGAGAGGGAATCTGGCGTGTTTTGATAAGCCCAATAACGTAGTTTGATACTCCAGCCAATAATGGTAAAAATATTAGTATCAAGTCTAGGTGATGCAGGAGGCAGTAATTTCATTACCGCACCCAAATGTGTTTCTGTCGGACTATGAATAATAAACTGATAAGGTAGGCTTTGCCGCTGCATAAATTCATCAATAGGCAAAAATACTGATTCCGTCAGATTATTAATATACTCATCGACGACAGGGCTATTATTGTCTCCATTCATAGGATAAATCACCACCTGCAAAGGCACAGCCCACGCCCTCGCCTGCAATTTTTGTATTTTGCTGTAAAAAGCCAACATTAACAATATAGCCAGTAGTACCGTAATACGAATAACTTTCCACCAATTTATGGTGTTGGTCTTTTTGGGACGATAATCCGATTTTCTCTGGTATTTTTCCATTTACTTTACATCTATAAAAGCTATTTTTATAGCGCGTAGGATGGGTAAAGCTTGCGAAACCCATCACAACTCCGCGTAAATGATGGGTTCACTGCGTTCTACCCATCCTACGAATTACAATAGTTTTTGATAATCTTCAACCTTAAATCCAACAATCAACCGCTCCCCCATATCTAACACAGGGCGTTTTAACAAAGTCGGAGTGTCGTGCAACAACTGCACGGCTTTTTCCAACGTCACATCGGTGTTTTGTTCGGGAGTCAGTTGTCGCCAACTGGTGCTAGAACGATTCAGCAAAACCTGCCAATCCACCCGCGCGGTAAAATCTTGCAGTTGTGCCAGCGTTAAGCCATCGACACGCACATCATGGAACTGATAGGCGATGTCGTGTTGAGCTAACCAATCCCGCGCTTTTTTGACCGTTGAGCAGTTTTTAATGCCGTACAGCGTGAACATCGGGGCGATTAGATTTGGCTATTTAACAATTCATCAATGTCAGGTAATTCTTTGTCGGCTTTAAAACGTTTTTTGTAAATAGCGACGAATTCCATAAAGGCTTGTTCTAAGTCTTCCAGAATGCCTTCTTCGTTTTCGCGCTCGTCTTCGGGAACATCTTCCGATTCCAAGTATTCTTGTTGTAAAGCCACTTCGCTATTTAAGGCAAGAATGGCATAAATAGCTGCGTTATTTGAGATGGTTTCGCTCATGGTATTAAGACTTCGTTAAATTAAAAAAAAGTGATTATTTCAAATTGTCAGTGACGTGTGGTTCAATTAAGGCATACATCAATTGGTGCATTTTTGGGCTACCCGCAATGACGTTACCTGACTCGACATAGTTATCATTAAACGAAAAATCAGTGGCTACGCCGCCTGCTTCTTTAATTAATAAAATACCCGCCGCCATATCCCATTCCATGATGCCGATTTCCCAATAACCATCCAAGCGACCTGCGGCAACGTAAGCTAAATCTAATGCCGCTGAACCTGCACGACGTATGCCCGCACATTCAGTGGTTAAGGCGCGAAACATTCCAACGTAAGCATCTAAATGAAGGTCTGTTTTAAAGGGGAAACCTGTGCCTAGCAACGCACCTTTTAAGCTGTTGGGTTGAGTAACGCGCAGTTTTCGATTGTTGAGCATCGCGCCGCCGCCACGTTTAGCCGTAAATAATTCATCACGCAAAGGGTCATAAATAACGCCGACTTCCAGCTTGCCTTTATGCTTTAAGGCAATAGACACCGCGTATTGTGGAAAGCCGTGTAAGAAGTTGGTTGTGCCGTCTAACGGGTCAATAATCCAAACGTAATCATTACCTGCGTGTGCGCCGCTTTCTTCTGCCAAAATTCCGTGGTCTGGGTAAGCGGTTTTAATGATGTTGATAATTTCACGTTCCACCATGCGATCAACTTCGCTGACGTAATCATTTTTGCCTTTTTGGTCAACGTGTAATTGACTTACTTTATCAATTGAACGGAGGATGAGATCACCCGCGCTTCTGGCAGCACGAATGGCAGTATTTAACATGGGTTGTTGCATAAGGTTTTATTTTTAATGAGCGTGATAAAAGACCTAATCGATTTTAAAAATCGGTTAGGTCTGTGTAAGGTCAGTTAAGGCGCGTAATGCGTTTCGATATAACGTTGGACAATTTCCTGAAATTCTTCGGCAATATAATCGCCTTTCAGGGTGACGGTTTTTTCGCCGTCTTCATAAACAGGCGCGACAGGTGATTCACCCGTCCCTGGTAAACTGATACCGATATTGGCACTTTTACTTTCACCTGGGCCGTTGACTACGCAACCCATGACGGCGATTTCCATTGCTTCCACACCTGGGTATTGGGTGCGCCAGATAGGCATTTGATCGCGTAAATAGGTTTGAATATCCATTGCCAATTTTTGGAAATAATCGCTAGTGGTGCGACCACAACCTGGGCAGGAAATAACCATCGGCGTGAAAGAACGAAAGCCCATCGTTTGCAAAATTTCTTGCCCAACGATGACTTCTTGCGTTCTCGATGCACCGGGTTCGGGTGTTAAGGAAATACGAATGGTATCGCCGATACCTTGCTGCATTAACACGGACAACGCAGCCGCAGACGAGACAATACCTTTTGAACCCATGCCCGCTTCGGTTAAACCCAAATGCAGGGCGTAATCAGAACGGTTGGCTAAATCTTGATAAATAGCGATTAATTCTTGAACGTTGCTGATTTTGCACGACAGAATAATTTTATCTTTACCTAAACCAATTTCTTCGGCTTTTGCCGCGCTTTCTAATGCTGATAACACAATGGCTTTACGTGTGACAGCGGCGAGTGGTTCAGGGATTTTTAGACTGCGGTTTTCATCCAGTAAACGCGTTACAACCGATTGATCCAGACTGCCACCATTGACACCAATACGCACGGGTTTATCGTATTGACAGGCAAATTCGATCATTTGCTGAAATTGTGGATCGCGGCTTTTGCCACGTCCGACATTACCTGGGTTGATGCGGTATTTATCTAATGCAGCGGCACAGTCTGGGTATTTTTCCAGTAACTTATGCCCGTTAAAATGAAAATCACCGATGATAGGCACAGTACAACTTTGTTGAATGAGTTTATTTTTAATCTCAGCGACGGCGGCAGCGGCTTCTTCGGAATTAACGGTAATGCGCACTAATTCAGAACCTGCGGTTGCTAACTCAATAATTTGCTTAACAGTGGCAGTGATATTAACAGTGTCAGTATTGGTCATGGACTGCACCACAATAGGCGCACCACCGCCTACTTTGACATTGCCGACCATAACACCGTGGGTAATTTTTCTAATACTAATTGACATAGACTGGATATTTGAAAATGAAAAGAATGGGAGAATTATACGCTATCATCAGCGGAGTTCGAGATAAAAGAGCGCGGCGCGTAATGAATAAGGCAATATTATGCGTGATACAACAACGATAAAAAGTGAATGTTAGGGATTAGATATTTCACCGTTTGGCAGCACAAATTTAATATCTAAACTCCTTAAATAAGTGTGTAAGCCAGCATCCTGCATAGGCAATAAATGTGCATCCGCAGACGATTCATTGTAATGCGCGTGCCAATAACCAGGCGGTGTTATAAAGGCTGAATAGGGTTTCCAATCGACGCGTATTGGGTTGATTATTTTTCCTTGTGCAGAAATCTGCGTACCAAGCAACGTATAACAACCCGCCTGACACTCCAAAATTAAATCCAACGCCACAGATTGATGACAGTGCGGTAACTGCACCGCATCCTTAGGCAATACGCCAAGCATTGCCCACAGTGTATGTGTCACCGTTAAGGTTTGATCCATTGCCTTGTTGGCAAGTAACACACTAATACGGTTTCGATTCAGAGTACGCGCTTCCTGTCTTGCTTTATCCAATTCGCGTAGTGAGTCTTTTGAGGTATAAAGCGTTGGTTTAAAGCGTGGGCTATCCGCTTTAGCACCTAGATACCGTAACAGCGGTTCATCATGCACCAAGTAAAACGTGGTATCGGTGGTCGCCACATGGTTCGTTTCTCGACCAACAGGCAATACGACAAAATCCCCGGTGTTCCACGGTATATTTATGCCGTCAAACTCAGTGTGTCCACAGCCTTTTATGACATAAAATAATTGTGATGTGGCATTAAAATGAGTGGTCAAGGTTTCTCGCGCCACTATGCGCACGAAATTGGCACAAAGTGCGGGGCTGGTTGCTGGTTTTTCACAGCCTAATTGCGCACTTATATCCAGCGGAATAATTCGGGTGCAGTTTATTTCATGCAATTCACTGCCAAATTCTGTGTAAGAAAGTTGCGAAATAGCCCCTGAGCCAATAGGATCTGCGGCTTGCGTATATTCATAATACAAGGCATTTTCAAGTAAACTTTTGAGCGGGTCGGAATTGTCTAGCATAGTCATAAAAATTGCCTCAGAGAGAAATGAAAAAATTTTAAAATACAAGTATGATTGTTAGCGGAGTTTCGTAGCGCGTGTGGTGCGTAGAAAGGTTTTTCCGAGCTATTCCAAAATATTAAGTCCCCCATTCCATGCTAAACAACCATCGCTTTTCATCTGCGGTTTTTTGAATAAATGCGATTAATGAGTAGAGATGCTTTTGCATCGCATCATCTACCGTTTGCATAATCCATTCTTCAACATCTGCATTTTTTAAAGCACGCGCTAATGTATTGGTATTTTCTGGCGATAGCAATCCCCAACTAAAATCACGAATAGCACTTAGCCACCAAGGATAGAGGGTACGGTCACAAGACTCTGATTCAAATGGCAGATTAATTAATGGCCCGTAACTCGTTGGTGCATTGTTGTGTTGAGTCGTTTCTATTTGAGTGATCTGCCAATTGGCTTGTACAAGATCACGAAAAAAAGTATCTTCAAGCGATGACCAATGGATAGCAGAACAATGGGAAATACAGGCACTTAGAATAATTCTGGACTGCGACTTAGTCAGTATCCGTCCATTTACGGTTTCCTCAGGAATGCAATCTTCACAGCCGAGTTCTATGAATGCCTGCTGCTCAGTGATACCAAAAAGATGCGCTGGCAAAACAACAGCAATAGGTTTATCGCCAAAATTCTCAACGAGATACCAACATTCCATAAATCAGTCCAGATATTTTCAGCGACTTGTTTTTGTAGCGTAAGATATTTTGAGCAAAACGTTTCGTTGCTGAGTGCATAAAGACCTTCCATATTTCGTCTTCTCTTTGTATTTAAAGGAGCGTGCGGGGGTGCGCTAAATTTGTAAATTGGCATCTAACAACTACGCTATTTTCGACCCAAACACCAATGAAAAAATAAATCGCAGTCGTGCAGGGTGGGCTGTTTCTCTTTCACAATCCAAGGAATACTATAAAGATATTGGGTTGTTAAAAATACGGCAATCCAATCTATGCGGCTAGCTTTTCCGTTGACAACACATTTCAAAAACCTGTTCAAGCTATTGAAAAATAATAACTACACACGAGGATACACCGATGAACTCCGCCCTAACTACATTAGCAAGAATTGTATGCCCTCATGGTGGTCAAGTGGATACTAGAGCAATTGCAAGTATAAACCGAGACGAACAAGGCAGATATTTATTGAATGCGTCAGAATCCCTTGCTATTTTCGGATGCCCATTGTCTAGCCCATGTAGTCAATTAAAATGGCTGCCACAATCTGGGGAAAAGCAAGGTTTTCAACCAGTGACTAGAAACACCCCCAATTTATGCCTGTCAGCTAACGGCTCACCACAAGGACAGGCGTTTATTATGAGTGAGGAATAGTTCATAAGAAAAAGACAGCAACCTAATCTACTGGTTTTCATATTTCGTATCCTAATGACAAAGCTCGTACGGCGCAATAGGCGATAGCCGTATGTGATTCAATCATTACGGGTTACGGGTTAGTGCATAGATACCGTCTTGATTAAATAAAAGCAAGCCATATTTATCCTGCATATTTGGGGTCAAAAGGCTTGCCTGATTTAAGAACGCCAAAAGCAAGATGAATGAGCTTATGCATGGCAGCGCAAACAATGGCTTTACCGTTCTTGCCATT
>SHZG01000115.1 GCA_009692395.1 Methylococcales bacterium | reverse complement strand
GGAATTCTTGCCGCCTTATTCACCTGACTTAAATCCTATTGAACACAAATGGGCGCAAGCTAAAGCACTTAGAAGAAAGAAAAACTGCTCCACTGATACACTGTTCTCTCAGCTCTTTTAAATCATTTTATTTTGCTTTGGCTATACTGCAACGTTTTTAAGTTCGACGTTATCAATAAACCGCCGAGGTCTTCAAGATGTCGGCGGTTTTAGTCATTTATACGCGCCGAATTTTTTCTAAAAATTTATAATTTCACCATATCGAGTATGATTAACTCGTTATTAATTTTATTCTAGGAGTACAAAATGACAGAATCTAGCGTATTAACCGTGACAGGTATGAAATGTGGCGGCTGTGAATCCAACGTTAAAGGCAAATTACTAGCAGTTGAGGGCGTTAGCTCGGTGACTCCGTCTTTTCAAACCAATGAAGTCACGGTTGAATTTGACGGCGACAAAGTTAATTTGGATGCGATTAACAGCGTCATCACTCAAGCGGGTTTCACCGTCGAGTAACTCACTGATATTACGCACAAGAATATTTTTGTCCACGAAAGACACGAAAAGCACGAAAAAGACTAAAAAAATTATAGTGTGTATTATTTAACGCGTGGACAAGACACATTCGCTTTGATTTTTTCGTGCCTTTCGTGCTTTTCGTGGACTATGGCTTTTTATCAGTAACTCATTGTTTAGGGGGTTTTATGTCTCAAGATCAAACAGCGGAGGGCATTCGCTTATCCATTTTAGGAATGCGCTGTGCGGGGTGTGTTGGCGCAGTCGAAGGTGCGTTAACTGCCGTTGCGGGTGTCACCGAAGTCACGGTTAATTTTGCTGATCATTCCGCGTTAGTCAAGGGCAATAGCGATCCTGAACAGTTAAAGCAAGCCGTTAAAGACGCGGGCTTTGATGCCGCCATTATGGAAGGTTTTGAAGACCCCGCTGAACAAGAACAACAAGAACAGCAGCGTTATCAACAGCTAATGACAAAAGCTAAAGTCTCGGGCGGCTTTGGTGCATTTTTAATGCTGATTGATATGCTGGGCTGGATGCCTGATATGAGTGTGTGGTGGTTTTGGGTGATTATCGCGCTGATTACTTTGGCTATCATGGCGTATTCAGGCGAACATTTTTATAAAGGCGCGGTTAAATCCTTACTGTTAAAACAAGCTAATATGGATACGCTGATTGCCTTAGGCACGGGTTCGGCGTGGATATATTCCTGTATTGTCATTGATTATCAAGCCCTGTTGCCTGTGATAGCCACTCATGCGTATTTTGAAGCGGCGGTGGTTATTTTAGCCTTTATCAATTTAGGCACGGGTTTAGAAACACTCGCCAGAGGGCGTACTTCATCAGCAATTCGACAACTCATAGGCTTACAACCGCGCACCGCTCGCGTGATTAGAGACGGCGAAGAACTCGATATTGCCATCGAACACGTCGGTTTAGGTGAAACCTTACGCGTGCGGCCGGGTGAAAAAATCGCCGTGGATGGCGTATTGATTGAAGGACATTCCAGCGTTGATGAATCCATGCTGACGGGTGAATCATTACCCGTGGAAAAAACCGTGGGTATGCAGGTGGTAGCAGGTACGATGAATCAAACGGGCAGTTTTTTATTTATGGCAACGCGTATTGGTCGCGATACTGCCTTAGCGCAAATCATTAATAGTGTACGGCAAGCGCAAAGCAGCAAGCCTGAAATTGCGCGGTTAGCGGATAGAATTTCGGCGGTATTTGTACCAGCGGTGGTCGCGTTATCGGTATTCACCTTTTTCATGTGGTACGCGGTTGGCCCTGACCCCTCCTTAGGTTACGCATTTGTCACTTCCATGACGGTGCTGGTGATTGCTTGCCCGTGTGCATTAGGTTTAGCGACACCTATTTCCGTGATGGTGGCAGTCGGAAGAGCCGCGCAATCAGGTATTTTGATTCGTAAAGGTGATGCACTGCAAAGCGCGGGTAAAATCACTTGCTTGGTGCTGGATAAAACAGGCACAGTCACCGAAGGCAAACCCACGGTTTCTGCGATTACCACGCTGGCTGATTTGAGCGAAGACGCAGTTTTACAACTTGCTGCCAGTATTGAATCAGGTTCAGAACACCCGTTAGCCGCCGCAATTATTGCTGCCGCTGAACAAAAACAACTGCCACTCACTAAAGTCACCCACTTTGCCGCCAGTGCAGGTCATGGGGTTAGCGGACAAATTGACGACCAAGCAATATTATTCGGCAACACCGCGTTAATGGCAGAGCATAACCTATCAACGGTCGAATACACCGCACAACTGGAACAATTCGCTCACTTAGGGCAAACGCCGATGTTATTAGCAGTCAATCAACGCGTGGTGGGTATTATTGCCGTGTCTGATCCGATTAAAAAAGATTCAGCCGCCGCTGTGCAGCACCTGCAACACTTAGGTATTCGCGTCATTATGGTCACAGGCGATAACTCAATTACTGCCCAAGCAATCGCTAAGCAAGCGGGTATTAGCGAAGTAAGAGCGCAAGTATTACCGCCAGATAAAGCGGCGGTCGTCAAAGAATTACAACGACTCGGCGAGATTGTCGGCATGGTTGGTGATGGTATTAATGATGCCCCCGCATTAGCGCAAGCCAATGTTGGTTTTGCAATTGGTACAGGAACAGATGTGGCAATTGAAAGTGCCGATGTGGTGATTTTGCAAGGCTCATTACTCAAAGTTCCTGAAGCCATTGCCTTATCGAAAGCCACGGTAATTAATATT
The DNA here is from genome assembly GCA_009692395.1 of Methylococcales bacterium. Classification (GTDB taxonomy): domain Bacteria; phylum Pseudomonadota; class Gammaproteobacteria; order Methylococcales; family Methylomonadaceae; genus UBA4132. The sequence continues at coordinate 4,507 of SHZG01000115.1, read as the reverse complement.
AAACAAAACCTATTCGGTGCATTTATTTACAATACACTCAGTATTCCGCTTGCCGCTGGTTTGTTATATCCGTTGTTCGGGGTATTATTAAATCCGATGATTGCAGGCGCGGCAATGGCAATGTCATCGGTCACAGTGGTGACGAATGCTAATCGGTTACGTTGGACAAAATTAGATGATAAATAATTATATCTATCATATTTTTATAGATAACATCCCTTTAATGGATGTTATCTATTATGCACTATATTGTAAAAATTTAATTGTCTAATAATCAATGAAACAACTCGGTACGCTTATTCTAACAGTAGGATTAATTGTTATTGCTTGGGATTATTCTATTCTCTATCCATTAAAACTATTGGTCGTATTCTTTCATGAATCATCACACGCATTAGCCACTTTATTAACAGGTGGCACGGTTAAAGAATTAGTTATTAATAAAGAGCAAGGCGGTCATGTTATTTCGCTAGGTGGTAATCGTTTTATTATCTTATCAGCGGGTTATATAGGCTCATTACTCTGGGGCGTGGTTATTTACCTTGCCAGTGTCAAAAGTAATTATGATAAAACTATTATGAAGATATTAGCTATCAGCATGATTCTTATCACGGTGTTCTTATCGCGCAGTTTATTTAGCTGGTTATTCGGTTTATTAACTGGCGGCGTGATGTTATTAATGGCAACCTATCTTGCTGAACACTATAATGATTTCGCGCTTAGAGTTATTGGCTTAACCAGTATGCTATACGCGCCGTTAGATATTTATAGCGATACTATTTCTCGTAGTAATTTACCCTCCGATGCCTATTTATTAGCTGAATATACAGGTGGCGCAACTATATTATGGGGCGGTATTTGGATTATTATCAGTGTAATTGTTATTTTTTATTGCTTAAAATCAACGTTGAATACCGCTAAAGTATTATAATAATTCCCCTTTTTGTTACAACAGGATTCACCATGAAAACTATTATTCAAACTCTTGATGCACCACAAGCCATAGGTACTTATTCACAAGCGGTTAAAGTAGATCGCACGGTATATCTTTCTGGTCAGATACCGTTAATTCCTGAAACCATGATGCTGATTGAAGGCGATATTGCTGCGCAAATTACCCAAGTTTTTGACAATCTAAAAGCCGTTGCGTTAGCCGCTGAGGGTGATTTTTCTGATATTGTTAAGCTCAATGTATTTTTGACCGATTTAGTGCATTTTCCCATTGTGAATGAAATTATGGCGAAGTATTTTGATGAACCGTATCCCGCACGAGCCGCGATTGGCGTGGCGGCATTACCCAAAGGGGCAGGCGTAGAGATGGATGCCATTATGGTGTTGAAACCGCAAGAGTATCCTGCTTCTTAATTAAGGCTTAAATGAAAACCCCGCACACACTCACTCAACCAGTTGCTACTTTAACGGGAGTTGGGGCGCAAACCGTCAACCGTTTGCATAAATTAGGTATTCGCCTTATTCAAGACCTAATTTTTCATCTGCCACTACGGTATGAAGACCGAACCCGCGTGCATCCTATCGGCTCACTGACCGCAGGTATGACAGTGATGATTTGCGGCAAAGTGGACTTTATTGATGTGTTGAACAAAGGGCGTAAAAGCCTGATTTGTCGCATTAGTGACGGCACGGGTTTTCTGTCGTTGAAGTTTTTTCATTTCAGTGCCGACCAACACAATACGATGAAAGCGGGAACGTGGCTGAGTTGTTTTGCCGAAGTGCGCCACGGTTATGCGGGGTTGGAAATGGTGCATCCTGAATACCGTGTGCTGGCTAACCGTGAAAGTTATATTCCCGAAAACCATTTAACGCCAGTGTATCCGTTGACCGAAGGTTTAAGTCAACTGACGTTGCGCAAAGCGGTTAAACAAGCCTTGAATGAAGTCGAATTATTGGAAGATTGGATTCCCGCTGAACTGTTACAACGTTATCAATATCCGTCATTGCTAGAGGCAATCCACACGCTACACGCGCCCGATGAATCGGTGTCGATGGTAGCGTTACAAAATGGAAGTTTACCTGCGTTGAAACGCTTGGCATTTGAAGAATTACTCAGTCATTATTTGAGCTTGAAAAAATCCAAAGTATCGGCGAAAGTTTGGCAAGCTCCGTCGTTTTTTAGCCCCGCGCTGGAAAACAGTAAAGCGCATTTTTTGCGTTCCTTACCGTTTGCTTTAACAGGCGCACAACAACGAGTGATTGCCGAAATTGAAGCCGATTGTGTTTCATCACATCCAATGATGCGCTTAGTACAAGGTGATGTGGGTTCAGGTAAAACCGTAGTGGCAGCTTATGCGGCATTGTTGGCGTTGACAGCGGGTTATCAAGTCGCCGTGATGGCACCGACTGAATTACTCGCAGAACAACATTACCGCAATTTCAGCGCGTGGTTTGCCAGTTTTCAAACCCAAGTCGTGTATTTAACAGGGCAGTTAAAAGGCAAACCACGCGCCGCGACTTTGCAAGCCTTAGCCGATGGTTCAGCGGGGCTTATTGTCGGCACTCATGCCTTATTTCAAGACAGCGTACAGTTTCACAAACTGGGTTTAATTATTATTGATGAACAACACCGCTTTGGTGTGCATCAACGCATGGCTCTCCGCGATAAAGGGCAACAAGCAGGACTACGCCCCCATCAATTAGTCATGACTGCTACCCCAATTCCCCGCACGCTTGCCATGTTGCAATATTCCGATTTAGATATATCCATCATTGATGCACTGCCACCCAATCGAACGCCTGTTGTTACCAGCGTCATTCCAGCCGAACGCCGTGACAGTGTGATTGATAGAATTAATCATTGGGTGGATAAAAAACGCCAAGGCTATTGGGTGTGTACCCTGATTGAAGAATCGGAAGTTCTGCAATGTGAAGCCGCCGAAAAAACTGCTGAACTATTAATGCAAGCCTTGCCCGCTGTGCGTATCGCGCTTATTCATGGACGCATGAAATCCGCAGAAAAAGATGCCATCATGCAGGCATTTAAAAATCACGAGCTGGATTTATTAGTTGCTACCACGGTGATTGAAGTCGGCGTTGATGTGCCGAATGCAGGCTTAATGATAATTGAAAATCCTGAACGCCTAGGCTTATCACAGTTGCATCAACTACGCGGACGTGTCGGGCGTGGCGCGGATGACAGCTATTGTTTATTGATGTATCAATCGCCGTTATCAGACACCGCACGGCAACGCTTAGGCATTTTACGCGACAGCAACGACGGTTTTGTGATTGCTGAAAAAGATTTGCAACTACGCGGGCCGGGTGATGTCATGGGAACGCGCCAAACAGGACAAATTCATTTTAAAGTGGCTGATTTAGCCAGAGATGCCGATTTATTGGACATCATCCAACAAATCGGCGAACAATTTTTTATCGACACACCCCACGCCGTACAGCCCTTATGTGATCGCTGGCTGGGTGTGTCTACTAATTACGCAGAGGTTTAAGCCCGTTTGACTACCAACAGTGTGTTATTCAACAAAGAACCCTTATGGCAAGAAAACCGACACGGGACACGCCATAAACTCCCTGAAGCCGTGCAGGCGTGGACATTCGAAGCAGGCTCACTTACCCAGCGATTACGCGCTACTTATGGCGATGCAGTGGCAGTGAAAGTATTGTTTCAACAATGGCGCGTGCCGTTTTTAACAGAACGACAATTATTGGGTTTGCATGAACAACGTGTGTGTTTAACCCGCGAAGTGCTATTACACGCTAATGGAAAACCACTGATTTTAGCCAGAACCATTATTCCCGCCTCGACTATCACAATTGCCAACCGTAGCTTATCCAAGTTAGGTACGCGCCCCTTAGGCGAAGTGATTTTTTCCTATCCGCACTTAGAACGTATCGCTATGGATGTGAGCTTGATTAATCCTAATGAGTGGACACTCAACGCCTTGGATGTCGCCCATATTAAGCAACCGATATGGGGCAGACGCACCGTGTATGCGATTAAACATCAGCAAATGCTGGTTAGTGAGTTTTTTCTGCCTGAGATTTTGTAATACAGTCAGCAGTTAGACTTTCAATTCAACTAGAGCTAACGCACAATAAAATAATACCGTTTGTGGTGAGCCATTCGACAAGCTCATGAGAGCCTTGTCGAACCACATTCACACTTCGACAGGCTCAGTGCGAACGGTTTTGTAATCATTTTATTAACGGTTAGCTATATCTACCCACATCCACCCTGTATTTAAAAAATATTCATCATGATGAAATGGAAATTAATGCTGACAACACTGCCTTTTGTGATTGTCATTTTGCTACTTACTTATATTCGCGTACCGATTTTAACTATTCCGAGCTTGCTTGAATTTTCTGATACATCACCTATCATCACTCACACGATTACCCACAACTTCCCACAATGCGGTACAGTAAGATAATTTGAACTAACAAACCGATGATAGCAATGAACTGGATACAACAGGAACTGGGGGTCTGTGCTTGGGCGACACGAGACGTGTTGCGAGGTTGTACAAGGTAA
>SHZG01000004.1 GCA_009692395.1 Methylococcales bacterium | reverse complement strand
GTTGCATTGCGTCCTGACTTGCCAATCTGGTTACTTTTACAGAATGGACAGGTGATTTCTTGGTAGCAGCTCATAAGGTCTTTTAGGTAAGTGTGATTTTATTCTGCCCGTGATTTTAATCTATCATCACAGATTTAACCCACTACCAGTCATTGATTCTTTCTGTGCATAAAACCACTTTTAGACTCAGACCTCGGCGGTTTTTAAAACCTTGCAGGTCTACACTCAAATCACTTTTTCAAAACCTTGACCGTGCAGGGTATAATCGCAGTTGTTCAAATATCGCGCTTTTGCCGCTGACTCCTTCATTACATTTAAAAAAATTTCATGTCTACCAACGAAACTAACTTGCCTGCCAATTTTATTCGCCAAATCATCGCCAATGATTTAAAAACCAACAAACATAACGGCAACGTTGCCACGCGTTTTCCGCCTGAACCCAATGGTTATCTGCATATCGGTCATGCAAAATCCATTTGTTTAAATTTTGGCACCGCTATCGAAAACAACGGCACTTGTAATCTGCGTTTTGACGATACTAATCCCGAAAAAGAAAGCATCGAATACATGGAATCCATCGAGCGTGATGTGCAGTGGCTAGGTTTTCAATGGTCAGGTTTGTATCATGCCTCAGATTATTTTGAACAGCTGTATCAATATGCAGTGCAGTTGATTGAAAAGGACTTGGCTTATATTGATAATTTAACCGCTGAACAAATGCGTACTCTGCGTGGCACATTGACCGAAGCAGGGCAAGACAGCCCCAACCGTAACCGCCCCATTGCAGAAAGTCTGGATTTATTCACACGAATGCGAGCAGGTGAATTCGCCGATGGTCAGTATGTATTACGCGCTAAAATCGACATGGCATCACCGAATATTAATATGCGTGATCCCGCGCTGTATCGTATTCGCCGTGTGCATCATCACCGCACAGGCGATGCGTGGTGTATTTATCCGATGTACGATTACACGCACTGTATTTCTGACGCACTCGAAGGCATTACCCATTCTTTATGTACTTTAGAATTTGAAGACCACCGCCCATTGTATGATTGGGTATTGGATAACATCGACATTGCTTGTCATCCACAACAAATTGAATTTGCCCGTTTGCAATTGGAATACACCATTGTCAGCAAACGTAAATTAAACCAACTCGTGATGGAAAAACACGTCAACGGTTGGGATGATCCGCGTATGCCCACGATTGCAGGGTTACGCCGTGCGGGTTTTACCCCTAAAGCTATCCGTGATTTTTGTGAACGCATCGGCGTGACTAAACAAAATTCGTGGATAGAAATGGGCGTGTTGGAATACTGCATACGCGAAGATTTAAACGAAAACGCCTTGCGGGCAATGGCGGTGTTGCAACCTTTGCGCGTGGTGATTACTAATTATCCCGATGATTGTATTGAGGAGCTAGAGGTCAGCAATCATCCGCAACGTCATGAACTCGGCAAACGTATTGTGCCGTTTTCTAAAGTCATTCTGATTGAACAGGATGATTTTTCTGAAATCCCACCACCAAAATACAAACGACTGATTGAAGGCGGCGAAGTTCGCTTACGCGGTTCTTATGTGATGCGTTGTGATGCAGTTATCAAAGACGCAGACGGCAAGATTATTGAATTACGTTGTTCTTATGACACGGAAACCTTAGGCAAAAACCCCGAAGGACGCAAAGTCAAAGGCGTGATTCATTGGGTCTCAGAAGCACATTCTCAACCTGCTGAAATCCGTTTATACAGTCGTTTATTCACCGTGCCGCAACCTGATAGCGAAGAAAACTTCTTGGATGTTATTAATCACGATTCTTTAGAAGTGTTGAGTGCTTGCCGCGTTGAAGCCAGTTTAGCGGCTGCCAGTGTGGATAACCGTTATCAGTTTGAACGCACGGGTTATTTTTATTTAGATGCGGTTGATAGTGTCGATGGTAAGTTGGTATTTAATCGCACTGTGACATTGAGAGACGGTTGGGTTAAGGATTAATGTTTCATTCAAACCTGCGAGGTCTCAAAGACCTCGCAGATGTATTTCTGGATTTAATACTAATAAAGCTCGTATTTTTCTGATAAAAACATAATGTACAAAACTATTGATTTATTTGCAGGCATCGGCGGAATCCGTTTAGGATTTGAAACACACGGCTGTGAAAATGTGTTTTCCTCTGAATGGGATAACGATGCACAAAAAATGTATGCTGCCAATTTTGGTGACATACCACACGGTGATATTAATTTAATTGCACCTAGTGATATTCCTAATCACGATATTTTATTAGCGGGTTTTCCTTGTCAGCCGTTTAGTATTGCAGGCAAAGGTTTAGGTTTTGCCGATACACGCGGCACATTATTTTTTAGTATTGAAAAAATATTAGAAATTAAAAAACCGCGTGCTTTCTTATTAGAAAATGTCAAACGTCTAATGACACACGATAATAGTCAAACATTTACAGTGATATTGGAAAAATTAAAAAATCTAGGCTATACCGTTTATAGCCGTGTATTTAATTCGTTAGCTTTTGGCTTACCACAAAAACGTGAGCGCATTTATATTGTTGGTTTTTTACAACCCGTACATTTTGATTTTCCAACACCGTTAGGTTATTACCAACCGTTAAGCGAACTATTAGAAAATGATGGTGCTATTGAGCCTAGTTATTTTCTGTCTGAAACTATCAAACAAAAACGCTTGAATGCCGTAAAAGGAACGCCACCGTTTCCGTCAATATGGCATGAAAATATTGGCGGTAATATTTCAGCATTGCCTTATTCGTGCGCGTTAAGAGCAGGCGGCAGTTATAACTATCTGGTAGTTAATGGTGTGCGACGTTTAACGGCTAGAGAAATGCTACGCTTACAAGGTTTCCCTGATGATTTTAAAATTGTGTTGCCTTATTCAGGTGTACGCAAAGTGGCAGGTAATTCAGTATCTGTGCCTGTGATTAAAGCGATAGCGGGTGAAATGATAAAAGCGTTACAGGCACAAAAGGCTTTTAAAGCACAACTAACACAATTACGCTTACCTGAATTAGAAGTATGAATACTGTAGAAGCTAAACAAGCATTAGATAAAGTGATTGATAAAGCGCGGGTGCATCTTGATAAATCCATACAAATCGCTGAAATTCTTTATCGTGACCGAATAGAACAAGACATTACACTTTCAGATTTGACAACGTATCGCACAAAATCAAAAAAGTGGCACGACGTAATTTGTATTCAATTTTTAGGCAGAACCAGTACCTCATCAGCACGTTATCAAGATGATGTTTTTAACGATAATGCCGTTCCGCCCGCTGTTTTAGACATACTTGGCAAAGAAAATAGAGCGACAAACGGTATCGTTGAAGCCTATATTTATCGCAAGTTTCTACAGCGTTTTAATCAAATGACTACAGGTTTGGATTATTGTGTAACACACGATAAAAGCAACTTTAAACTGGACGAATTTTTGGCACTATTTTGGCATGAAGCAGGATTACGCCAAAGTATCGACAAGGTGTATGAAATTATTGTTTATGCTTTATTCGCCACGCTAGTTGAGGCACTTGAAATTTCAGTTGCCGTTAGCATAAATCCTGATAAAACTGATATTCTCAACGAATTTTCCGATTTTGCGAAAAGCGTTATTCAACTGACTCCAGCGCAAACGACAATAAATCTTAAAGCCAGAATAAACCGTGTTGGCGTTACCAATGCCGCTGACCGTGGGGCGAATTTTGGTCTAGCGATACAAATCAAACATCTGTCTTTAACGGAAGAGTTGGCAGAAAACATCGTTTCATCGGTATCAGCCGACCGTATTGTTATTGTATGCAAAGATACGGAGCAGAAAATCATCATTTCCTTGCTTAATCAACTGGGTTGGAAGTCGAAAATCCAAAGCATAGTCACTGAAAGCGATTTACTGCGATGGTATGAAAAAGCCCTACGCGGTAAATTTGCAGATTCAATTGGCGATATGATGTTAAAAAAATTATCGGATGAAATACAAGTTGAATTTCCAACAACGGATAAAAAAGAGTTTCTGCAATTTATAGAAAAACGTGGTTATCACAAACTGGCTCATGAAGATTGGAAATAGCCCATCTGTTGCGATTGATTGGCTTCGTACCTCAGGCCATCCTAATTGTATTAATTACGCATAAAATGTAGGTGCAGATTTATCTGCACCGAGTTTAAGCAATCAACAAGTTTTAATCGAGATTCTATGCAACTTAAAACCCTAACCAATCAAACCATCGCCTTAGCAGGCATCGCCCAAGCCGCCGCTTTAGTTCAGCAACTCGCTTCCACGGGAAAAGCTGAGCCTGTCGCACTAGAATCCAGTATGACCAGTATTTTAAAAATAGATTCTGACAGTGTGTTGGATATTTATGGCGGGCTGACTAATTTAAAACTGGGCTTAGAACAACTAAGCGAGCAGATGACAGGTTATAAAATCGCCGAGCCACAGCAAGCGCGTTATTGTGCGTCTTTGGTTTTTTTAGAAAATCGCATAGCGCAAGAACCGCAAATGCTGAAAACCATTCAAGCAGGTATTGTTAAAGTGCAAATCCAAGCCGATCAATTTGGTTTATTGCATGAAAATGTATTTGCCAATCTGGGGAATGTCTATCAGGAAACATTGAGTACCTTGCAGCCGCGTATTATGGTAAACGGCGACTCTGATTATTTAGAGAGAGCCGATATTGCTAATAAAATCCGTGCGTGTTTGTTAGCGGGTATTCGTTCAGCGTTGTTATGGAAACAATGCGGCGGAACACGCTGGAAGTTTTTGTTTGCGCGGAAAAAAATGCAAGCCGAATTAGAGCAGTTATTAAAACAGATACGGTAATGACAACTTTAATCAATGCCAAGCAACTCACCCGTTATTACGGCAAACAGTGTGCCGTTAATAATGTCAGTTTTGAATTGAAAAAAGGGCAGATAATCGGCTTTTTAGGCGTTAATGGCGCGGGCAAAACCACCACTTTGCAAATGCTATGCGGCAATCTCGCGCCCAGCAGTGGCGCGATTCATATCAACGGTTTTGATATGCAAACACAAGCTAAATTAGCTAAACGCAGTTTAGGTTATGTGCCTGATACGCCGCCACTGTATAAAGAACTCAGTGTTAATGAGTTTTTACGTTATTGCGCTCAACTGCATGGTGTACCTAAAGCGGACATCACCACCGCAGTGACACTAGCTGAAACCCGTTGTGGCTTAACCGATGTTGCCGACCGTCTGATTGCTAATCTATCTAAAGGTTATCAGCAACGCATTGGTATTGCTCAAGCCATTGTACATAATCCCGATGTGATTATTCTCGATGAGCCGACTGTGGGGCTTGATCCGTTACAAATCATAGAAATTCGTCATTTGATACGCGAGTTAGGGCAAGAACACGGGGTTATTTTTTCCACGCATATTTTGTCAGAAGTCGAAGAGTTGTGTACTGATGTGCTGATTATTCGGCAAGGGGCTTGTGTGTTGAGTGCGCGGATTGAGGAGCTACCTGCGGAAAAATCACTGGAAGCTATTTTTATTGAGCTTATGCAAACGCCGTTAGCGGAGGATTTATGAGGCTTCAACCGTTCACAAAGACCTGCGAGGTTTTTAAAACCTCGCAGGTCTCGTTCTTAATTTCTTGGTGACCTATGCACCTAATTTTAATCATTGCTGCCCGTGAATTTAAAACCCTATTTTTATCCCCTTTAGCGTGGACAATTTTAGCCATTTTGCAATTCATATTGGCGTTTTTATTTTTAACGCAGGTAGAAAATTTCACCATGCTACAACCGCAATTGGCGACGATGGACAACGCGCCTAGCTTGACCGATATAACGGTTACGCCCTTGTTTGGTAACGCAGGGATTATTTTGTTATTGGTTACTCCGCTATTAACGATGCGGTTAATTTGTGAAGAACGTCGTCATAAAACTCTGACACTGTTACTGTCCGCGCCACTGTCTAATGCAGAGATTATCATCGGAAAATACTTAGGCAGTGTAGGTTTATTAGCCCTGATTGTCGGGCTGATTACGCTGATGCCCTTATCGTTACTGATTGGTGGCTCGCTGGATTTTGGTAAATTGTTTGCCAATTTACTGGCGTTATTATTATTAGTTAGTGCGTTTGCATCCATCGGCTTATTCATGTCCTGTGTGGCGAGTCATCCGACAGTGGCAGCAATGGGCGCGTTTGGTGGCTTATTTGTGCTGTGGATTTTGGATTGGTCGGCAGGTTTAGCCGATAAACACAGTGAGTTGTTGGCGTATTTGTCGATACTCAGGCATTTTCAGAACATTCAAAGCGGGCTAATTAATACCGCTGACATTAGCTATTTTTTCCTGTTTATTAGCCTGTTTCTACTGCTCAGCATTCGCCGTTTGGACAAGGAGCGGCTATGAAATTACCAGCACGCTTAAAAAATACGCTGCTTACCTGGGCATTCATAGCCTTAATAGCTGGCTTAGCGGCATTAACACAGCGGGTTAGTGAACAAATTGACATTACCAGTAATGCCAGTAATACGCTCTCTGAAGCCTCGCAAAAAGTATTAGCCAATCTGTCTGATAAAGTACAAATTACTGCGTACCTGAAAAAAGATGCGGCCATTCGGCGGCAAAGTGAACAACTCGTGGCGCGTTATAGTGAGTACAAAGCCGATGTGAGTTTAACGTTTATTGATCCTGCCTCTATCCCTGAAAAAACCCGTGAGTTGAGTATCGGTTCAGAAGGCGGCATTCTTATCGATTATCAAGGCCGTATTGAACGCTTAATTTTTATGGATGAAGCGTCATTAACTAACGCCTTATTGCAACTGGCGAATGCCAATGAACGTTGGGTATCGTTTTTAACTGGGCATGGTGAACGGGCTGCCAAGGGTATCGCTAATTGTGATTTTGGCTCGTTTGGTAAAGCCTTGGATCAGCATAAAATTAAAGCCCAACCACTTAATCTAGCGACTGTGCAGGCAATTCCTGATCATTCTAAGTTACTGGTGATTTCCGCACCTGCTGTGCCGTTAATGGCAGGTGAATTGACGCTCATTAAGCAATATATCGACAACGGTGGCAATCTGTTATTACTGACTGATCCTAATAATACCCATCTAAATCCTGTGTTGGATTGGTTAGGTATTCGTGTATTAGCGGGTGTTTTAGTTGATGGACAATCCAAGCTGTATGGCATTGATGACCCTAGTTTTGTATTGGCAAGCGAATATACTAAGCATCCGATTACTAAAGGTTTTCAGACTATCACTGTCTATCCTGTGACTGCCGCCTTGGATTCAGCTTTAACCAGTCCATTTAAAGCAGAAGCCTTATTGAGTAGTGCTAAACAGTCGTGGACAGAAACAGAGGTGGTATCAGGAAAAATCCGCTTTGATGCAGGCAGTGTTGAGCGATCAGGGCCGTTAAATTTTGCTTACGCGTTAACTCGACCGATTAAAAATACCGAACAGCGTATTGTCGTGGTGGGTGATGGCGACTTTTTATCGAATACTTATATCGGCAATGTTGGCAATTTAGACATGGGTTTAAGGCTAGTGAACTGGCTGATTCATGATGATAAATTTATTGATATTCCCTCTACAACGACACCCGATGGGAATTTACAATTAAGTCCAACCGCGATTGCAGTGCTGAGCTTTGGCTTTTTAATTATTGTGCCTGTGTTATTACTGGTGACAGGCTTTTTTGTTTGGCGCAGACGTAATCGGCGTTAGAGTAATATATTGATATTGTCCATGAACAATGGGTATTGTGGAGACGTTGTAATGCAGCGTCTTTTACATTGTACCCATTACTCACTAATCAAACACTAAATGACTAAGTACAACAAAAACTTATTGAGGTTCACACGCAGTCTTTGGCTAGTCTTGGGGATGTTTGTCATCTTGTCTCTTAGCCTTGGCTTTTATATCCACTCAGAAAAAGAGATAGGTCTAGCTAACGAGTCGCGCTTGCAGGCATTTTTATTGGCAGATGAATTACGCCATTCGTCTGATGATCTCACCAACACAGTACGCAGTTATGTGGCAACGGGTAATCCTATTTACAAGCAGCACTATCTGGAAATTATCGCCATTCGTGAGGGTAAAAGACCACGTCCATTAAGCTATGAAGATGTTTATTGGGATTTTGTGTTGGCAGGCAACCGCCGACCACGCGCTAAAGGTGAGTCAATTTCCTTGCTTGAACTCATGCAGCAAGCTCATTTTACCGCCGCAGAATTTGCTAAATTGGCGCAAGTAAAGCACAATTCCGATCAATTGATACGCGATGAATTCGCCACGATGGCGTTAATCGAAGCCACTCAACCACTCACTGATGATAATCGCCGCAAAGCCATAGAGTTGTTATATTCCCCAACTTATTTTCAAGCCAAGGCGAACATGATGCAGCCCATCGGTAAATTCAATCTGATGATAGAGCAGCGCACACTAAAAACTGTTCGCTCCGCCGAAAGTACCTCAACACTCTTATGGATATTGTTTATTGTCTTTGGTTTTCTATTGCTGTTGACGCTGGTGCTTGCCGATCGGGCTTTGTACGCCGTGTTGGGCTGTTCTGTGGATCAATTGCAACTCTGTATCTCTCATTTTGGTAACAAGGATTTTTTATGGGCTAATTCAATCCCAACTGCCTCAAAAAACAGTGTATTGGGCTGGTTATTAGAAAAGCAGGTTAATCTTGCACAGATTGAAGCTGAGCGCGAACAAGCACGGATGGCACAGCAAGAAAGTGAACTAAAAATGCGTACTATTATTGAAACACAGCCTGAATGTTTGAAGTTACTGGCGGCAAACGGGTCGTTATTACAGATGAATCCTGCTGGCTTGGCGATTATTGAAGCGGATTCTGAGCAGTCAGTCATCGGTCAGAATATACAAGAAATTGTACTGCCAAAATATAGGGCTGCGTTCATGGCATTAACAAGACAAGTATTCAATGGTGGGTCTGGCAATCTTGAGTTTGAAATACGCGGGCTTAAGGGAACATATCGCTGGCTGGAAACTCGTGCCGTGCCTTTGCGTAATAGTGATGGTCATATCACTGCATTATTGTCTGTTACCCGTGACATTACTGAGAGCAAACAAGTAGAACAACAACTGCGTGATAGTGAAAATAAACTGAATACTATTCTCGACAATGTTGAAGCCTATATTTACATCAAAGACAAAGACTATCGTTATCAGTATGCGAATCGCTTAGTGCGGGAACTGTTTAAGCAACCACTGGACGCTATCATAGGTAAAACCGATAGCGATTTTTTTGACAGTGACACTGCCGCTAATTTACATATTAATGATAGTCGTGTCATTGAACAGGGTGAGCGTATCGCGCGTGAAGAAGTAAATGTCAGCGAAGATGGTTCTCGTTGTACTGCCTATCTTACTGTCAAACAACCGTTACGCTTTGATGACGACACTATTTATGGCTTATGTGGCATATCGACTGATATTACTGACCGCAAACAAGATGAAGAACAATTACGCGCATTTTACGAATTGGATTTAGTCGGCTTGGCAATTACATCACCTGAAAAAGGCTGGATGCGTATTAATCAATGTTTATGTGACATGATGGAATACTCAGAACAAGAATTACGTCGTATGACGTGGGCTGAACTGACCTATCCAGATGATTTAGCTGCTAATGTTGAACAATTTGAACGCTTGTTAGCGAATGAGATTAATGGTTACTCGTTAGAAAAACGTTTTGTTAGTCGCACTGGCAAAATTATTCCCACTAAGTTAGTCGTGCGTTGCGTTCGTAAGCCCAATAGTGAAGTCGATTATATTATGGTAATGGTGGAAGACATTACTGAACGCAAAGTTGCCGAGGAGCATATTAATAACTTAGCTTTTTATGATCATTTAACACAGTTAGCGAATCGCCGATTGCTACAAATGCGCATCGAACACGGCATTGATAGTAATCATCGCACAGGTAATCTGATGGCTGTATTAATGATGGATTTAGATAAATTTAAAGTCGTTAATGATAATTTTGGTCATGCGGCAGGGGATAAATTATTACAACAAGTAGCAATACGCATTAAAGCCTGTGTGCGTGAAGTGGATACAGTGGCACGTTTAGGGGGCGATGAATTTATCATTCTAATGGAAAATATCAACCATTATGAAAATGTGGCGCGGGTTGCTGATGATATTATTGTTAGCTTAAAACAACCCTTTATACTGGTCGAACATTACAGTGTCACTATCGGAGCTAGTATTGGTATTGCTCTTTATCCACAGCACGGTCACACCGTAGAAACACTCATGGATAATGCGGATACGGCTCTCTATCATGCTAAAGCATCAGGACGCGGTTGCTTTGCTTATTTTTCTGATGAATTAACCGAAAAAGCGCGTGAACGGATTGCATTGGAAGCTCGTTTACGTCACGCCATTGAACAGCAAGAACTACAGGTTTATTTTCAACCCCAAATCGACATTAATAGTGGCTGTATTATCGGTGCCGAAGCCTTAGTCCGTTGGCATGATCCCATTCATGGTTTTATTATGCCCAGTGAGTTGATTCCACTTGCTGAGGACACAGGTTTAATTGTTGCTCTGGGTGAATGGGTGCTACGAGAAACCTGTAGGCTAGGTCGGCAATGGTTAGATCAAGGTTTACCTGCTATTACCTTGGCAGTTAATGTTTCGGAGCATCAATTTAGCCGCAGTGATATTAACGCGCTGGTTACTCAAGTATTGCTGGAGTCAGGCTTTCCCGTTGAGTATCTGGAATTAGAAATCACCGAAAGTGGCTTAATGGAAAATCAACAGCACGCGCTGTCTATTCTTAATGGTCTTCATGAACAAGGTGTGCGCTTTGCTATTGATGATTTTGGTACAGGCTATTCATCGTTGGCGTATCTCAAATATTTCCCCGTTGATTTATTGAAAATAGATAAAACCTTTATTGATGATATTCCCTTTTTAGCGGGCGATATGGCCATCACCGCAACCATTATTGCAATGGCGCATCATTTAGGTTTTAAAGTATTAGCTGAAGGTGTAGAGACGGCGGAACAATTAGCATTTTTACGCGAACACGGGTGTGATATGTATCAAGGTTATTTTTGTAGTAAACCTGTTCCAGCGGCTGATTTTGCAACATTACTTTCAACAGGCGTAACGCAATCATTGTAGATTGGGTTAGGCGATAGCCGTAACCCAACAACTAGCAAGACTCATTAATCACTGATGTTACGCACAAGAAAAATTTTGTCCACGAAAGACACGAAAAGCACGAAAAAATCATGGTGTAACTGTTCGTGGTGAGTAAAACCCGTGTTTTTAAAATGACTTACCTGTATCTACTAGGTGTCTAAACTATTCATCGTTCGGAGTCCAAAGGGCATGACTTGGACTCCTCATGACAGATTTTGATTTTTTTGTGTCTTTCGTGCTTTTCGTGGACTATTTCTTTTTCATGCGTAACGCCAGTTAATCAGTCCGCATAATGGTCAAGCAAAGTTTGCAACTGGTCTTTATCTAATAACTGACTGTCTACTTTAAGATACGCCACTGCTTCTTCATTGTGTACAGTCACTTCGACGACACCGACAATCTCCAGCAATTGACTAACAAAGGTATTAGTGACTTGCTCATTTAAATTTTCCAAAGAAATCAGCATATTGGCTAAATAACGCGGCGGTTTCATACTCAGCGACACCACAAACCAACTCAACGCCACCACCGCACAAAATAAAAATACCGCTGTCACGCCATAGTGACCATTAAACCAACCACCCAGCACACCACCGAGAAATAAGCCCATAAACTGACAGCTTGAATACGCACCCATTGCTGTGCCTTTTAAATCAGCGGGTGCAGTTTTGGAAATTAACGAGGGCAGGGTAGCTTCTAATAAATTAAAGCCGCAAAAAAACACTGCCAAAAAGCCGATAATGCTGATTAGTGTGTCATGAAACTGCGATAAGCCTAATTCTGCTAATACTAAAACACCCACAGCACCCAGAAACACCGCTTTCATTTTGCGTTTTTTTTCTGCCAGAATAATAAACGGAATCATCACCACCATTGAACCTGCAAACACGGGTAAATAAACTTGCCACTCATGCCCCGCTTCTAAACCTGCTTGCCGCATTAATGACGGTACGACCACAAAAATAGCCATTAAAATCAAATGCAGCACAAAAATTCCATAATCCAAACGCAACAAATCAGGATTTTTTAGTGCGTTCATGGCTTGTTCAGGCACAAACTCTGCATCTCGATGCAGTTTAGAATGTTCTGGATTAGGCACGATATAAATAACCGCTAACATCGCCAGCACCGTTAATACCGCTGTGACAGCAAACACCGCTTGTACACCACCAAAACTTGCAATAATAGGCCCTGCAATAATACCCGCACCAAACGACATCCCAATACTGATACCAATCGTCGCCATTGCTTTAGTCCGATGCACTTCTTGGGTTAAATCGGCGACTAACGCCATCACTACCGCAGAAACCGCGCCCGCACCTTGAAAAGCCCGCCCCGCTATCACGCCATAAATTGTGGTCGAAAAAGCGGCAATCACGCTACCAATAAAAAACAACAATAAACCGATAAGAATAATTTTTTTGCGACCAAAGCGATCCGATAGCAGTCCAAAAGGCATTTGCAATAACACCTGAGGCAAACCATAAATGCCCATTGCTAAGCCAATTAACGCTGGAGTTGAGCCTTCAAGCTGTTCTGAAAATAACGATAACACGGGTAATATCATAAATAGCCCCAGCATTCGCAAAGCGTAAATACTGGCTAATGAAGCGACTGCGCGTTTTTCCGATGTACTCATCGGGCTGGTAATATCTTGCACGTTGGTCAAAACCGATTCCTCCTATCTAGGATTTTATATTGAGCGTGTAACGATAAACGCTGAGGGGTTCATTATAGCAATCCTTGATTTTAAAAACCGATGTTACGCATTGTCCACGAAAATTTTGTAGGTGCGAATTTGTCGCACCTACATCATTTTATTGTGCTTTGGCTATATGAGATAAAACATACTCTGCACTTATCTCTGTTAAACAGCGGGTATGCCCTAATGGGCAGTCACGTTTAAAACACGGAGAGCAAGGTAAGCCTAAATAAATGATGTTGGCTTTGTTGCTTAAAGGTGGAGTGAAGTTGGGATCAGAAGAGCCATAAATGGCAATGAGATTTTTATTTAAGGCACTGGCAACGTGCATTAAACCTGAGTCATTGCTGATAACGACATCAGCTAACGATAATAAATCGACTGCGTCCGTCATGCTGGTTTTGCCGCTAAAATCGACACAGCCATTACCAGCAAGGCGATTAATATCAGCCGCCGCCGCTTTATCTTTTGGCGAACCTAACAACCAGACTTGCCAACCTTCGCTGATTTTTTGTCGGGCTACGGCGGCGTAATGGGTGACAGGCCAGCGTTTGGCTTCGCCGTATTCTGCACCTGCACACAGGGCTAAAATTTTTCGGTCTGTGGGTAGCGCGTATTTTGTAATGAGTTGTTGCTGGTGTTCTGAATTGATATTAAAGACAGGGGCAGGGCAGTCGGGTACACCTTGAAACGTTGCAGGCAAAGCAAGCGCGACAAAACGTTGTACGGTTTTGGTTAAGATGGTTTTATCCAAACGGCGCACATCGTTGAGCAAACCCCAACGACATTCACCCACATAACCTGTTCTGACGGGAATGTTAGCAAAAAATGGCGTTAATGCCGATTTCCAAGTGTTGGGCAGTAAAATTGCTTGGTCATAATGATGGTCGCGTAACTGTCTACCCAGCTTGATACGCATCATTAAGCCCAGTTTATTACGCACCGATGGCATTTCAATTGCCAAAGACACTTCGGGCATCTGTGCCAATAATGCCAGTGTCCACGGTGGAGCAAGGACATCAATCTGGCAGTCTGGGTGTTGTTGCTTCAGGGTGATAAACAGGCTTTGTGCCATAACCATATCACCCACCCAAGAAGCTCCGACAATTAAAATACGCACGTTACAGCCGAGTGTTATTTTTTAAAGTTGAAGCTGTCTGCGACAGGTTCAATTTGGAACACGCGATTAGGCATTTTGGTGTTATGGCTTTTTTCGTTGCCAGTTCTGTCGCGTTCCCGCAATTTAAAGGTATTGCAATCGGCGATAAGGTGCGTGCTGAACGGGGTTTCAATGGCATCTTGTACCCATTTCACAGGGAAATATTGGTTCGTGCCTGCAATGCGCTCAGTCAAATTGAAGTCTTTATCGAATAATAATACTTCCCCTTGGCGCGAGTTGGACAGCATATAACCGCCTGAATGGGGGTGGATATGATGTGCGCCGTTTAAATCACTGATAACAATTTCATGCGCTAAGGTGTTTCTATCAATACGCGCGACTTTGCCTTGATAAAATAAAATCGTCAGCACTTTTGATGAATCGTAAGGGTCAACAATCGCCGAATTCATGTGTGTGGTTTGCAAACGGCCGGGGTAATTTTTTAGGCGATGATCTATAGTTTTATCAATCACGCGTGTACCGCTACCACCGTAGGCTTGATCGTAACCGTGTTCAGTTGCCCACCATGACCAGATTAATGCACCAGATAAATCAAATTCTAAAATGGCATCGACACCGCTGGCAGTGACCATTAAACCGTTTTCAGTGCGGCGCAGTGAGCGCACTTGGGTGAGTAATGGGCTGCGAATTTCTAAATCAATCTCGCCATTATCATTCATGCGGGCAATGTGTTCATCACCTGAAACACTTTCTTCACTACACGGTAAACCTGTAATGAAATATAAACCTTCACCTGCGACATACTGCATTCCAAACGGTTTAATAGGATAAATTTCACCCAGTGATGTAATGCCACCTAGTTCGCCGTTATGTTCAAATAATTCCAGTTTGCCACCAGGTAAACCTCTGAATACATCGTTGGATTTATCTTTGCCACGAATGATGCGGTTTAATCTAAACTTGACATAATCCCAGTTGGTTTGCGGGTAGGAGACGACGAATTTCATGCTGTTTGCTCGGTTGTGTTGTAAGTAAAATCGGAGGAAGTGTCGGGTTACGCTGTTCGACAAGCTCACAGCTAACCAGACCTACGGTGATGATTTAGCGCATGGATTTTAAGCGACCTGATTTTTTCAAAAACCGCATGGTTAAGAAAGCACACACCATAATGACAGTGATGATGATTAACACAGTTTGGTAGTTGCTCAATTGATTGGCTAAATTCAGTTTCCACGCGATTAAACCCACAGGCACCATGACGGACATAAAGATAGTACCGCCATCTTTAACCGCAACCGCAGGCCAATCGAATTGGTAGCCTTTGACCGTGTCTGAAAAACCTGTCAGGTTAGGTATCCAGCGCGGCACATCGTTACAAAAATCAGCGTAGGCTTGACCAAACTTTTCACCTAAAAACGTTTCTTCACTGTGAACGATTAAGCGATAAATCGCCAAAAAAGACAATGAGCCGACAATAATACTGCCCCAGTTACCTGCAACAAATAAATAACCAATCGCAATCAGAAGATTGCCAACATATAACGGATTTCTACAATGGGAAAACAGACCACCTGTGACTAAGTCTTCGGCATAAATACGTCTATTGCGTCCACCGCGCACGATGTAATCTAAGCCAATAGTAGTAATACGAAATATCTGTCCTAAAGTAACTATTAATAAACCCGCTGTCATGACAAAACAACTTGCAGCATCAGTTAACGCGACAGGCGGCCATATAAGTAGCAGTATTAAAATAAAGGCAGGAAATAGGTAATTGCGGGTATGGAAAAAAAAGTTTCCCCATGTATTAAATAAATCAGTCATAAATTTTTGTTGGTGAGTACGTCAGTTAATGTTGCGAATGCGAGCCGCTTAAAGTCAGCAGGGGAAATCTGATATGAATAATGCTGTATGTATAGGGTTATGACGGCAAATTTTGAGCAAAAAAAAGGGATTACATGGTAATCCCTATTTTTATTCTTGGTACCGAGAGCCGGAATCGAACCGGCACGATGTCACCATCACCGGATTTTGAATCCGGCGCGTCTACCAGTTCCGCCATCCCGGCACAGAACGGACATTATAGGCAAAGCATCTTAAAAATGCTAGTCTATTTTTAAAATAACTGCTTAATTTGAACCTAAACTATGAAAAAAAGTGATTTTAACTATGTGTTACCCGAAGCGTTAATTGCGCAAAAACCCTTACCAAACCGCGATGCGAGTCGTTTATTGTGTATGAATCGAGAGTCTGGGCACATAGTAGACAGACAATTTACCAATTTTATTGATTTAATCAATAAGGATGATTTGTTAGTTCTTAATGATACTAAAGTAATACCTGCACGGTTATTTGGTAAAAAACTCAGCGGAGGTAAAGTTGAAATTTTAATTGAACGCATACTCGATGAGCATAACGCGATAGCCCACGTTAGAGCCAGCAAATCACCCAAAGAAGGCGCATTGATTGACTTGGATAATGGGCATTGCTGTGAAGTACAGGGCAGGGAAGATGATTTATTTAAATTAGCATTTAAAGGTGAAAGTAGTTTACTGAGTTTATTAGAGCAAATTGGGCATATTCCCTTGCCGCCTTATATTACCCGAGCCGATGATGAATCTGATTTAACCCGTTATCAAACCGTGTTTGCTAAAACAGCGGGAGCAGTGGCTGCACCGACTGCTGGTTTACATTTTGATGAAGCATTACTGGAAAAAATTAACACCAAAGGCATACACACTGCGTTTGTGACGTTACACGTTGGTAGCGGCACTTTTCAACCTGTAAGGGCAGAAAATTTGGCTGATCATTTAATGCACAAAGAATATTTTGCGGTGTCAGCGGCAACTGTTGATGCAGTTCAGCAAACAAGAGAGCGTGGCGGACGCGTGATTGCCATCGGTACAACCGCAGTGAGAGCGTTAGAATCTGCCTCTAAAAGCGGGCAGCTCACAGCAGGTTGTGGCGATACGGATTTATTTATCACGCCTAGCTATGAATTTAAATCAGTCGATGCTTTGCTAACTAACTTTCATTTACCCGAGTCAACTTTATTAATGTTGGTGTCTGCATTTGCGGGTTATCAGCCCATTATGGCGGCGTATCAGCACGCGATTGAACAATCTTATCGCTTTTTTAGTTACGGTGATGCTATGTTTTTGAGTCGTTGAGGTCAAACTCAAATGATACGCTTCTGTTGTTAAAATCAGGCTTGTGGTATCATCGGTACTTTTAATTGCTTGGATTACACACAAATGGCCAAAGAAGACCAAATTGAAATGGAAGGTAAGGTAATTGATACCCTTCCTAATACTATGTTTCGCGTACAACTGGAGAATGGGCATATTGTTACTGCACATATCTCAGGAAAAATGCGTAAACATTACATTCGTATTTTGACAGGTGACAGCGTTAAAGTTGAAATGACACCCTACGATTTATCTAAAGGTCGTATCACTTTCCGTATGCGTTAATTCCACCTTAATGGATGGAATTAACGTGAACGTTCTAGTATTTATTCAGAAACAATCAATTCTTTGCTTGCTATAGCAAAAGCCAATTCTTTATTTTCCACATAAATTCTTACATGACCGCCGTGCGCGAGTTTGCCAAATAGCAAGTCATTAGCCAGAGGTTTTTTAATTTTCTCTTGGATTAATCGCGCCATCGGTCTAGCACCCATTTTTGGGTCGCAGCCGTGTTCAGCTAACCATAAACGGGCTTCGGTATCTAAAGAAAGGGTGACTTGTTTATCGCTTAGCAGTGCTTCTAATTCAAAAATGAATTTATCGACTACATACCCCACAATAGCAAGATCCAATGGTTTGAATTGAATAATGGCATCTAAACGGTTTCGGAATTCAGGAGAAAAGCCTTTTTCAATGACTTTTAAGCTGTCAGTGGCGTGGTCTTGAGAGGTAAAGCCAATGGAGGCGCGACTGCCTTCTTCTGCGCCTGCGTTGGTCGTCATCACTAAAATAATGTTACGAAAATCAGCTTTGCGTCCATTATTGTCGGTTAAAGAGCCATGATCCATGACTTGCAGTAGCAAGTTAAAAATATCAGGATGGGCTTTTTCCAGTTCGTCTAATAATAAAACGGCGTGCGGATGTTTAGTGACTTGTTCAGTTAATAAACCGCCCTGATCGAAACCGACATAACCTGGGGGTGCGCCGATGAGTCGTGAAACGGTATGCCGCTCCATGTATTCGGACATATCAAAACGAATTAATTCTACGCCTAACACTTTTGCTAATTGACGCGTCACTTCGGTTTTGCCAACGCCTGTAGGGCCTGCAAAAATAAATGAACCGATGGTTTTTTGTGAATCTCGCAGTCCAGCGCGGGATAATTTAATGGCTGAAGCTAACGCAGAAATGGCTTCGTCTTGACCAAACACCAGCATTTTTAGATTTTTCTCTAAGTTGCTTAATTTGTCGATGTCGTTAGAGGATACCGATTTAGCGGGAACTCTAGCGATTTTAGAGACGATTTCTTCTATATCAATGGCTTCAATAAGCTGTTTTCGGGTGGCTTCGGAAGCCATGCGTTGTTTCGCGCCCGCCTCATCAATTACATCAATGGCTTTGTCAGGCAAATGCCTATCAGTGATATATCGATCAGATAATTCAGCGGCTAAGCGTAAGGCTTCGGGTGAGTATTTAACATCGTGATGTTGTTCAAAACGAGTTTTTAAGCCTTTTAAAATCAAAATGGTATCTTCAACAGACGGCTCTAGCACATCCACTTTTTGAAAACGACGCGCTAAGGCGTGGTCTTTTTCAAAAATACCACGATATTCTTGATAAGTGGTTGAACCGATACAACGTAATTGCCCAGAGGCTAATACGGGTTTGATTAGATTGGATGCATCCATCACACCGCCTGACGCTGAACCTGCACCAATAATGGTATGAATTTCGTCGATAAATAAAATCGAATCGGGTTCTTTTTTTAGATTAGTCACTAAGGATTTTAGACGTTTTTCAAAGTCGCCACGGTATTTAGTGCCTGCGACTAACGCGCCTAAATCCAGCGAATAAATCACACTATTTTTCAGGATTTCAGGGACATCGCCTTCGACAATTCTTTTTGCTAGGCCTTCTGCAATAGCAGTTTTACCCACACCCGCTTCACCCACTAATAACGGGTTATTTTTACGGCGGCGGCACAGTGTTTGAATGGTGCGCTCAACTTCTAAATCTCGACCAATTAACGGGTCAATTCGACCTTGCCGTGCTTCTTCATTCAGATTAGTGGTGTATTTTTCTAAGTCACTCCCTGAATTTTCTGCATCCGCGTGCCCAGACTCTGCGCCACGCGCATCTGCATCAGGGTCTTGCTCGGCTTTTGTTGTGCCATGCGCTAAAAAGTTAACCACATCAAGGCGTGTTATATCTTGTTTGTTAAGCAAATAAACAGCATGAGAATCCTGCTCACTGAACAGGGCGACAAATAAACTCGCGCCTGTCACTTCCTTTTTATCAGAAGCCTGCACATGAAACACAGCGCGTTGTAATACGCGTTGAAACCCTAAAGTAGGCTGCGTTTCCCGTTGCACACCGTCGGGAATATAGGAAATAGTCTCGTCAATAAATTGCGTCAACTGCCCGCGTAACATTTTAATGTTACACGCACACGCATTCATAATGGTTTCAGCCGCCGCGTTATCTAGCAATGCCAATAACAAATGCTCTACCGTGATAAATTCGTGTCGTTTATCACGCGCATTTTTAAAAGCGGTGTTTAAGGTCACTTCAAGTTCTTTACTTAACATAAATGCTCCACTCTATACTTCTTCCATCGCGCACAACAGAGGATGCTGATGCTCGTGCGAATATTCGTTGACTATAACCACTTTAGTGTCTGCTACATCTTTAGTATATGTACCGCATACCCCGACTCCTTGTGTATGTATTTGTAGCATAACCTGTGTCGCTTTATCCTCAGGCATGGCAAAAAAACCCATTAGAATTTCAATGACAAAATCCATGGGCGTAAAATCATCGTTTAACAAAATCACTTTATATAAAGGTGGTCTTTGTAGCGTTGGCTTAGCATCTTTAAAGGTTAAATCATCGCTGTTATCATCAAGTGGATCAAAATCAGACATAGTCACTGCTACACAAAAATATGTTATATGACACTAACATAATGCCAATAGTAGTGTAATTCAAGCATAAATCTACTAAGCGGGTCATTATTGCTGTAATAAAGATGATTTTTGCACCATTATGGGCAGATAACTGGCTAAAAAAT
Source organism: Methylococcales bacterium (assembly GCA_009692395.1). GTDB lineage: Bacteria > Pseudomonadota > Gammaproteobacteria > Methylococcales > Methylomonadaceae > UBA4132. The sequence continues at coordinate 17,057 of SHZG01000004.1, read as the reverse complement.
CCGTGCAGCACGTGTTTGATACGGTTTTATGATTTCAGATATTCTGCTGGGCGTTGTCAATTACTGAACGCCTCGCAAATTGTTGTAAACTAGTCAACTTGTTGTCCTGCTTTTTTATACCCCCACTTTAATCAACTCAAAAAATGAAAACTCTTTACCCTGAAATCCAGCATTTTAACAGTTTTTTTCTCGACACAAGTAGTCAGCACCGTGTTTATGTTGAACAAAGCGGCAATCCAGACGGGATTCCTGTGGTTTTTTTACATGGTGGGCCTTGCTCAGGGACTAAACCGCATCACCGCCAGTTTTTTAATTCTGAACGTTATCATATTATTCTGCTAGACCAACGTGCTTGCGGTTTATCATTACCATTTGGTGAGCTGGATAAAAATACCACCCAAGATTTATGTGAAGATTTAGAGCGCATCCGCACACAACTCAATATCAAGCAATGGCTGGTGTTCGGTGGTTCGTGGGGTGCGGCGTTGGCGTTATTGTATGCACAACAGCATCCTGATAAAGTCATGGGCTTGATTATTCGTGCGGTATTTTTAGCACGGCAAGCTGATTTGAATTGGTTTGCCAAAGATGGGGCAGGGCGTATTTATCCTGAACAATGGAAGCGGTTGATTGATAGCATTCCTAATGCCAATCATAATAATTTTGTACAGGAATGTTATAACGCGCTCTGGGATAAAGATGAAGTCACACAGCGGCGAGTTGCCAAAGAATGGTTGGCATGGGGAGCGCAAGTGGCTTTAGGCAATGATTATCAGCCTAGCGATGAACACGTTAGTGAAAAAATGCTCAAGCTAGCACGAATGGAACTGCATTATGCCAAGCATCGTTATTTTATTGCGGAAAATCAGATTCTGGATAATTGCCACTTATTAGCAAGCATTTCCACCGTGATTATTCATGGGCGCATGGATTTAGTCTGCCCTATCGAAGCAGGAATGTGTTTGCAGCTAGCCATGCCTCATGCGGAGTATATTATTCTGCCGAATGCAGGGCATATTGCGCAAGGTGATGACATGATAAACGCGTTGGTTTCGGCAACTGATAACTTTGCAGAAAGCCAATGAAAAGGAATACAAACCTAGGTTTGTACTCCCGCAGTTTTATTGCTCGATTAAAAAACCATCCAAAATAAGCGCGTCCAACTGAGCCGCTTTAAATGCTTGAATGGCTTCTTCAGCCGTGCGAACAATCGGCTCTTCGTGCATATTGAAGCTGGTGTTAATCACACTAGCAACGCCTGTTAAGTGATAATAGTCGTTAATAATATCGTAATAGGCAGGATTATCGACGCGGCGTATCACTTGTGGTCTGGCGGTATTATCGACATGAACCGCTGCTGGAATATTTTGTTGCGCGACGGGTGAGGCATCATAAGTCAGCGTCATCAACCGCGCTGTAACGTGGTTTTCTTGCCAATCAGGAAAATACGCCTGCGCCTGTTCTTCGATAATCACAGGCGCGAACGGCATAAACTCGGTGCGGGCAAATGTTTCATTCAGCCATTGATTAATTTTTTTATCCTGACAAGAAGCCATCACTGTGCGATTGCCCAACGCACGCGGGCCGTATTTCATTTTCCCCGCCGCTCTTGCGACTACTTTACCTGCGGCTAATAACTTCGCCACCGCATAAGATAAATTTTCAGGTTCACTGTAAGCCAATCCTGATTTTTCTAACGCAGCTAACGCGTTTTCTCGATTAATGTCTGTGCCTAAATAAACGTGCGGTTGTAACTTTGGGGTCAAACCATTTTGTAAGCGCGAATAGACTTAGTAAGCCGCACCCGTTGCCAAACCACCATCACCCATATTTGGATGCACATAAATATTATCAATTTCAGGCAAAGCTAACAGTCGTTGATTTAACTTAACGTTGGCAAATACGCCGCCTGCTAAGGCTAATTTGCTGAGTTTTAATTGCTGGGCTTGGTGTTGTATCCAGTTGCAAATCAAGTGTTCGGTATAGGCTTGAATGCCTGCGGCAACGTCTTCTTGACTCAAGCCATCACACAATGCTCGAAGAGCTGATTGCCCGATTTCTTTAGCAAACTGTAAGGCAATCCGCGCCAATTTAGCATCAAACAAATTTGCCCAATCCGACTGATTAGTATGGGCGAATAACCATGATAATAACGGCTCTGGATTACCAAACGCTGCCAAACCTAACACTTTACCTTCGTGGCGCGTGGCTTTCAAACCCAGATAAATCGTCACCGCTGAATACAGCAAACCGATACTATTGAGATACGGTAAATACTCAACTTGTTGTAATTGTCCGTGTTCACCTAACCACACCGAACCCTACGAAAAATCACCCACACCATCCAAAGAAATAACGCCCACGCGTTCATCGGCAAATGGTGACGCATAATAAGCCGATGCAGCATGGGCTAAATGATGCTCAACGGTTTTCGTGGGTTTATCAGCCAAGATACCCGCAGGTTTTTGACGTTGTTTAAATAAGCGGGTAAGTCGCGCAGGTTGTTGATTCCAATAAAACTTTTTAATATCAGGCTCTTGTTTAGCAACTTTCGCCATGTATTTGAATAAAGTATCCACATAAGGCTTTTGATCCCAGCGCGATAAACCTGCCAACGCCACCACATCCACCTGTTCAGCGGTAATACCTGCAATCGCTAACGCCTCAGCAATCGCTTGATGCGGATAAGCGTTATCCATTTTAATGCGTGAAATGCGCTCCTCTTCAATAGAGGCGACCAATTGACCATCAACAACAATTGATGCGGCGGAATTATGATGACCCACATCATTAATACCGAGAATTATCATAAACAAATACCCTAATAGTAACTAACATCACCGCATTATACATGGATAGGTTACGCTTAAGTGAAACCGCGTAATGTGTTCATTACAAAACTCTGGAAGGTTTCCGCCTTCAGTATTCTTTGCAAACTCACAGCCACGCTTGATTTCGTCCATGATGAGTGAGCAAGCATTCTGGTCATTGCAAGGTGGATGGGATGCAGGAGAAATTTCAATGCACTGCTGTACATAGACAGCCGCTACCTTTTTACCCAGTTCTTTACGGCAGGATATTTCTGCATCGCTAGCAGTTGCGATGGGTGCAATACTGAATGCTAATAGTGCGAGGATTAAAGACTTTATCATGGTTTTTTCTCGATACGCGTGTTGAGTGGAGCGGATGTTAATGCCTTAAGCATCACAAATGAATGACATTATGCTGGTCGGTGATTGATTTGTTTGCCCCACCTGCATGATGATTGGCTAGTGCTTTATCAACGCCTGCTGCGGTAATCGCCAGTAAACCGTCTTCCATGCGTGTAACCCAGCCTTTTTCCCTTAAATACCACAGATGAAATTCCAGTATTTCTTCTGGGCAACCAATTAAACGCTCAAGCAGCATATTACCAATGCCTGGATGAGACATATCACGTTTGCGTTTGATATACATAACTGACAGAACCCTTGCTTGAATACTCTCATCGTTTTCAAAACCGTCCGTATCACCCGCCTCTTAAACCAAATTCCAATGATATTCTGAATTTTTCTTATGCTTGATGTCATAAGCAGTACGCTTTTCAAGGTCCCTCAAGGTGTCATGAGCCTTAACAATTTGATCAAATTTGATAGCATCACCCGTTTCATGGCGATCAGGATAATAACGCTGGGCTAAAAAACGAAACATTCTATCAATCGTATCTTGACTGGCATTTGAACTTATCTCAAGGATTTCATAAAAATCTAGGTTATCGTCATTCATAAAACTTTCTGATAGTTATATTGGTGGTTTGTCGGACAATGCTATAGCCAAAGCACAATAAAATGATGTCGTTCGTGGTGAGCCTGTCGAACCACTATAGCCCTTCGACAAGCTCAGGGCGAACGGTTTTATAATCAATTTATACTGCGTTATCTATACCATTATAAATTTCACCTTGAGTAGTGAAATTAATACGCCTATATTAATGGTAGTCGGATAGTCTTTTGTGTGCTACTTAGTTTTCATGGGTTGTAGTCTTTCAATGGATTATCTGTTGTTGTCATGCACGAAGAAACGAGGAATACGATTATGAAACGTTACGCTTTATTATTGACAGGGTTGGTGGTGTTTTCTACCGCTGCATTTTCTGTTGAAGAAGTCAGTCCTGCACGCGTTGAGGAGGTGTATCAACGTAGCAAACAAGTAGAACCATACAATGTAGATCAAGCAGTGCAGATGTTTACTAAAACAGTGCATGGCGGTGTGCAGCATATCGTCGTTAAATCAGCCGATAATACCGAGCAAATAAAATTAATTCAGGCGCATCTACTTAAACTAAGTAATGATTTCAGTAAAGGTGATTTTTCTGAAACTGAACGTATACACGGTGCGGATATGGCAGGTCTTGCGCAGTTAAAACTAGCAAAGCCATTCGATATAAAATTTGAATATAAAGCCTTACCCAAAGGTGTGCAAATTCATTACACAACTGAATATCCTCAGTTTGCGCAAGCTCTGCATGAGTGGTTTGATGCTCAGGAGAAGGAACACGGCAACCAAGTGATAGATGAACACAAACAGCATCATTTAACACCCGCAGAATAAAACGGTCACGATAATCCCAGCCCATCAGTTGCAATGATGGGCTTTTTTACCTGCGATTACTGCACTAATTCACCAATGATAACGCCATCTGCCACTGCGGTTAAGCGTGTGTTAATGGTTTGATTTTCAACGCTGATAGCGGCATCTAACACACAAGCGACACGCAAATAATTCGGCGTATAACCAAATACACGGTGTTTGCCATCGGCTAAGGGTTCGCTATAACCTTCCCATAACACAGGAAATTCATTGCCGATATTGGCAGTATAAAACTGTTGTTTGAGGGTGTCTGCGAGTTCGTGCAGTTGTTGGCTACGTTGTTTTTTAATGTCGTTGGTGAGTTGGTCGGGTAAGGTCGCGGCTTTTGTACCTTCACGTCGTGAGTAGGTGAAAATATGAATATGACCAAAACCAATGCGTTGCACGGTGTCAAAACTGTCTTGCCATTCTTGTTCACTCTCCGCAGGAAAGCCGACGATAATATCGGTGGTGATATTAAAATGCGGAATTTGTGTGCGGAGTTGATTGACAATAGCCGCGAATTCGTCAGTTTTACACCGCCGCGCCATCCGCCGTAACACGGTATCAGAACCGCTTTGTAACGGGAGATGTAAATGCGGCATGAGGCGCGGATTATCAAATAATTGAAAAAAATCAGCGGGTAATTCCCACGGTTCTAATGAACCTAAGCGTAAACGCGGAATATTGGTATCAGCGAGAATAGCTTTAATTAATTCGGATAGATTATTACCCAAGTCACTGCCATAACCGCCTAAGTGTACGCCCGTTAAAATAACTTCATGAATACCTTGGTTGTATAGCGCGTTAATTTCATCAATCACGACTTGTATCGGACGGCTGTTCTCTTCACCCCGCGCCACGGTCACGATGCAAAAGGTGCAGCGATAACGGCAGCCATCTTGGACTTTAACGAATGCGCGTTGTCTGCCCCGCGTGAACAACGAAATTTCCGCTGGTTCGGTGGACATAGCAGGCATGGTGTTCATGTTCAATTCGGTGATGGCTTGTTCGACTAACTGATCTTTGTCTTTATTGCTCACCACCAAATCTACGCCTAATAATGACTCCGCTTCTTGTTGATGCAAGGTCGCATAACAGCCACTGACGACTAATTTAGCAGTGGGATTATCACGGTGGATACGGCGAATTAACTGGCGAGATTTCCGCGCCGCATCGCCTGTGACCGCACAAGAGTTAAGCACAATCAGGTTAGCCGCTTCGGCTTGCTGAGTGATGGAATGCCCTGCTTGTTGAAAGGCTTGCGCCCACGTTTCTAATTCGGCTTCATTAAGGCGGCAGCCTAGGGTTTTAAGGTGTACTAGCATGATGTTAAGACAAAAAAAGGGGTTCATTATAGCTTTTTTTGTGCGTGTACCGATGAGTTGTTTTTAACAATTACCTTAAATTTACGCTATCATGACTTGTTTTTAAGGCGACCAATTACAGAAACCTAACGGGTTTATAAAACCTGTCAGGGTTGTTCTGTGTTAAATGGCAAGCCGTTTTTACTCTGTAATTCATAATGTACGAAAATTATTCAATGGATCGTGATTATTCAGTTGATAAGCTAAAAGTTCCGCCTAATTCCATGCAGGCTGAACAGTCAGTTTTGGGGAGTTTGATGATGGATAATCAAACGTGGGACAGTGTTGCCGATCAGATTGTCGAGATTGATTTTTATCGGCGTAATCACCAGTTAATTTTTCGCGTCATCGAAGATTTGGCTGAAAAACAAATGCCATTTGACATTATTACGCTGTCGGATGCCTTGCGTAATATCGGTGAACTCGACAGTATCGGCGGCTTACCTTATTTGATTATGTTAGTCGAAGATACCCCCACGGCTGCCAATATTCTCGCCTATACCAAAATTGTGAAAGACCGTTCCGTATTGCGGCAATTAATTCATGTTGGCACTGAAATTTCTAATTCAGCATTTAATACCGAAGGACGCGAAACCGCTGAGTTGCTAGAAAATGCTGAACGGCAAGTCTTTAAAATTGCTGAACAACGGCAAAAAGGGCAGGGCGGTTTTGTCGCGATTAAAACCTTATTAGCGCAAACAGTTGAAAAAATCGAACGCTTGTATGGGCAAGAAGGCTCTATTACAGGCGCAAGTACAGGCTTTACCGATTTTGATGAACTCACCTCAGGTTTGCAACAATCAGATCTAATTATTGTTGCGGGTCGGCCTTCAATGGGTAAAACCACAATAGCCATGAACATGGCAGAAAACGTGGCGTTAAAAAGCGATAAGCCTGTGTTAGTGTTCAGTATGGAAATGCCAGGGGATTCTTTAGCAATGCGGATGATGTCGTCTTTAGGGCGTATTGATCAACATAAAGTCAGAACGGGCAAGCTGGATGATGATGATTGGCCACGGTTAACGTCAGCGATTAGTTTATTGGCAAATACCAAATTATTTATTGATGATACGCCTGCGTTAAGCCCAACTGAATTACGCGCAAGAGCGCGGCGTGTGGCGCGTGAACATGGACAGCTGGGTTTAATTGTGGTGGATTATTTGCAGCTCATGCAGTCGCCCAGTAGCGGTGATAATCGCGTGCAGCAAATTTCTGATATTTCCAGAGGTTTAAAAGCCTTGGCGAAAGAAATGAATGTGCCTGTGGTGGCGTTATCACAGTTAAATCGTAATCTGGAGCAACGCCCGAATAAACGCCCTGTGATGTCCGATTTGCGTGATTCGGGGGCAATTGAGCAAGACGCGGATTTGATTGTGTTTGTGTATCGCGATGAGGTTTATAACCCTGAAAGTCCTGATAAAGGCATTGCGGAAATGATTATTGGTAAACAGCGTAATGGCCCTTTGGGAACGGTGCGTTTAACTTTTCTGGGACAGTACACCCGCTTTGAAAATTTCTCAGGGTCGTCTTACAGTCATGAGGAGTATGAGTGATTCCAGCAGCTTACGCAGTGTTGAATATGGCAGCAGTAAGTCATAATCTGCAAAAAGTGCGCGATTGTGCGCCCGATGCCAAGATTATGGCAGTGATTAAAGCCAATGCGTATGGGCATGGTGCGTTGCGCCTCGCTCATGCCTTAGCAAACGAGGTTGATGGTTTTGCAGTGGCGCGTGTTGATGAAGGTGTGCGTTTGCGACGAGCAGGCGTACAAAAACGAATTGCAGTGTTAGAGGGTTTTACTTGTACCGACGAATTGGATGAATTATTAGCGAATGGCTTGGATGCAGTGGTGCATTCATGGTCGCAGTTGGCTATTTTTGATGCGCGAACTGAGCAACAAAAAATAGCGGTATGGTTAAAATTCGATACGGGCATGAATCGTTTAGGTTTTAAAGCGGCGGATTTGCAGGCTGTTTATGCGCGATTAATGCAGTGTTCAATTGTTAAACAGCCGATTAACATCATGACACATTTAGCGAGTGCCGATGATAAAGCCGATGCAATGACGGGCAAGCAATTGGCTTTATTTAATGCGACGTTAGCTACATTGCCGTTAGATGCGAACAATGAACGTAGTATTGCTAATTCAGCGGGTATTTTGGCATGGTCGCAAGCAAGCACCGATTGGGTACGGCCAGGCATTATGCTGTATGGCATTTCACCGTTTGCCCAAGTGACGGGAGCAGAGCTGGGTTTAAAACCGATTATGAGTTTACATTCGCGCTTGATTGCTGTTAAACCTATCGAAAAAGGCGATACGGTGGGTTATGGCGGCAGTTGGTTGTGTGAGCAAGAGTCGATTTTAGGCGTGGTAGCGATTGGTTATGCGGATGGTTATCCGCGTTATGCTAAATCAGGTACGCCTGTGCTAGTGAATGGACAACGGGTATCGTTAATCGGGCGGGTGTCTATGGATATGATTACCGTTGATTTGGGTGTGGCATCCACGGCTAAAGCAGGTGATGCAGTGACGTTATGGGGTGAGGGTTTGCCTGTGGAAGAAATAGCGTTATGTGCCGATACTATCCCTTATACGTTGGTATGTGGTGTGACGCAGCGTGTGCGCCAGATTGAAGCAGAGTAATCAGTGTGTCAAGTCTCGATGACGGACGATGACATTAAGCGTGGGCTTTTCAAAGTGTTGGCATAATAAGTCGGCGAGATACACTGAACGGTGTTGTCCACCTGTGCAACCGATAGCGATGGTCAAATAACTCCGTCCTTCGGCATCAAAACGCGGTAACCACCGCTCAAGAAAATCAGTAATGTCCTGAAAAAGTTCGCTCACTAATGCTTGTTCTTTAAGATAATCTATAACAGGTTTATCTTTTCCTGATAAGGCACGCAATTCTGGAATCCAATAGGGATTGGGTAAGGTGCGGGCATCAAACACAAAACTGGCATCCAAAGGAATACCATTTTTAAAACCAAATGATTGAAATTGCAACGCAATATGTCTGGAGTCACTTTCATCAAGCTGCTCTTTAATCAGTTCGCGTAATTGATGATAATGGGTTCGGCTGGTGTCTATTACGATATTGGCGTGTCTAGCGATGGGTTCTAACAGTACCTTTTCGATGTTTAACGCATCTTTCAGCGGAATATTGGCATCGGTGAGCGGATGTTTTCTGCGTGTTTCGCTATAACGCTTGAGTAAAGTGGCTTCAGCTGCGTGTAGAAAGATAATGTCGCAACTTATGCCTTTGCTGTGAATCAGCTCTAAAAGGTCAGAAAAATTGCTTAGACTTTCATTTTTATTGCGGGCATCTATGCCAATAGCGGTTTTTTGATAGGTTTTTTTGTCCGCCAGCATGACGTGATCAATGAAATCTTCCAGTAAAGTCACAGGCAGATTATCAATACAGTAATAGCCACAATCTTCCAGTGTATCTAAGGCGGTACTTTTACCTGCACCCGATAAAGCACTAATAATCAGTAATTTCATAAGTTTATGGGGTATAAGCATCAATGTTTAAGGCACGAAAAACGCACCTTAAACCTGTTGGCTTTTTATTAATGCTGACTATGTTTTTCTTTGTGTTTAGTGATTTGACGATCTAACTTGTCAACCATTGCATCAATAGCGGCGTACATATTTTCTTGATGGTCTTCAGCGAAAAGTTTTGCACCGCTCAGTTGCAGTGTCGCTTCTGCTTTTTGAACCAATTTCTCTACGCTTAAAATAACGTGTACATCGGTAACTTTATCAAAATGACGCGCCAATTTAGCGAATTTGTCGTCGATATGCGCTTTTAATGCGTCGGTGACTTCAAGATGATGTCCTGTTACGATAACTTGCATGGTAATACTCCTTGTTTAATAATAATGAATGGTACTTCAGTTCGCGTTTATAACACGCGCTTTCTCTGATTCGATGGCGAAATAAACATTGCTTCACGGTACTTGGCAACGGTTCTTCTCGCAACAATTATGCCTTTTTCTTTCAAAAGGGTGGCTATTTTGTCATCACTTAGCGGTTTTGCTAAATTTTCGGTACTAATTAATTCTTTAATAAAGGCGCGAATCGCGGTTGAGGAGCATTCACCGCCTGATTCTGTTGCGACATGACTGGAAAAAAAGTATTTAAAGTCAACGATGCCGTTTGGCGTGTGCATATATTTTTGAGTAGTCACACGCGATATAGTTGATTCGTGTAATTCCAATTCATCGGCAATATCTTTCAGTATCATTGGGCGCATGGCAACTGCGCCATGTTCCAAAAACGCCGTTTGTTTTTCCACGATACACCGCGCAACCCGCCATAGGGTATCGTTACGGTGATGCAGACTTTTGATAAACCATTTGGCTTCTTGCAAATGATTTTTCATCGTGGTGTTATCGTTACTGTTATCTGCGCGTTTAATGAGCGATGAATAAAATGGATTAACGCGTAATTTAGGCGCGACATCTCGATTAAGACTCACTTGCCATTGCCCGCTTATTTTTACCACATACACGTCGGGGATTATATATTCATAATCCGATGCGTGTATTCTAGCACCTGGTTTAGGGTCTAAGGTTCGGATTAATGCAATTACTTGACGTATATGTTGTTCTGTTAGTTGCAGTTCACGCATGAGTTTTTCTTGGTCGTGTGCTGCTAAAATAGCTAAATGTTGTGTCACAATAGTGAGTGCTTCGGTTTTGTAAAGCGTGCTATCGGGTAGTTGTTGTAATTGTATGCGCAAACAATCACTCAAATCTTTCGCCCCGACACCTGCGGGTTCAAAACTTTGAATGCGGTGCAGTACCGCGATAACTTCATCAAATTCAAGGTCATCCAATTGGTTTTGCAAGCCTTGAAAAATATCTTCAAGTGAACAGCCAAGATAACCATCTTCATTGATGGAATCTATGATGGTAATAGCCATTGCTTGATCTCGCTCTGAAAAATGCGTTAATGCTAATTGCCACAATAAATAATCTAGCAAAGTGCTTGCTTTACTATTTTGGGGTTCAAAGTCAATTAAATCAGTGGAATTACCCGTCGGTATTAACGCGCTTTCGTAAATGTCTTCCCACGAGAAATCGGTGGGTAATTCGTCTGGAATATCGGTTTGTGAACCTTCACTGGTTTGTAAGTCGGTATTGGTTGCTTTTTTGTCAATATCGAAAGACGTATCAAAAGGTTGCGGGGTGCTGTCTTCCTCGATTTCCAGCATCATATTGGATTCAAGTGCTTGCTGGATTTCTTGCTGTAAATCTAAGGTAGACATCTGTAACAATTTGAGCGATTGCTGCAATTGTGGAGTCAGCGAAAGTTGCTGCCCTAAGCGAAGATTTAAAGATTGCTTCATGCGACCGCTATCAATAAGTTAAAGGCTAAAATTATTACCAAGGTAAACGTTGCGGACTTGTTCATTGGCAACAATCGCTTCCGCGCCGCCTTCTGCAATCACTTGACCTTGGTTTAGGATATAAGCACGATCACAAATACCTAAGGTTTCTCTGACGTTATGTTCAGTAATCAAGACACCAATACCCCGATCTTTCAATTGGGTGATAATTTTTTTAATATCGTCTACTGAGATAGGATCAACACCTGCAAAGGGTTCATCCAATAAAATAAACTGTGGGTTAGTTGCCAATGCCCGCGCAATTTCTAACCGTCGCCGTTCACCGCCTGACAAACTGGACGCTTGCTGATTGCGTAATCGAGTGATGTGAAACTCTTCTAACAGCTCTTCAATGACCAATTCCATTTGCCCACGCGTTAAATCAGAACGAATTTGTAACACCGCGCGTAAATTATCGGCAACACTTAATTTACGAAATATTGAGGGTTCTTGGGGTAAATAACCGATACCTAACTGCGCTCTTAAGTGCATAGGATGATGAGTAATATCATGATTATCGAGGGTAATTTTGCCCTCATCGGCTTTAACTAATCCCACCATCATGTAGAAACTGGTGGTTTTTCCAGCACCATTAGGCCCTAATAAACCAACCACTTCACTGGTATGAACCTGTAAAGAAACGCCATTGACGACATTACGCCCGTTGTAGGATTTTATGATGTGCGTTGCTGCGAGAATAGCCATTACTTCTTTTTTTCTTTAGATTTCGGTTGTAAAGTCACCCGCACCCGCATAGCATCCGATGAGGCTTCACCCGCTTTAACCACTGAGGTTTTACTATCATACTCAATCAGTTTGCTTGAATAAGTACCGTTACCTTGCCACACGGTCGCTTCATCTTTCAGTACCAATAGGTTTTTCTTAGGATAATACTCACCTATTAAGGCTTCGCCTGTTATATCCTCACTCCCTTCGTTAGGGGTTTGTTTAAACTTTGCTTTATTACCTGTAAATACCATTTGTTCGGCATCGCCATCTTTAAAATAGACCACCAATTTGTCTGATTCTACACGCAAACTACCTTGAATGGAGATGACAGCACCCGTATAAATACTGGTACCCGTGGCATCATCATAGGTCGCGGTATTGGAATCAATGGTAATGGGCTGGTCTTTGTCGGTTTCTAGGGCGAACGCACACGCGCTGTACAATCCAAGTAACAGCACACAACAACATTTATTAATTTGTTTCATATTTTCCTTTCACATTTGCCAGTAATTCCAGATGAATAGGGCTTACAAAAACTAACTTCATACCAATGCCTGTAGTGATATTGGGTGGACTCATTAATTCAGCCCATTCATCGGTTTCTGCATAACTCGTGTCTAGTTGTACGCGTAGCTTAGACGTATTAATGGTCAGTTCGGTCACGCCTTCTGCTTGAGCGCGACTAACAATGGCTTTGCCGTTTAATAACAGATTATTACCATCAGCAGACAAAATACCCGTTTCGGATTTAATCACCCACGGTGGGCTGTGTTCTTTATAAAAAATCATCACAGGATTGACTGAATGCGTGGTGTCATCATCACTGTAATGCGAGACTTTATCGGCAATCAATTTCTTATTTAATCGACCCAGTTCATTCATTTCAAATTTAGTATAGCCGTTACTGAAATAATCGGTACTGTGTACGGGAGCGATATTTTTCTGCCACTCATCACCATCTATCAGTCTAACCAGTCCCCAGCTCACGAGAGCAGCAGTGGTTAGCGTCAGATAGAATTTTTTGTTTCTTAAATTCTTCATTGGAGATAGGGGCTTAATGCATCATCAAATGTGCCTTGTGCCTGCATAATAAAATCACACACTTCACGCACTGCGCCGCAACCACCTGATAACTCTGTACACCAATCCGCCCGTTGTTTAACAGCAAAATTAGCATCTTGTACCGCAATGGCTAAACCGACGCGCATCATCACGGGCAAATCTAATACATCATCCCCAACATGAGCAGCTTGTTCTGGGCTAATGCCTAGTTTTTCAATAATTTCATTAAATGCGGCAATTTTATTTTCATGCCCCTGATAAACATATTCAACACCTAAACTTTTCATGCGTAGCGCGACGGAATTGGATTTTCGTCCTGAAATAACCGCGACTTCTACACCCGTTTGCCGTAACAGCTTAATGCCATGCCCATCCCGCGCATGAAACGACTTGTATTCATTGCCATCATTATCAAAAAACAGCTTGCCATCAGTGAGTACGCCATCGACATCGAGAATCAATAATTTCAGTTTTTTGGCTTTTTCGACCAGCTCGTTATTCATCATTACACAATCCCCGCGCGGATTAAATCGTGCATATTCAACGCGCCGACCGCGCGTTGCTGCTCATCTACCACGATTAGTGCATTAATTTTTTTGCGTTCCATAATTTGCATGGCTTCGGCGGCTAAAATATCGGCTTTAATCACTGTACATTGAGTCGTCATGACTTCCATAATGCAGATGGTGTGAATGTTCAAATTCTTAGATAGCATACGGCGCAAATCACCATCGGTAAAAATGCCACTGACTTGACCCTGCGCATTGATAATCGCCGTCATGCCCAATTGTTTCTCCGTCATTTCTAGCAATGCTTCACTGATAAACGCTGATTCCAACACCGAGGGAATTTGTTCGCCAATGTGCATCATATCACTGACGCGCAATAACAGCCGTTTACCTAAACTGCCACCAGGGTGTGATAACGCGAAGTCATCACGGGTAAAACCGCGCGCTTCTAACAAAGAGACAGCGAGCGCATCACCCATCACCAACGCCGCTGTAGTGCTAGACGTAGGCGCAAGCCCCAACGGACAGGCTTCTTGCTCAACCGACACATTAATATGCGCGGTGGCAAACTTTGCTAACGTGGAGACAGGATTCCCCGTCATGGCAATTAGCGGCACACCTAAGCGTTTAATAATCGGTAATATAGTGATGACTTCTTCAGTTTCACCCGAATTAGACAACGCCAACACCACATCTTGCGCGGTAATCATGCCTAAATCACCATGACTGGCTTCACCCGAATGCACAAAAAACGCAGGCGTTCCCGTACTGGCTAAAGTTGCCGCTATTTTACCTGCAATATGCCCCGATTTACCCATACCTGTGACCACCACGCGCCCTTTACAAGCAAACATCAGCTTACAGGCGAGGACAAACTGCTCATTAATCTGTTCAGCTAAGGCAGCAATCGCTTGGGTTTCCACTTGGATAACCGCAAGACCTAAGGCGCGGAGCTTTTCATCATGTAGTTTCATTAACAACCAGAGGACTCTAAAATTAAGCGGCTAATGATAAAGCATTTACGCCTATATCGCGCAACCGAATGTAAAATTAACTGTGGTTTATGACACAGCGTGGCGTAACCTAAAAACCTTTCTTCACTATAAAGTCACGAAGACAGAATATAATGTTGCTATCGTCAACAGGACTTAACGGAGTTAAACAGTGAATTCAAGCACCAACCCAACGTGGACAACCCAGCAATCAGCGCAAACTTACGCCATCGACAACTGGGGCGATGGTTATTTTTCCATTAATGATAAAGGTCATGTCTGCGTTAAACCCAGTTCAGAACAAGCAACTGAGTTAGATTTACATGAAATTGCCTTATCACTCAACGACAAGCAATTATCACTACCTGTCTTAGTGCGTTTTACCGATATTTTAAAAGACCGCGTAAAACGCCTACAAAACGCCTTTGCCAAAGCCTGTGTACAGCACAATTATCAAGGTAGCTACACGCCTGTTTATCCCATTAAAGTCAATCAACAACGTAAAGTTGTGGAAGGTATTTTAGCGGCCGATAACATTGGTTTGGAAGCGGGCAGTAAGCCAGAATTACTTGTCATTATGGCGTTATCTAAAAAAGGCGTGGTTATTTGTAATGGTTATAAAGACCGTGCTTATATTCGCTTGGCGTTGATTGGTTTGAAAATGGGCTTAGATTTATATCTAGTCATTGAAAAACCGCTCGAACTCGAACTCATCATTGAAGAGGCGGCGAAGCTCAATGTAAAGCCACAATTAGGCGTGCGGATTCGTTTATCTAGCATCAGCGCGGGTAAATGGCAAAACAGCGGCGGCGAAAAATCCAAATTTGGTTTTCATGCGCATGAAGTATTGCAACTGATTGACCGTCTAAAACAAGCGGATTTATTAGGCACGCTCAAACTCATGCACTTTCACATGGGTTCACAAATTGCCAATATTCATGACATTAAAATCGCTCTCAAAGAAGCAGGGCAGTTTTATGTTGAATTACATCGCTTGGGTGCGGACATAAAAATTGTCGATGCAGGCGGTGGTTTGGGCGTGGATTATGACGGCAGTCGTTCACGCCGTGAATCGTCTATTAACTACAGTTTAGATGAATACGCGCAAAATATCGTCCGCAGTTTTGCTGATATTTGCGCAGAAAAAAAGCTACCGCAACCGAATATTATTACCGAATCAGGTCGCGCGTTGACCGCCCATCACGCGGTACTCATCACCAACGTTACCGATGTGGAATCGGTTTATAGCAATGAAGCCGAGTTATTAGCGTTACCCCGTGTCGCGAATTTAACTGAGCATTATCACAATGCCCAGTTTTCATTGTTTGAAGCGCGAACTCAATTCACTCAAGATAAATTAACTATTGATGGCTTAGCGAACGCGGAAAATAATTACGCGCTAATCTGTCAGCAGATTAAAAATCAACTCAATCCAACGAATCAAAGCGAAGCCACTATTTTGCAAGAACTTGATGAGAAATTAGCGGATAAAGTATTTTGTAATTTCTCGCTGTTTCAATCCTTGCCCGATGTCTGGGGGATAGATCAAATTTTCCCAATTATGCCGATTCATCGTTTGAATGAACAGCCCACGCGTCGCGCTGTATTACAGGATTTAACCTGTGATTCTGATGGGCGTATCGACCAATATATTGATGGGCCGAATATCGAACACACGCTACCGATTCATACTATTGACAGCGAACAGCCGTATCTTATTGGCTTTTTTATGCTGGGCGCGTATCAAGAAATTTTAGGCGATATGCACAATTTATTCGGCGATACCCATTCGATTAATATCGAACTTGATGATAACGGCTACCATTTTTACGATTTGCACAAAGGTGAAAATGTCGCTGATTTATTGGATTATGTGCATATCAGCACCGAAGAATTAAAAATTGCCTACCGTGAAAAGCTAGTGAATAGTCAACTCAGTCGCAAAGACCAGCATGCTTATGAACAAGAATTACTAGCGGGATTAACGGCTTATACTTATTTAGAAAAATAACGCTCAATGGCAGGCAGTCCTTACAAATTGATGAGGGAGTGTCATATTTCAGGAATTGTGCTTTCCAATTCATTGATTTATATTGTATTCAGATAAGAACTGATTAGCTATTTTGGGTAGTGGGTTAAATCTGTAATTATGAATAAATATCGCGCCCGAATTCGACGTTGTTGATATAGTATTTTAGCTTTCAGATAGTTTGCAAAACAAATTCAATACAAGAATATAAATCAGAATAACCAGAAATAGATTTCTTAATTTTAGATTTAATAATCGCCCAGTATTGTTCGCTAGGATTTAAGTCACACGATTACCCACAACTTCCCACAATGCGGTACAGTAAGATAATTTGAACTAACAAACCGATGATAGCAATGAACTGG
>SHZG01000003.1 GCA_009692395.1 Methylococcales bacterium | reverse complement strand
CGGCTGTGCCGCTAAACTGTCTATTACCTTGTACAACCTCGCAACACGTCTCGTGTCGCCCAAGCACAGACCCCCAGTTCCTGTTGTATCCAGTTCATTGCTATCATCGGTTTGTTAGTTCAAATTATCTTACTGTACCGCATTGTGGGCAGTTGTGGGTAATCGTGTGAGCTTAAGTTCATATCATGAAAAACAGATACTACTGGCTTTGAAAACCAATTTATTCTGCCCCAAGGTTGTTCTTTAAAATGAGGATTCATTTTAATTTTTACAGTTTTCCAATCAGTAGCAAACTGATATTTACCAGTTTCGTCTTTTTTAACAGCTACAACACTGTAATATAACCACTCTGTAGCACCTTCTATCCTAAATAAAATATCAGGAATACCAATATCAAAAAAAAACACCTATAGAATGAGTTTTTATTCCTTTCTTTGTTGAAAACCAGTTGATACATCTATTTTTATTATAATATTCTAACTCTGGAAAGCTGCCTTTTATTGCTGAAACAACATCGGGCTGTTTTTTTATAGTATTTTCTACATTCTGAAAGAATTTAAAAAGAATTTCTCCCTTTGTTAAGCGAATTACTCCTGAAATAGCTTGTGCAGCTTGAAAATTATCACCTTCCATCAAAAGGTCTACGAGTTCTTTTTTCATTTCGTGAGTCATGCTTGTACCCGTGATTTTTTTGATAAGATATTGATATTGCAATAAAGTATGTTTTATTGCTGGAATAGAATCTACCTGTTTAATACATGAATCTAACCAATCAAGAATTTGCTCTCTGTAAGATATACGCTGATATTTCACTCCACAATGACTAGATTCTTCAGCCTCAGTGCCGAATTTAGTTAAATAGAGTAAATGCCAGTTTTTGCCTTCAAAAGAAGTAAGGATTTTTGCATATCGTTCAAGCTGCTTATTTCCGTCTTTTGCATCAATTTTGTTTTCAATTAGAAAAACGTCTTTTTCAAGCTCAATCAAAATATCAACGCGACCTAGTGGTGCAAAAGATTTCTCTTTGAAAACTTTAGCTTTTTCTGTTCCTGTAAATAATAGAGTTGGTATTGCAATCTTTAGAAAAAGAATGAGACATTTATCATCTTGTCCATGCGAACCAGAGGGGTTTACTAATTCTGCAATCATTGCAGAATGCGTATTAACTTCCACTCGTTCTATTTTAGTTATGCTGAAAATATTAAATAACTCACCACTTGCTTTTTGCTTATCATTAAACTGTTTTGTAATCACTGAAACATCTTTTAATACTTTTGAGACTTTTTTACTCTTTTCCATTGATTGCTTCCAGATTGCATTTAATTGACAAGATAGTCTAAATGAAGCACAACAAAATTTAGGTTTTAGACCTTTCAGATTTTAAAAATTTGAAAGGTCTATCAAATATCCACCTTTGCAGGAAACTCAGGCACTAATTCTGAATGCTTCAATTCCAGTTGAGCATTAAAAAACTGCATTTCACCATATTCATTACACAGCCAAACTTCTTTCGCGCCCGCTTCACAATATAACTGTCTTTTTTCAAGCATTTCTTTTTTGCTATTGCTTGCTGAAATAACTTCAACGCAGATTTCTGGGGCAATTGAAGCATCCGCTTCCATTTTTATTTTTGCCCATGTTCCAGAGGAAACCCATGCTACATCAGCGACTTTTGTACCCTTAGTCGTTTTAATTGCACATTCGGGTAGCGTTTTGCCTGTTTTTAATAAACAACGTAATAAAAATTCTATTTCGCCTTGTAAGGCAGAATGGTACAGCTTCACGGGACTCATAATAATTCTACCTAATTCATCCAATTCAATTTTAAACGGTAAATCTTTTAAACTAGGATGTTCACAGACTTCTTGCCAGTTCATGGCCATACCCCTCTGAAAAATGGATTGTCGGTGTGTTGAAGACGTTGCCGTGCAACGTCTCTACAGAGTTATCGTTGGGCTAATGTGCGTTCAAACTGCGCTAACAACTCCGCTATCGGGGCGTTTTTCATTTTCATGGCTGCTTTGTTGACGACTAATCGTGAGCTGATGTTCATGATTAGGTCGCGCGGTTCCATATCGTTGGCTTTTAGGGTGTTGCCTGTGTCTACTAGGTCTACGATGCAATCGGCTAAGCCGACTAGCGGGGCGAGTTCCATTGAGCCGTACAGTTTGATGATTTCGGCTTGAATGCCTAGGCTGGCAAAATAGCGTTGGGCGATTTTGACAAACTTGGTGGCAACGCGCACGCGTCCTGTGATGGGCGGTGCGTTTTTGCGGGTTGCAGTCATGAGACGGCAACGGGCGATGCCTAAATCAAGCGGTTCATAGAGACTTTCCGCGCCGTGTTCGATGAGTACGTCTTTGCCTGCGATACCTAAATCTGCCGCGCCGTATTCGACAAAGGTCGGTACGTCGGTGGCGCGGATGATGACAAGCTGCACATCGGGGCGCGTGGTGTTTAAAATTAATTTGCGACAGGTTTTGGGATCATCGGTGGGGACGATGCCTGCCTCTGCCAATAACGGCAGGGCTTCTTCATAAATTCTGCCTTTGGAAACTGCAATGGTTAGCATAGTTAAACCTTAGTGAGGAACGCGGCGGATGGTCGCGCCTAATTGCGAGAGTTTTTCTTCGATGTGGTCGTAGCCTCTATCAATGTGATAGATGTGATCCACTAGGGTGCTGCCTTCGGCAACGAGGGCGGCAATGACTAAACTGGCAGAGGCTCTTAAATCGGTTGCCATCACAGGCGCACCCATGAGTTTTTTAGTGCCTGTACAAATCGCGGTGTTGGATTCCAATCTGATATTCGCGCCCATGCGTTGCAGTTCTTGAACGTGCATGAAACGATTTTCAAAGATGGTTTCGGTGATGACACTCACGCCATCAGCAATGCAGTTCATGGCGATAAATTGCGCCTGCATATCAGTAGGGAATGCGGGATACGGTGCGGTGCGTAACGACACGGCTTTGGGTTTTTTGCCGTGCATATCGAGTGCAATCCAGTCTTCGCCTGTGGTGATTTCCGCACCCGCTTCAACGAGTTTTTCTAAGACGGCATCGAGAATGTCAGGGCGAGTATTTTTCAGTTTGACTTTGCCTCCAGTAATCGCCGCCGCACACAAATAAGTGCCTGTTTCAATACGGTCAGGCAGGATGTCGTAGTGCAAATCGGGTACACCTAATTTTTCTACGCCTTCAATGATTAATACGTCGGTACCGATACCTGTAATTTTCGCGCCCATTGCATTGAGGAAATGCGCTAAGTCGGTGACTTCGGGTTCTTTGGCGCAGTTTTCCATGATGGTCGTACCTGAAGCCAAGGTTGCCGCCATCAATAAGTTTTCTGTACCTGTCACGGTGATTTGTTCTAGGACTAAACGACAGCCTTTAAGTCTATCGACTTTGGCATGAATAAAGCCGCCTTCGACGGTGATATTCGCGCCCATTTTTATTAAGCCGTTTAAGTGAATATCGACAGGACGTGTACCGATTGCGCAACCACCAGGTAGGGAAACGTGGGCTTCACCAAAACGCGCTAATAATGGCCCTAACACGAGGATAGATGCTCTCATGGTGCGCACTAATTCATAAGGGGCTTCGTAGCTGTTGATAGTGCTGCTATCGACTTCGATGTTCATTTTCTCATCGACCAGTAAACTGACTCCCATACGACCCAGCAATTCCATTGTGGTGGTGATGTCGTGTAGATGCGGGATGTTGCCGACACTGACGGGCGTTGTTGATAATAATGTCGCGGCGAGAATAGGCAGGGCGGCGTTTTTCGCGCCTGAAATGCGCAGTTCGCCTGAAAGTCTGGTGCCGCCTGTAATAATTAATTTATCCATAATGGGGGTGTGTTAGGTGATAGGTGAAGGGAAACAGCGCGTTTAGTCAGCCGTTGTAAAATGGCTGGATTGATCAAAACCGCTGAGCTTGGCAAGATTGCGTAATTGCTCTGGAATATTTTTAAAGCGTAATTGGGTTTTGTGTGACCGCGTGTGTTTTATCCATTCAATCATCAGTGCAAGACCTGCACTGTCAGTACACGCGACACGTCCCAGATCAATAGTGATGACTTTGCTGGTGTTTAAAAAATCGAACGATTTGACGGTTTTTTTATCAATGCTGGCAAAGGTTAAATTACCATCCACAACAAAAACGCCCGCGCCTTGGTCGATAATCGCTAGTTTGCTCACTCTTTTTTCTCCCCTTGGGCTTTTTCTTCAGCAGATTTGAACAAAAACTGACCGATGACTTTTTCGAGAATGATAGCCGATTGCGTAATGTCAATTTTGCTGCCATTTTTCAATACATCATCTGAACCACCTGCTTCCAAATTGACGTATTGTTCACCTAATAAACCAGCGGTAAAAATACTGGCAGTGGTGTCTTCGGGTAGCGTGGCGTACTGGCTTTCAATCGCCATACTGACGACTGATTGATAGGTTTTTGGGTCAAAACGAATCGCAGTGACTTTGCCGATTTTAACCCCAGCGGCAGACACGGCAGATTTTACTTTCAAGCCGCCTGAGCTTTCAAAGTTGGCAGTGACAGTGTACGTCTCCTCACTACCGAACGAACTGAGATTACTGACTTGCAAGGCAAGAAAAAAAAGTCCAGCAATACCTGCTGTGACAAAAAGACCAACCAGTGTATCTTGAGTGGCGGTGTGCTGCATATTACTTATCTCCAAACATAAGTGCGGTAAGAATAAAATCAAGAATTAAAATACTGAATGCCGAATTGACCACCGTGCGTGTAGTGGCGCGGCTGACACCTTCGGAAGTCGGAATGGCATCATAGCCTTCAAACAAGGCAATCCACGAAGTGACAAAACCAAAAATCACGCTTTTAATAATGCCGTTGATGATGTCATCGTAAAAATCAATCTGGTTCTGCATTTGTGACCAATACGAGCCGTCATCCACGCCCAACAAGCCAGAACCGACTAATTGCCCACCGATAATACCCACTGCACTGAATAACACGGCGAGTAATGGCATGGATATAAAGCCCGCTAAAAATCGCGGCGTAATAATACGGCGTATCGGATCAATCGCCATCATCTCCATGCCTGACAATTGTTCGGTGGCTTTCATCAAGCCTATCTCGGCAGTGAGTGCAGAACCTGCTCTCCCTGCGAATAGTAATGCCGTTACCACTGGCCCCAATTCGCGCACCAAAGAAGCGGCAACCATAATGCCCAAACTTTCTTCCGCGCCAAAATCCGACAGAATATAAAAGCCCTGCAAGCCCAGAACCATACCGACAAACAAGCCTGAAATGGTGATAATCAAAAATGATAAGACCCCGACTGAAAATAGTTGATTCATTAATAAGCGCGGTCTGGGTAACACGCTCAGAATACCCGCGAGGGTTGCCACAAGAAAGTAAGTCGCTCGCCCCAGTTTAGTAAAGCTGGTACGAGTGTCTGCGCCTAGGCGTTGAAAAAATTGCATCATATTTTATTCTGATTCAGCAAAAAGTTGGGTTAATTTGGTTTTTAATTCGTTGAAATGGATGTGGTCAAAATTATACGGGGAAAGCGGGTGCGCAATGGATTTATAGATTCGCTCATAAGTTGATTTATCACCACCCTTTTTATCAAACCCCGTGCATTCTAAAAAACGGTCAATGCAATTCATTTTTTCTTCGGGAATAGTTGATAATAAAAGCGATTCAATAAAGCCCTCTTTATCTTTTGTTCGTGGGTCATGGGTAATATAAAAACGGCTGATTGATTCAAAACCCAATGATTTAATCATCGTCTGCAATTTTTCTTGGGTTTTAATTAGTCCGCCTTGATTCATGTCGCAGTTATCCGCATCGAGAATCAAAAAACTTTATTGATTTCATCGTTTTCAACGGATAGTGATAACGAAATATAAGCAGGATATTTCTTGTCAAAGAAGTTGCTTTTTACTCCCATTGGATAACACACAATGAGCTTTTCGTCTAATCCAATATGTTTTATTAAACCTTCAATGACTTTTTTATCTAATACGCCTTCATGCAGGATAGTAATTTTAGTCATTATCTAACCTCGTGTTTATTTTCAAAGCTATATTCCAACCCTTCATAATTAAACGTAATGCTTTTTAACTCCTGCTTTTTATTTCTTATTAACCGTGTATAAGAAACGTCCTGTGCGTTTAATTTTTTAGCCACTCGTGCAAAAGATTCCAGCATTCCTTTTGAATGGGTAGTGGCAAATATTTGGCAGTTGGTTTGTTTAGACAGCGTTAAAATTATTTCCCATAATCTATCAAGGTGGTCGTAATAAATACCGTTGTCTATTTCATCAATAAATAAATAGTCATTTTCACAGGCATAAAGGGCGCAGATAATGGAGATATACTGTTTGAAACCATCGCCGAATTCGGTGCTTTTTTGCCATTCACCTTGTTTTTTGCATTCGGGTTTAGTTCCGCCCATTAACTTAAAACTTTCGATTGAGTTATCAAATTCCTGAACAAGCTGACTAAGGTAATTTTCTTTTTCATTCCTTTGAATCGCCTCATACGCTATTGCTAACTCTCCATCTGACCATCCGTAAGTATCTATGAATTTTATATTTAATACATAATGAATAGATGCGTTTAAATCTTTGCCATTAATATTTTTTCATCAATGTCAATTGCAAACTTAAATTGTTGCTTTGCATCTTTATCTGTAAATTCAAAGTCTACAAATCGTATATTAGATTTTGATGTGCATTTTTTTATTACAACCAAAAGGCTTGGTTCAATTTTACTTTTATCAACAATATTTACATATTCACGGGAATGATTAACATTAACAATAGACGATAGCATTGTATTAATATTATTTGAATGTGTATTAATATAACAAACCTCCATAAACGCCGTCTTACCGACATTATTCTTACCTCCAATCAAATTAACACGCTTAAATCCAGACGCTTTAAAATCTTTAAAGTATTTAAACTCTTTAATTTCAATGTCTGTTAAAAAATGCGCGGTTGTTGGTGCAGTCATAATATAGTCTTGAGAATAGATGAAATGATTAATTCGTAGGTTGGGTTGCCGTCTTTTTGGCAACCCAACCTTCTTTGGTATCGTTGGGTTGCGAAAGAGCCGCAACCTAACCTACGAAGCTAATTTAATTAATAGCGTTTTCCAGTAGATAACAAATCATCCACATAATCTTTAGCGGGATAATGAAAATGTACGGGGCCATCTGCCGCGCCGTGCATGAATTGCTGTACCCATTCGGATGATGATTGTTCGATTTGCGCAGGTGTGCCGTGATCGACTACTTTTCCGTTGGCGATAACGTAGATGTAGTCGGCAATTTTTGCGGTTTCTTCCACGTCATGCGAGACGATGATGCTGGTTAAGCCTAAGGTTTCATTCAAGGCTTTAATGAGCAACACTAACACGCCCATTGAAATCGGGTCTTGTCCCGTGAACGGTTCATCGTACAAAATCATCATCGGGTCTAGGGCAATGGCTCTGGCTAATGCCACGCGCCGCGCCATACCGCCTGATAATTCATTGGGCATGAGTTGATGCGCACCGCGTAAACCGACCGCTTGTAATTTCATCAACACCAAGGAGCGAATCATGGACTCGGTCAAATGGGTATGTTCACGCAGTGGAAAGGCGACGTTATCGTAAACGTTCATGTCGGTAAGCAACGCACCGCTTTGAAATAACATTCCCATGCGTTTGCGCAATTCATAGAGTTCTTTACGGCGTAACTGGTGTACGTTTTGCCCATCAACGGTAACGATGCCCTTTTCAGGGTATAACTGCCCGCCGATTAATTTCAGCAGCGTGGTTTTACCTGTGCCGCTAGGCCCCATGATGGCGGTGATTTTACCGCGTTCAAAGTCTAGTGAAATATCATCGAATATTTTATTGTTGCCGCGAGAAAAGGTTAAATCACGAACGGAGACTAAGATGTGTTGAGGGGTGTGGCTATTATCCATGCTGTGCTTGGCGTCTCGGTTGCAAATCTGAGATGAGTATTCTCTATGACTACTCGCTAGTAAGTCAATCTATTGTGCTGATAACTTGCTGTTAAACGTGGCTAAAATGTGTTTTGCGTGGTCATCGGCACCCGAAGGTAGTTTATCGGTACTGTGATGAATCCATGTTGCTATGTCCTGCCACGCGGTTGGTGCTTGTAAATCACGCAATAACAAATGATAGCCGTGTGGATAAATGGCGATGGTTTTATGAGTGCTATCGCTGGCGAGTAACGTGTTAAGAAAGGTATAAGTCGGTTCTTTGGGAATAATCTCGTCTTTTTCACCGTACAGTATCAGGGTATTTTTATGCAGGGCGCGGGTATTGTTAAACGCGGTATCCATTAAATCCGTTAGCCCATACATGGCTTCTACACGGGTTGCTTTAATGACGAGTGGATCACGTCCTAAGGCACGGAGCATGGGGATATTATCGGAAGCCATCACTTTTAGACCACTGCCTGTGAGCGATAACCACGGCATACTGTGGGCAATTGTCCATAATAAGCTGGTTTGATACCACGGCATGGTGTCTCGCGCCCACAGGGCGGGGGCTGAAAGAATAATGCCATCAACAGTGGGCATGGTTGTTTGAGTCATTGCCGTCATGATAACCGCGCCGCCCATACTTTCACCCAGCAAATACACGGGGCGATTGGGATAACGTTGCTTTAACAGCCGCACTAGCACTTGTAAATCATAGATATAGGTTGCACTGCCTGCCCACAAACCACGACTAGGCGAGGCACCAAATCCACGTTGATCATAAGCAAAACAGGCAATACCTAAGCCGCTAAAATACTCAGCGGGTGCGGCAAAAAAATGACTGTAATCGTTAAAGCCATGTAACGCGATAAGGACAGCGTTTACCTCTGTTTTTGGTAGCCAATGACGTAATGGCAACGCCACGCCATCTTCGGTGAAAAAAGTGGTTTCACTGAGGCTGGCAGATTGATTTTTCATCCCCAGCGGATGAATCATGGGCATACAGCCACTGAGGGTAATGAGCAGCACTAGGGATATTATTAACGATTTCATGCTGCTTATTGTAAAGCGCGTTGCGTTTTTATGCCCGACAATTTTAAGGGACAGCTATATCCAATTCTTTTATTTTTCGAGTCAGGGTATTTCTACCATAGCCTAATAACCGCGCGGCTTCGTGGCGTTTGCCTTGGGTGTAATCTAAGGCGGCTTTGATTAACAAACTTTCAACACAATCAATAACGTGTGTAGCAATCGCCGCTTCTTTGTTGAGTAGCTGTGTATCAATGAATGATCGAAGAAGTATCTCCCAGTTGCCGTCGATATGAGGGTTTTCAATAGATCTGTTAAGAAACTCAGGCGGTAAATCGTGTAAATGAATTTCTCGACCCGATGCCATCACTGTCAACCAGCGGCAAGTATTTTCTAGTTGTCGCACATTACCCGCCCAGTCTAAGGTGCTTAAAAAGGCTTCGGCTTCGGGTTTTAATACTTTGATTTCTGCGTTTAGCTCCTTTGCGGCTTGTTGCAAAAAGTGGCGTAGTAACAGTGGAATATCTTGTTTACGTTCGCGTAGCGGCGGAATATGGATACGAATCACATTGAGCCTATGGAATAAATCTTCGCGAAATAGCCCTTGTTCTACTAAGGTTTCAAAATTTTGATGCGTCGCCGCAATAATACGCACATCGGCTTTGATTGATGAATACGAACCCACAGGATAAAACTCACCGTCCGCTAACACCCGCAATAAGCGTGTTTGTAGCTCTGCGGGCATATCGCCTATTTCATCCAGAAATAATGTCCCTCCATTGGCTTGTTCAAAACGCCCTGCACGACGCTGGGCTGCCCCCGTAAATGAGCCTTTTTCATGACCAAATAATTCAGATTCCATTAAATCTTTAGGAATCGCCGCCATGTTAAGCGCGATAAAAGGTTTGCCACTGCGTGGACTATGACGATGTAAGGCTTTAGCGACTAATTCTTTACCTGTGCCTGATTCGCCATTAATTAAGACGGTAATGTGAGACCGTGCCAACCGTCCAATAGCACGAAATACCTCCTGCATCGCAGGGGCTTCTCCAATAATTTCTGGCGTGGTTGCGACAGTCACATCGGTAGCAATGTGCATAACTGCGTTTTTACGTTGTTGGCTGTGAATGCAGGCACGTTGCGCTAATTCAACCACTGCTTTAATATCAAATGGCTTGGGTAAATAGTCAAATGCGCCGCCATGAAAGGCAGACACCGCGCTTTCTAAATCGGAATGCGCAGTCATAACAATCACAGGTAAATCGGGATGACTGTGTTGCAGTGTGTCTAATAACGTTAGTCCATCCATGTTGGGCATACGAATATCGGTTATTAAGGCATCAGGCAAGTCAGTTTGCAACGCATTGAGTAACACCTGAGCATCGGAAAAACTGCGGGTGATAAAATCGGTTTTTTGCAGGGCTTTTTCTACGACCCAACGAATTGACTTATCATCATCAACTATCCAAACGGTTTCTGATTTATTCATTGCCTGTGCCTAAGGGTAAAAAAATTGAAAATACGGTATGACCCAATTCGCTGCTGCATTCAATTAAACCGTCATGTTGATTAATGAGTGCTTGGGCAATAGACAAACCTAAGCCCGTACCATCGGCGCGCCCTGTTACCATCGGATAAAATATTTGTTTCATCATCTCTGGTTCTATCCCTAAACCATCATCAATAATGTCGCACTTTAAGGCGATTTTATGGCGTTTGCGTCCAATGGTGACATGACGATGAATGCGGGTTTTGATGAGAATATTACCTTTGCCTTCGGTCGCTTGTACGGCGTTTCGGGTGATGTTTAACAGAGCTTGAATGAGTTGATCTTTATCGGCATGAATCTCAGGAATGCTAGGGTCGTAATCACATTGAATACTGAGATTGCCAATAGATTCAGCTTGCACCACACTCCTGACACGCTCTAACACTTCATGGATATTGAGTGTGTTTTTATTAGGCAGTTTATTCGGGCCCAGCATTTTATCCATTAAGGCCTGCAATCGGTCGGACTCAGCCATAATAATCTGCGTGTATTCTTTTAATTCAGGAGACTGTAATTCTAAATCTAGCAATTGTGCCGCGCCGCGCAGACCACCTAAGGGATTTTTAATTTCATGGGCTAAGCCTCTGACTAATAACCGTGCGGTGTTTTGTTGCGCTAATAACTGCTCATCTTTAGTAATTCGCAGATGGTGGTCTATTTGTTGCAATTCAACTAATACTTCCTGCACTTGATCATCTTGTAATAACGGAGTTGCACTGAGATTAATGGTGACACTCTGCCCCAGACGACTAAAAATAGTGGAGTAAGCCACTAACGGTTCTGCCATCGTCAGGCATTGTTTTAAGTTAGCTAGCAGAGAGGGATTGGACAATTTAAATAACTGGCAGGCATTATGACCGACTAAATGCCTTTCTCTATCAGCCAAAATAATTTCACCAGCTGCATTGATATAAGTGAGTGTTAAATCACGATTAAATAGCAAAACAGCGGTGGTTAGGTTATCGAGTACGCGCTTGTGCATCACTTTTTGAATAAGATTGTTGAAAAATAAAGGTCTTATTCTAATGCAAGCAAGTTATAGACCAAAAATAGTGAGCTGGCTTTTTGCAGGGTATGTGCCATTTTGTTGTGCGTTATTATAGTGCATTAACCCCAGATTTTATTGATTTTACTCTATTTTGGTGCGGAAATTTTAAATAACAAATCCTGCTTACACTAATACCTCTGCCGCATTGGGTTGACTTAAAAATGCGTTCGGACTGGCCGTTAAGCCATAAGCACCTGATTGATACACCACCACAAAATCACCTATTTCAGCGACGGGTAAGCGCATTTTGTCAGCGATAATATCCAACGGCGTACATAAACAGCCGACGATAGTTACGATTTCTTGTGGCTCACCGTGTATTTTATTGCCGATAGCAACAGGATAATTCTTGCGAATAACTTGCCCAAAATTACCCGATACCGCGAGATGATGATGCAAACCACCATCGACAACCAAATAGATGTGCCCGCGCGAGATTTTTTTATCCACCACTTGGCACACATAAACCCCTGCTTCGCCGACTAAATAACGCCCTAACTCAATAATGACTTCCGCGTGTGGTTGTACGGCTTTAAATTTAGCCATTTCAATAGCCAGCGCGTCGCCGACTTGTTGCGTATTTAATGGCTGTTCACCTGCAAAATAAGGGATGCCATAACCGCCGCCGATATTGAGTGTTTTAATACCATTAGGGCAGAATTCTAATAACCGCATGGCTAATGCAATACTTTGTTGCTGGGTTTCAATAAGGGCTTCGGCTTTGAGATTTTGCGAACCGCTGTAAATATGAAAGCCTTGAAAATCCAGTTGTAACGCCTGTAGCCGTTGCAATACCACAGGCAATTGTTCTTCATCAATACCAAACGGTTTCGCACCGCCGCCCATTTTCATGCCTGAGGTTTTCAGCTCAAACGCGGGGTTAATGCGGATGGCTACCGATGCTGTAATACCGCTTTGAGCGGATAATTGGGCAATGGTTTCCAGCTCGTTAGGCGATTCCACGTTGATGGTAATGCCTGCCGCAAGGGCTGACCTTAATTCGGCGCGGCGTTTGCTGGGGCCTGCGATGCTGCTATATTGGCTGGGCATAAGGGTATCGAGCGCGACGTGCATTTCTGCGGTCGATGCCACATCAAAGCCATCCACTAAGCCTGCCATGAGCTGCACGACCGCAGGCATAGGATTGGCTTTTAACGCATAGTGAATTTTTAAATCAGCGGGCATTTGTTGGCGCAATTGCGTAACGCGGTCAATGATGAGTTGTCGGTCATAGGCATAAAACGGCGTTTTGCCGAGTCGTTGAGCTAAGCGGGTTAATGGGATGCCGCCGATAAGGAGTTGATTATTTTGCGCGGGAAACAGTGTGGGTGCGTGTTTGGGGATAGTCATGATTGAAAAATATCGGCAAATTGTTGCACTAAGGTGTTACGGTCAATTTTACCGTTGGGATTTTTCGGCAAATTGGCTAACACAATAATTTTGGCAGGCTGCATAAAGTTCGGCAATTGCGCTTGGCAATATTTCATTAACACCGCTTCCTCGTAATCGTCTGGATGTTGCAAACTGATCACCACTACAACCGCCTGCCCTAAACTATCATGTTCTATACCGATAGCGGCGGCTTCTTTGACCACACCCGAACTATAAATCACTTCTTCTATTTCAGTCGGACTAATGCGATAACCAGCACTTTTAATCATGTCATCTTTGCGCCCGACAAAATACAAATAACCGTCTTCATCCATCGTGACGGTATCACCCGACCACACAGCAATTTCAGTAAACGGTAACGCGGAATTGTGATGCGGCGCGGGTTTAAAACGTTCAGCGGTTTTAATCGCATCATTCCAATAACCCATTGCCACTAACGAACCCCGATGCACTAATTCTCCCTGCTCATGAGGCGCACAGGGCGTACCATCTTCGCGCACCACTAAAATATCAGCATTCGGAATGGCTTTGCCAATAGAATCAGGTCGGTCGTCCAATTGCTCAGGTGGTAAATAAGTAGAGCGAAACGCCTCGGTTAAGCCGTACATTAAAAAAAACTGCCCATTCGGTACACGCTGCCGTATCGCCGCTAATACCAATTTAGGCAGTTTGCCGCCTGAGTTAGTCAAGTAGCGTAAATGCTCATTAATACCCTCAGGCCAATCGAGTTTAGCCAATTGCGACCACAACGGCGGCACACACGCTAGCCCTGTGATTTTTTGAGTGGCTAATGTGTTCAGCACATCACGCGGTAATAAATAATCCAGCAATACACAACACGCGCCGTTCAGTAACGCGCTTAGCAATTGATTTAAACCGTAATCAAAACTAAACGGCAACACCGCTAATAAACAGTCTTCTTCCGTGATGTGTAAATACTCGCTAACACTTTTCGCCCCCGTGACTAAATTACGGTGCGATAACACCACACCTTTGGGTTTACCTGTACTGCCAGACGTGTACAAAATCGCTGCCATATCGGTGTCGATGAGGCGGGGCAGTGGTTGTGTGGTTGCTTGTTGTAAATAAGTCTGCCAGCCTAGAATAGAACACGACTGCCAGTCCTTTAAAGGACTGGCAGTCGTATCGTAGTCCACTAAAACAATAGTGTGTAAATCAGGGCAATCCGCCAACACCATCGCGAGATTTTGCAAACGGCTGTATGAAGTAATCAGAATATGAACTGTGCAGTCCGTGAGGATATGCGCGACTTGCGGAGCTTTTAACACGGGATTAATCGGCACGAACACGCCACCCGCTAAACTAATTGCCAACACACTACTGACTGTTTCCAATTGTTTAGGCAAGAAAATAGCCACGCGCTGCTGAGGCTTTAAATGAACACCCAGTAAGGCTTCGGCTTGTTGCTGTACGTTTTCCGCAAGCTGCCCATAAGAAGTTATCGTTTTTTTATGAACGATAGCGGCCCTATTCGCCGCGCGTGGTACTGATTTAAACAGTAAGTGATGTAATAAAGTTGGCATGGTTTAAACTCGTGAAAGCGAACTTGATGTCCTCCCATCTTGGTCTTTTTAGCGGTAAATCGGAATAAACCCATCCAAGCATAGCCGCGGGATGGGCGTTTTCGATAACACGTTTAAAGCTCAGCCACCGCCGCCCTTGCCAATTCTGACAATTCAGAACCATCTTGTTGATTATATTCAATCAGAGCTTTGCGCATTCGAGGTTCCCATGAATGGGCAATATGGTTTCTAACACCTGCAACCGCGTCTTTTCTGTCGGGTTCGGCGTTGAAATAGTTGCTAATATCATTAGCCATTGTAATTAAACGTTCAATTTTCATGAGTGTATTATCCGTTGTGGATGAGTGTAAATAACATGGTTTTCGCCGCGTGCAAAGCCGACTAGCGTGACTCCTGCTTGTTCCGCAAGACGTATCGCTAAGCCTGTTGGCGCGGAAATGGCGACTAATAAACCGATACCTAAGAAAGCGGTTTTTTGTACCATTTCATAACTGGCGCGACTAGTGACAATGATATAACCCGCGTTGACATCTTTGCCAGTACGACATAATAACCCAAGTAGCTTATCGAGTGCATTATGACGACCCACATCTTCGCGCACATCAATAATACCGCGTTCAGGTTCAACCCAAGCGGCAGCGTGTATCGCACCTGTCAGTTGGTTTAATGATTGTCGATTGTGTAAATCTGTTAAGGCGGCGGTGAGTTGTGCAGCGGTGACGCTGATAGAACTGTGTACGGGTGCAGGTTGGCGTACTGCTTGTTTTAGCGTGCTGGCACCGCATAAGCCACAGCCTGTGCGTCCTGTCAAATTACGCCCTTTGTCAGTTAAACAGACAAAGCGTTCTTCGGGGATTTTGACTTGTACTTCTATACCGTTGGCGCGTTGATAAACCCGCGCTGATAGAAATTCTTTCGGATGTTGAATAATGCCTTCAGTCATACTAAAACCCAAGGCAAAATCTTCTAAATTGGTCGGTGTGGCTAACATGACGACGTGGGAAATACCGTTGTACATCAGGACAATCGGCACTTCTTCTGCAACACAGTCTTCTTCATGGCTGTGTTCGCTGCCTTGCCAACGGTTCACCATGCGGTGTTGATAGTTTGTCCAGCCTAGTTCGTTCTCTAACATTTGATTTTTTTAGTAGGATGGGTAGAGGTGATAGCCGAAACCCATTATTAATCCACGTTGTGATGGGTTTCGCGTTGCCCTACTCATCTTACAAGTTGCACTTTTGACAGCAAGACGGTATCTACGGGGGTTAAAGTTTTTTTCATAATAATAAACATTATCTCGCTTGAAACCAGTAGCGTAGATTGGATTGCCGTCTTTTTGGCAACCCAACACCTACCTCTAGCATCTGTTGGGTTGCGAAACAGCCGCAACCCAACCTACAAAAGCCGTCTGTTAGGCGTTGTGTTGTGCTGCTTCCAACAATTCCAATTGCTGCTCACTGAAATCTGCATAGTTTTGTTGCCATTCTGACGGGGCGAGTACTTTCGCAATCTGTACGGCAGTGACTTTATATTCAGGGCAGTTAGTCGCCCAGTCTGAATTGTCGGTGGTGATGACGTTCGCGCCTGATTCAGGGAAATGGAAGGTGGTATAAACTACGCCGACTTGTACGCGCTCAGTCACTAAGGCGCGTAATACGGTTTCCCCAGCACGGCTCTTAATTCCTACCCAATCGCCATCAACTATGCCGCGATCTTCGGCATCGTGCGGATGAATTTCTAAACGGTCTTCACTGTGCCACGCGTTGTTTTCTGTGCGGCGAGTTTGTGCGCCGACGTTGTATTGCGACAATATCCGTCCTGTGGTCAAAATCAACGGGAACATTGGGGTGATTTTTTCGCTGGTTGCCACATATTCGGTCAACATGAACAGACCTTTGCCGTTATCACGCAAGAAATGTTCCTCGTGCAGCGTGGGTGTGCCTTCGGGAGCTTCTTCTGTGCAAGGCCATTGCACACTGCCAAGTTCATCGATTTTTTGATAACTGACATGACTGAACGTCGGTTTTAAACTGGCAATTTCATCCATAATTTCTGATGGATGGCTGTAGTTCATCGGGTAGCCTAATGCGTTGGATAACATTTGTGTAACTTCCCAATCGGCATAAGTTGCCAAGGGTTTCATCACTTTGCGCACGGGCGAAATACGGCGTTCTGCGTTGGTAAATGTGCCGTCTTTTTCTAAAAATGATGCACCAGGCAAGAAGACGTGGGCAAATTTTGCAGTTTCGTTTAAGAAAATATCTTGAACAATCACGCATTCCATCGCGCGTAACGCGGCATGAACGTGTTTAATATCGGGATCAGATTGGGCAATGTCTTCGCCTTCACAATACAAGCCTAAGAAGCTGCCATCGAGCGCGGCATCAAACATATTGGGAATGCGTAAACCTGGTTCACCGCTTAATGGGGCTTGCCATGCGTCTTCAAAAAAGGCGCGAGTCACAGGGTCAGCCACGTTGCGATAACCGGGGAATTCATGCGGGAATGAACCCATATCGCATGAACCTTGCACGTTATTTTGTCCGCGTAATGGATTGACACCGACGCCTCTGCGCCCTAGATTACCTGTTGCCATTGCCAAGTTGGCAATACCGATCACCATGGTTGAACCTTGGCTGTGTTCAGTAACGCCTAAGCCGTAGTAAATAGCGCCATTTTTTTCAGTAGCATATAAACGCGCGGCGGCTCTGATATCGGCAGCAGGAACACCTGTAATGGCTGCACTAGCTTCGGGTGAGTTTTTTTCCTGATTGATAAATGTACGCCATTTTTCAAACGAGGCGACATCACAACGGGCTTTGACAAAGTCTTCATCCACTAGATTTTCAGTGACAACCACATACGCCAAGGCATTGATTAACGCGACGTTGGTGCTGGGGCGTAGTTTCAAATGGTAGTCCGCTTGAATGTGTGGTGATTTGTTCACTAAATCAATTTCGCGCGGATCAACGATAATCAATTTCGCGCCTTGACGTAGGCGTTTTTTCATCATTGAAGCAAACACAGGATGACCGTCAGTCGGATTGGCACCGATGACCACAATGACATCAGAATCCATCACCGAATCAAAATCTTGCGTACCCGAGGCTTCACCAAAGGTTTTCTTTAAGCCGTAACCTGTGGGGGAATGGCACACGCGGGCGCAAGTATCGACGTTATTATTACCGAAACCTGCACGAATGAATTTTTGTACAAGGTAGGTTTCTTCGTTAGTACAACGTGAGGAGGTAATACCGCCGATAGAATCTTTGCCGTATTTGGCTTGAATGCGTCTGAGTTCAGACGCGGCGTGATTAATCGCCTCTTCCCAGCTCACTTCTTGCCACGCATCTTTGATACTGGCACGAATCATCGGTTTGGTAATGCGGTCTTTGTGAGTCGCGTAACCGAAAGCAAAACGTCCTTTGACGCATGAATGCCCGTGGTTGGCTTTGCCGTCTTTATTTGGCACCATGCGAATGACTTGATCGCCTTTCATTTCCGCACGGAATGAACAGCCGACACCGCAATACGCGCAAGTGGTGACAATAGCGTGTTCTGGTTGACCGTGGTCAATCACTGATTTTTCCATCAACGTGGCAGTTGGACAGGCTTGCACACACGCGCCACAGGATACACACTCAGAACTTAAAAAGTCTTGGTTTTGACTGGGTGAGACTTTAGAATCAAAACCGCGCCCGTCAATCGTCAATGCAAATGTACCTTGAGTTTCTTCACAAGCACGCACGCAACGTGAACAAACGATACATTTGCTCGGATCAAAACTGAAATACGGGTTGCTGTTGTCTTTCTTAGCATCCAAATGAGTAGTGACTGGTTTATAACGGACTTCACGCAAACCGACCGCACCCGCCATGTCTTGCAATTCGCAATCGCCATTGGCAGAACAGGTTAAACAATCTAAGGGATGGTCAGAAATATACAGTTCCATCACACCACGGCGCACGTCCGCGAGTTTTTTATTTTGGGTGGCGACTTTCATGCCTTCGCCGACGGGTGTAGTACAAGAAGCTGGCATACCACGCCCACCTTCAATCTGCACCACACACAAACGACACGAACCAAACGGCTCGATGCTATCAGTCGCACACAGCTTAGGAATATCAATACCAATACTTGCCGCCGCTCGCATAACCGACGTACCTGCGGGTACAGTGACTTTAAAACCATCAATTTCTAAGTTAATAGTCTGGGTGGCAACACTGGCGGGTGTGCCAAAATCTTTTTCTTTATTCATGCTCATGGTGTTTTCCTCGTATGGTCACGGCGGCGTGTGTTTGTGCCTTAGGCGTTATTCTTCGAATGGGTTTATAACCGTCAAATTGTATTCAATGATTGGTTTATGCTGCATATTTTCTAAATGGAATAGTTTGCTAAAAATCGAGTAAATATCCTTGTAATTCAGGATAATTTTTAAAATGTCCATCAACGCTCATTAATTTAGCCTTATAATCCAAAGCAGTGGCAATAATCATTCGGTCA
This sequence comes from Methylococcales bacterium, assembly GCA_009692395.1. Classification (GTDB taxonomy): domain Bacteria; phylum Pseudomonadota; class Gammaproteobacteria; order Methylococcales; family Methylomonadaceae; genus UBA4132. The sequence goes on along the minus strand of SHZG01000003.1, from coordinate 18,656 downwards.
AATGGGTCTTTATAAATATCGGTTAAATCAACGGCACGGCAAGTAATAGCAAGCGATAAGGGCAGTAATTCAATACCCGCAGGTGCTAACGCTTCTTGTAACCATTCATTCACTGGTAAAGGTAAAATTAAACGTTCACGTTTTACCAATTGAGCTATTTCAAAACAAGATATAACGGAAACAGCTACTCGTTCACTTTGCTCTATGATATTAATTTTTTGTTCTGACAAATAAGAAAACTTGTCATTTATCCACCAAACTCAAATATGCGTATCCAATACCACTAATTCAGGCATTCAAAGTCCTCAATAGCAACGCAAGGTTCTATTAAATCGCCAATTATTCCACCCTTACCCGCAATAGAAACAGGCGGTTGACGGCGTTTAATAACGCATTGTTTTGTTAAAAACTCTTCAATTAATTGGTTGATTTTTTGTTTTTCTGCCAACGAAATCGATTCATAGTTTTTAATACAGTCTTCGTTGATATTTTCAATATGTAAAGTAGCCATGTTGAACTCCTGAATTAATATAGAGCAGTTTTGTATAATCTATCCCGCATTCCACGAACATTAACAACTACAAGTTAATAATAAAACTTCATGCCGCTAATATTTCAATTTGTTTAACTTGGGTTAAGCGAACAGCAAAGCTTAGAGAGGCAAAAATATCCTCTTGTTCAATATCTTCATAGTCTTCAAGAATATCGGCAATTGTCATGCCTGAACTTAACCATTCTAAACAGTTTCAACTGGATAACGTAGTCCACGAATACAGGGTTTGCCGTGACATATTTCTGGGTCGATGGTGATACGTTCAAATGCTGTTGTTTTCATTGTGTTATTACAGTTTTTTACTGACGGGGTTATTTGTTGATTTTCAATTTTACAATGCGATTGATGGGCTTCGTGCCTCAGCCCATTTCTATCGTACTGGATTGTTTGCTATTGCAAATCCTTCCAACGCTCTATTGCAAAACTAATCAAATCTGTACTTCTATTTTGGATGGCATTTTAGTCCAGCTTTTATGTTCTTTAACTTGTTGTAACGATATTAAACTCACACGGTCATAAATTTGTTTTTTATGTGTAAACGACTTTTTACTTGCCTCTGAATTTAAGTTTGGTGAGAGTAAACAAAGATTCCCAATAGTATGCAGATATTCTTCATGTTCGGCAGGTGTAAAGTTATTCCACGCTGTATCACTTTTATCTTTTGGTAGAATATGTTCTATTGTAGTATTCAGATTTTATTTCCATATACCACTCCAAACGATCTTATCAATTTGACTACGTTGCAATTCAGATAAATATTTTTCATATTCGAAAAAGAAGTATCGTAATTCCTTGTTCCAATCATTATAGGAATCAGCTCTTCTTAATTGGTTAGCAAGCTATACAATATCAAAATTACTACCTATTTTTGCTATGGATTGCTGTAATTCATCAATATTAGGCTTAACAACTTTTTGAATTTCTTTAGCTAATTGTACATAATCTCCAACATTATAACGTGAGTCTTTTTTAGAAAGACCATAAATCTTAAAAGATGTACGTTCCCATTGGTCAAGCAAGTATTTTTTATTCTCATTACTTAATTTATTTTTTAGCATAATTGCTATCGCTAATAGTCTAACTTGTGAAATATCAGTAATAGCACTTTTTTCTTTCTCTGCGTATAACTTGGTTAAGCAGGATGTAATTTGTTTCATCCAAAGTGTATTATCAATAATTCTTTTTATTTTTAGGTTATCTGATTGTTGTTGAATGCAATCTTCTTTAAAAAAACTGATAGCATCTTCTGCACTGCTGAGTTTACGAACATTATCTTTAGTTTTCAATGTAGCGGCAAATCGTATTATTTCATGTCCAGGGATATTTTGTAGTCCAATTTCCTTGTATATTTCAGACCAATAGCTATGCAAATCTTTTAAATGTTGGATGAAATCTTGACTATCAGAATCTTCCGCATATTCATAGAGCAAACCCATTAATAAGTTTTTACATTTATCTAACCAATCCACGTCAAGCCCACGGCTATTAAGAACTTCAAAAATTGTATAAACAGAACCCTCATCTTCCAATGACTGAAAAACGAAGAAAAGATGATTTTTAATTCATTCGAGTAAATCTATAGTATTATCATAAGAGCTTACAAACTTTTGACAATCTTTAATTGCTTCAGCTAAACAATTGTCTGCTTTAGTTTTTATATCACTTGATTCTGGAGATTGACCAGATATTAAGTAATTTCTAAGAATAGCACGGTTGTCATGATTATTTTGAAGAATAATAAGATTACCTGCATCTTTAGCCAATAATTTATCTAATTCGTTTGCTTCATCAGTTGGCTTATTTTCTCTTAATTTCATACTTAGTGTTTTTAGTAAGACAATCAAAGTAGTGATACGTTGTTGTCCATCAACAATATCATGAATATAAAAAGTATTTTAACCAACTTTTTGTTTATCTTTAGTTTTTAAACAAACAATAGTTGCCATAAAATGAATTCTGTCATCATATTTTTGTTGCGCAGTTTCTAGCTTTTTAATATCGTCAAATAAATCATTTCTTTGCTTTGATTGCCAACTATAATGACGTTGATATTCAGGTATTCTAAAAATCTTATCATTCAATATCGTAATTAAGGATTTAAATTCTGGTTGTATCATAATTTTATTAGTCGGTAGGATAGATAGGGCGATAGCTAATCCATGAAGAAAACGTAAACATTGGTTTTTACTGTGTTTTCCCTATGCCTATCGTATTAGATAAGATTAAGCTGCGCTTTAAGGTCATCGACTGTCACAAACAAATGGTCGTTATTGCGATTATTCAAACTAGCTAATAACCGTTCTGCATTGGCAGGCGATTTTAATAAATAAGTCGTTTCCAATAGCGAGTCATAATCTTCTTGGGCAACTAATACCACGTTGCCATTTTGTCTTTCTATCAGAACAGGCGTGTGATTACGACAAACTTCATTGCAGGTTGCGTCTAAGTTTTCTTGTAACTGGGCGGTATTCACATCAACCTCACACTTTTAGCTAAAAATTTCTCTGGTATCGGTTCAAGCATTAAAACAATCGCTTCCTGTAAATTTTTAATTGCTTCTTCTTTTGTCATACTGCAAGAAGATACACAGTTCAACTCAGGGCAAGTAGCAGAAAACGATTGTGTTTCTACGTCAAATTCAATAACCGCTCTTACAATCATTTTCTGCTTCCTAGGTAACTAAATTACACAGCATCAAGTCCAAAATCTTCTGGAAAATGGTTTAACGCGCTCAATACAGGATACGGAGTCATGCCACCTAACGCACATAATGAGCCGTTTAATAAGGTGTCACAGAGCGAACGCAATAAAACGACATTTTTTTCGCGGTCAACATTGTTGATAATGTCGTCCATGACTTCAATACCGCGTGTTGAGCCGATACGGCAGGGGGTGCATTTGCCGCAGGATTCAATGGCACAGAATTCCATTGCATAACGTGCCATTTCTGCCATGTTCATGGTGTCATCAAACGCAACCACACCGCCGTGACCCAATACTGTCCAGTTGGCAGCGAAGGCTTCGTAATCTAAGGGCGTGTCAAATTGCGATTCGGGGACGAACGCGCCTAAAGGGCCGCCGACTTGGACGGCTTTTATCGGTCTGCCTGTCGCTGAACCGCAGCCGAAATCATAAAGTAATTCGCGTAAAGTCATGCCGAAGGCAATTTCAACCAAACCTGTGTGCTTTAGATTGCCCGCGAGTTGTAATGGTAAAGTGCCGCGTGAGCGTCCCATGCCGAAATCACGGTAATAATCGCCGCCTTTGTCTAAAATGACAGGCACGGAAGCCAATGAAATGACGTTATTGACAACCGTGGGTTGTCCGAATAACCCGCTGATAGCAGGCAGTGGCGGTTTGAAACGCACTAAGCCACGTTTGCCTTCTAAACTTTCCATTAATGACGTTTCTTCGCCACAAACATACGCGCCTGCGCCTAAACGTACTTCTAAATCAAATTTTTTACCGCTGCCTTGGATGTTGTCGCCTAAGTAGCTTGCTTCGTAGGCTTTGGCTATCGCGGCATTCAGGGCTTTATGGGCGTGTGGGTATTCGACACGCAAATAAATAAAACCTTGATTTGCACCAACGGCTAACCCTGCAATGGTCATGCCTTCAATCAGTACGAACGGGTCGCCTTCCATAATCATACGGTCAGAGAATGTGCCTGAGTCGCCTTCGTCGGCATTGCAGATGATGTATTTTTGTTCAGAGGGCGTATTTAAAACGGTATTCCATTTAATGCCTGTTGGAAACGCCGCGCCACCGCGTCCGCGTAAGCCTGAATCAGTGACTTGTTTGACTATATCGGCTTGGCTGGATGCTAAGGCATTTTTTAAACCACGATAACCGTCATGGGCAAGGTAATCATCCAGACTAATGGGGTCGGTAATACCAACACGCGCAAAGGTTAAACGTTGTTGTTTTTTAAAATAGGGAATTTCTTCAACTGCGCCTAAAGCCAATGAATGGTGTCCGCCATTGATAAAATCTGCATCAAACAAACCTGCAACATCACTGTGATTAACCGCACCGTAAGCAACACGATCATTATTAACGACCACTTCGACTAATGGCTCTAACCAGAACAGTCCGCGTGAACCGTTACGGACTAAGTTAACCGCTATGCCACGTTGCGCGGCTTCTTTAACAACAGCAGCGGCGGTGCGGTTTGCGCCTATAGATATAGCAGTGGAATCGCCTGAAATATAAATGGTGGTACTCATGCGTCTGCTCCTAAGTCGTTCATAATGTCATCGAATGAGTCAGCAGATACGCGTCCATAAATCTCTTCGCCGATTTGCATGGCGGGTGAACACGCACAGTTGCCTAAACAATACACGGGTTCTAAGGAAAACTGCCCGTCAGCGGTGGTTTCGTGATAATCAATGCCCAGTTTAGTTTTAACGTGGGCTTCTAAGGCATTGCTGCCCATAGATTGGCAGGATTCAGCGCGGCATAAATGCACCGTGTGTTTACCCGCAGGGGTGTCACGAAAATAGTGATAGAAACTAATGACACCATGCACTTCTGCACGAGACAAGTTTAATCCTTGTGCAATAGCAGGCACACTATCGGGTGGAATGTAACCTAAAGCATTTTGTATGCCATGTAAAATGGGTAATAACGCGCCTTGCTTATCTTTGAGTTCAGCGATGATGGTTTGTACGGTCTCGGTAGTCGTTGATGCTGTCATGTGCACTCACTGTGGCGATTTTTTTGATTGAAAACAACCTATATCCTTATAGTTGCAGTATGTTATGTATCGGCTAGCATAGCACAAGAATTTTTATGTGTAAAAAGACATAAAAGCAAAAATAAAGCACTATTTGTAGGTTAATCGCTTAGATTTTCGCGCCATCTTTTAAAAATAGTCATCAGTTCGTTCAAAATCCGTAAAATAGCCTCATTATTGAAGTTAATGCTAGCTGTGGAGGTCATCGAGTCAATGCTGATAACAACAAATAATCATAGTCGGGATATTGTGGGGCTGACTTATATTTATCCAGTGCTGTCACGGCGGGCGGGTGGGTTGTCTATTGGTGTTAATTTTAATACTAATAACGCCTGTAATTGGCGGTGTGTTTATTGCCAAGTACCTGATTTAACCGTAGGCGCAGCACCTAAAATAGATTTTCAATTGCTGGAAGATGAATTACGGTTTTTTTTGGCTGTCGTACTACATGGTGATTTTTATGAGCAATTTCAAGTGCCTGAGCATCAGCGGGTTATTAAAGATATTGCCATTTCAGGTAATGGCGAACCCACCAGTGTCAACGATTTTGCTAAAGCGGTCGAGTTAATTGGGCGCATAGCAACGGAGTTTGCTGTGTTGCCGACCAGTAATTATGTATTAATTACTAATGGCAGTTTAGCGCATCAACCTAAAGTTCAAGCAGGGCTGAAAGTATTGAAGGATTATGGCGGTGAGGTGTGGTTTAAATTCGATAGTGCGACCGATGAAGGCTTGGTATTGATGAATAACGCGCGGCAAAGTTGTCAAACGCATCTGAAAAATTTATTGCTTGCCAGTCAGTATTGCCCAACCAAACTACAAATTTGTTTAGTGGATTATGATGGCAAGGGTTTATCTGAAACAGAAAAATTAGCCTTTTTACAACTATTAACAAGGCTTAAAGCATCGAACGCTAATGTGCAACAAGTGATGTTATATACTATCGCCAGACCGTCATTACAGCCAGAAGCCAGTCGATTAGCACCGTTGTCTATTGATGTATTGAATAAATTTGCCGATGATATTAGGGGCGTAGGGTTTACTGTATCCGTTAGTGTCTAATAATTTTAAATTTATTGCTTGTTATCTAATAAACATTTCAATTACAATAGCAGGTTCATATCGTGCGAATGTGGCGAAATTGGTAGACGCGCTGGTTTTAGGTACCAGTTGGTTACCCAGTGGGAGTTCGAGTCTCCCCATTCGCACCACCCAAATATATAAAGGCTCTCGACGCATCGAGAGCCTTTTACTCTTTCAAGCCACCATCCTGCTGGCATTCAAAAATTCTTATTTATTGTGTGTGAGGTAAATCAATGCAAGTTTCTGTCGAGAAGACATCTGAATTAAGCAGAAAAATGACTGTTAGCGTCCCTGAATCTGTCGTTCAGGAAAAAATGACCGACCGGTTAAAAACATTGGCTCGCGAAGTTAAAATTCACGGTTTTCGCCCAGGTAAAGTACCTCAACAGGTCGTTGCGAAAATGTATGGTGAAAAAGTCCGTGGTGAAATTACGGGCGATTTGATTCAATCTACTTATTATGAAGCGTTGCAAAGTGAGTCCTTAAGACCCGCTGGCTATCCGCATATTCAGCACACTGATGATGCCAACGGTTTTGCTTACACAGCAGTTTTTGAAGTGTATCCAGAAATCGTGTTAGATGGCATGGATCAACTTGAAGTTGCTCGCCCTGTCGCAGCAGTGGGTGATGTTGATGTCGATAACATCATTGAAAAGCTAAGAGAGCAGAAAAAAGAATGGACTGTTGTTGAGCGTGCTGTTCAAGCACAGGATCAGGTTACGATTAATCTTTCAGGAGTTTGTGAAGAAACCAATTTTACCAACGGTACGATAGAAAATTTTATCGTTGAAATCGGCGCGAATAAAATGATTCCTGGTTTTGAAGATCAAATGCTTGGTCTTGAAGTAGGCGCGACTAAAACCTTTGAAATAACGTTTCCAGAAGACTATGGCAATGCGGAACTGGCAGGAAAAATTGCTCAGTTTGAGATTGCAGTCATTAAAATTGAAGAAGCGAATTTGCCCGAAATTGATGCTGACTTCATTAAAGCCTACGGTGTTGAAGACGGCACTGTCGATGCTTTCCGGGCAGATGTTGCAGATAATCTGAGTCGCGAATTAAAACAAGTGTTGCGTGGCAAATTAAAAAATGCCGTCATGGACGCGCTGTATGAAAAATTCCCCATCCCTATCCCTACTTCGTTAATTGATGAAGAAGTCGAACGATTGATGCAACCCTACATAGAATCGGCTAAAAGACAGAAAATGAAGCCAGAAGAGTGGCAGTTGCCTAGAGACGCGTTTGAAGAACAAGCCAAACGTCGTGTCGCACTGGGCTTGATTTTAGGCGAAATTATTCAAAAAAATGCCGTTGAAATTAACAACGATAAAGTGCTTGAGACAATTGAAGAATTGGCAAAAAGTTATGAACATCCAGAAGACGTGGTCACTTGGTATTATGCCGATGAAAAACGTTTACATGATGTCCAACAAATGGTGTTAGAAGATCAAGTGGTTGAATGGCTGGTTGCACAAGCGAAAGTATCTGATGCTGCCATTAGTTTTAGTGAAGTCATGGATAGACCACAACAGTAAGGATTTTTATGTATAACCAACATACCATGAATCAGGCCAGAGCTTTAGAAGCGGCAGGCGGCTTAGTGCCTATCGTTATTGAGCAAACTGCCAGAGGCGAGCGTTCATTTGATATTTATTCACGCTTACTGAAAGAGCGGATTATTTTTCTGGTCGGTCAAGTTGAAGATTACATGGCTAATCTGGTCGTCGCGCAACTGTTGTTTTTAGAATCAGAAAATCCTGATAAAGACATACATTTATACATAAACTCACCCGGTGGTTCAGTGACGGCTGGGATGTCAATTTATGACACCATGCAGTTTATTAAACCCGACGTTAGCACTTTATGTATCGGGCAGGCTGCCAGTATGGGCGCGTTATTATTGACAGGCGGCGCAGCGGGTAAACGTTATTGCTTGCCGCATTCAAGAATGATGATTCATCAGCCTTTAGGTGGTTTTCAAGGTCAAGCCTCTGATTTTGATATTCATGCCAGAGAAATTTTATTGATTAGAGATAAATTAAATAAAATTTTAGCGCACCATACAGGTCAACCCATAGAAAAAGTCCAACAAGACACTGACAGAGATAATTTCTTAAGTGCTGAAGATGGCGTTGCTTACGGTTTGATTGATCAAGTCTTGTCGAGCAGAGCGGTAAATTCTGAATTGTAAATGGTTAATAGTTTAATGCGCATGGTTTTGTCGAAAGTAAAAACAGCGTTATTGATGTTTTCAGAGGGCGAGTTATGAGTGATAAAAACAGCAAAGACGACGATAAACTGCTTTATTGTTCGTTTTGCGGTAAAAGTCAGCATGAAGTCAGAAAGCTCATTGCTGGGCCGTCGGTTTATGTGTGTGATGAATGTGTAGAATTGTGTAACGACATCATTAAAGATGAATTACAAGATGAGTCTTCTACTCTTGGTGAACACTCGTTACCTAAACCAAAAGAAATAAAAGAAGAACTCGATGCGTATATTATCGGGCAAGATCGCGCGAAAAAGATTTTAGCGGTCGCTGTTTATAATCACTACAAACGCTTGCGCAGTAAGTCTAAAAAAGACAGCGTCGAATTGACAAAAAGTAATATTTTGTTAATAGGGCCGACAGGATCAGGTAAAACCTTATTAGCTGAAACCCTCGCCCGCTTGCTGAATGTGCCGTTTACTATTGCCGATGCCACTACACTGACTGAGGCAGGTTATGTCGGTGAAGATGTAGAAAACATCATTCAAAAAATTCTGCAAAAATGTGATTACGATGTCGAAAAAGCAGAAACTGGCATAGTCTATATTGATGAAATCGACAAAATTTCGCGCAAATCGGAAAACACGTCAATTACCCGTGATGTATCTGGCGAAGGCGTACAACAAGCCTTATTGAAATTGATAGAAGGTACAATTGCCTCCGTACCCCCACAGGGTGGACGTAAACACCCTAATCAAGAGTTTGTACAAGTCAACACCGCTAATATTCTATTTATTGTTGGCGGCGCATTTGCTGGTTTAGATAAAGTCATTAAAGCGCGTTCTGAAAAAGGCGGCATTGGCTTTTCTGCGGAAGTCAAAACCAAAGATAAACGTAAAAATGTCGGGCAATTATTTGCCGAAGTCGAATCAGAAGATTTAATTAAATACGGTTTGATTCCTGAATTTGTCGGCAGATTGCCGATTGTTGCGACCTTAGAAGAGCTGGACGAACAAGCGTTCATCCAAATTCTAACCGCGCCTAAAAACGCCCTGATCAAACAATATCAACACTTGTTTGCAATGGAAGGCGCGGAACTAGAATTTCGCGAAGATTCTTTAAGCGCGATTGCTAAAAAAGCAATGGAACGGAAAACAGGCGCGAGAGGATTACGCACTATTATTGAAAATGTGTTGCTCAATACTATGTACGAATTGCCCTCGGACACTAATATCTCCAAAGTCGTGGTTGATGAAAGCGTTATTTTAGGCAAGTCTGAACCGCTGTTGGTTTATGAAACGGAACAGAAAAAAGCCGCGTCTGACTCTTAACAGAACTGACTAGGTCACAGAAAAAGGGAGCTTTTTTACGAAAGCTCCTTTTTTTTGCCTTTAACAATCACAAAATTAGCGTTTCACCTTGCTATTTCACACACCGCCCTCATAATCGTCACATCCTTAAATTGTGTTACAGGTATTCTTTGTGGAAACTCATAAAACAACAGACGTATTAATTCCAGTTTTGCCGCTGAGAGATGTAGTGGTGTATCCACACATGGTTATTCCTTTATTTGTCGGCAGAGAAAAATCAATAGACGCTTTAGAAGCCGCTATGAAAGACAACAAACAAGTGTTGTTGGTGGCACAAAAAGATGCCGAGGTTGATGACCCCGATGCGAGCGATCTTTATCAGATTGGTACGCTTGCCAATGTCCTACAATTACTGAAATTACCTGATGGTACGGTTAAAGTATTAGTAGAGGGTAGCGAGCGTTGTGAAGTGCTGCACTATCAAGCAACCGATAGCTTTTTTTCAGCGGTTATTGCACCACTTAATGATATTTCAACTTTATCTGAGCCAGCACAAGATGTTTTGCAACGCACGGTCATCAGCTCATTTGAACAATACGTTAAGCTGAACAATAAAATCCCACCCGAAGTGCTGATTTCTTTAGCGGGTATTGATGATCCTAGCCGACTCGCTGATACCATCGCCGCACACATGAATTTAAAAGTGCAGGATAAGCAGATAGTTCTCGAAACTACGGACGTTGAAAAGCGTCTGGAGCGTTTAATGACGCTGATGGAGGGGGAGATAGACCTACTGGAAATAGAGAAAAAAATCCGTGTGCGTGTTAAACAGCAAATGGAAAAAAATCAGCGCGAATATTATTTGAATGAACAAATGAAGGCGATTCAAAAAGAATTGGGCGAAATGGAAGATGTGCCGAATGAAATTGAAGAGTTAGCCAAAAAAATCGCCGAAGCTGGAATGTCTAAGGAGGCGAAAACTAAAGCAGACGCTGAGCTTAATAAACTTAAAATGATGTCGCCAATGTCAGCGGAAGCCACGGTAGTGCGCAATTATATTGACTGGATGGTCAACGTACCGTGGAAGAAAAAAACTAAAGTGCGCCATGATTTAAAAATCGCCGAACAAGTGTTGGAAACTGAGCATTACGGCTTAGAAAAAGTGAAAGAACGTATTTTGGAATACCTCGCCGTCCATCAACGCGTCAAACAGTTGAAAGGTCCTATTTTGTGCTTAGTAGGGCCTCCAGGTGTGGGTAAAACCTCCTTAGGTGAATCAATTGCACGGGCAACTAATCGTAGCTATGTGCGTATGGCATTAGGCGGTGTGCGTGATGAAGCGGAAATTCGTGGTCATAGACGCACTTACATTGGTTCTATGCCTGGGAAGATTTTGCAGAATTTAGCGAAAATAAAAACCCGTAATCCGATGTTTTTACTCGATGAAATCGACAAAATGGCGGCGGATTTTCGTGGTGATCCTGCCTCTGCATTATTAGAGGTGTTAGATCCTGAACAAAACCATACCTTCTCAGATCATTATTTAGAAGTCGATTTTGATTTATCCGATGTCATGTTTGTGGCAACCGCTAACACCATGAATATCCCCCCTGCCCTATTGGACAGAATGGAAGTGATTCGTCTGGCAGGTTATACCGAAGATGAAAAAATCAATATCGCCTTACACTATTTAATTCCTAAACAAATTAAAAATAACGGGCTGAAAGAACGCGAAATAGACATATCCGAAGCCGTTGTCAGAGATATGATTCGCTATTACTCGCGTGAAGCGGGTGTGCGTAATTTGGAACGCGATATTTCTAAACTTTGTCGTAAAGTCGTCAAAGATTTATTGTTAAAACCTAGAAAAGAAAAAGTGCTGATTACGCCAGAGAATTTATCAGACTATTTAGGCATTAGACGTTTTAGCTATGGCTTAGCCGAAGAGCAAGATCAAATTGGACAAGTCACAGGCTTAGCGTGGACTGAAGTCGGAGGTGAATTGTTGACCATCGAAACAGCGGTTATTCCAGGTAAAGGCAAGCATTCGGCGACAGGTAAGCTGGGCGATGTAATGAAAGAATCTATTGAAGCGGCCATGACCGTAGTCAGAAGTCGTTCAGAAATTTTGGGTATTGATAATAAAGTATTTCAAGAGAATGACATCCACGTCCATGTACCCGAAGGTGCAACCCCTAAAGACGGCCCTAGCGCGGGTATAGGTATGTGTACGGCGATTATTTCCGCATTAACTAAAATACCTGTGCGTGCCAATGTCGCTATGACAGGCGAAATCACCTTGCGTGGTGAAGTATTGCCTATCGGTGGTTTAAAAGAAAAGCTGTTAGCAGCACATCGTGGCGGTATCACTACGGTATTGATTCCCGCAGAAAATGCGAAAGACCTCGTGGAAATACCCGAAAATATTAAACAAAACCTAGACATAAGACCCGTGCATTGGATAGATGAAGTGTTAGAAGTCGCCTTGCAATATATGCCTGTTCCCGTAGCAAAAAAAGACACCAAAGAACAAGTAAAAAATGACGCTGATCTTGTTAAAACAAAAAACCAGCCACTTTTGGCACACTAAAAAGCGGTTGTAACTTGCGTAAAACCGCAAGAATCAAGGTCTCTAGGGATTTTAAAACTTGACACTATGCAACCGCTATTGATATAAATGCCAGCGTTTATTGTGTTGCCTGAGATTGTACAGGTACAGGCGCATCAACACACAGGGCTTGTAAATAACTACAAAATTGTTTCCTAAGGGGGAAAAATGAATAAATCACAACTGATTGATGCAATAGCTGCATCATCTGGCTTAACAAAAGTAGATGCTGGAAGCGCGTTAGATGGTTTTCTGAGTGCAGTAACCACGGCTTTAAATGCAGGTGATTCTGTTGCTTTAGTCGGCTTTGGTACGTTCTCTGTTAAAGAAAGAGCAGAGCGTAAAGGTCGTAATCCACAGACTGGTGACGAAATAACTATCAAAGCAGCAACAATTCCTGCATTTAAAGCTGGTAAAAGTTTAAAAGATGCTGTAAACTAGTCTTTCTTTAGTCGGGTGCTTAGCTCAGCTGGGAGAGCGTCGCCCTTACAAGGCGAATGTCGGGGGTTCGATCCCCTCAGCACCCACCAGACTTTGGAGTGGTAGTTCAGTTGGTTAGAATACCGGCCTGTCACGCCGGTGGTCGCGGGTTCGAGTCCCGTCCACTCCGCCAAATCAAAAAAGCCCCGAGCCGTCTGGTTCGGGGTTTTTTTTTGCTTAGAATCACACCATTTCAGGTAGAGCGTTATGCTGACAAAAATTAGAGATAAAGCGCATGGTATTTTCGCGCAGGTTATGTTGATTGGTATGTGTGTAGCCTTTGGCTTATGGGGTATCAATAATTACACAGATAGTAGCAAAGAAGCAGGTGTTGCTTCAGTAGGTGATAAAACTTTTTATCAGCAGGATGTCAATAAAGCCTACGAGCAGTATAGCCAGCAATTTCAGGGTATGAGTATTGATGAACAAAGTTTAAAAGGTCAAGCCTTAGAAAAACTAATCAGCGATGAAGTGTTATTACAATATGTGCGTAAACAAGGTCTTGTTGCCACTGATAATGACACGCGTGAGTTCATTAAAACATTGCCCTACTTTCAAGTGAATGGCAAATTTAATGATGGGCAATATAAAGCCCTATTAAACTCACAAAAAATGACAGCCAATGAGTTTGGTAACCGCATTAAAAACGCGTTGACTATGGAGCAGTTTCAGGGCGGTATTGTCAATAGCAGTTTTGCCACAGACTACGATGTTGACAACTTTTTTAAAATTCAAAATCAACAGCGTGATGTTGACACCATAACGGTAGCAATCCCTGTATTAACCGAGCAACCCTCAGAAGCAGACATTGCCAGCTATTATCAACAGCATCAAGCGCAATACCAAATACCCGAACAGCTGTCTGTTGAATATGTCGAATTATCGCTAACTGAGCTAGCTAAAAAAGTAACTGTCACGGATGAAAAATTAAAAACGTTTTATGATGAGCAAAAAGATTCATACACTACGCCAGAACGTCGAAAAATCAGCCATATTTTATTCATAGTCAATGACAAAATCGATGATAAAACGGCTTTAGAAAAAGCATTGAAAGCAAAACAAGACTTAGCCACTAAAGACTTTGCGACTGTTGCAAAAGCAGTCTCTGACGATAAATTAACAGCGAAAACAGGCGGTGATTTAGGCTTATTTACGGCGGGATCACTGGAAAAACCGCTTGAAGATGCAGCGACTACCTTAAAATTAAATGACGTATCCAATCCAGTTAAATCAAAATTTGGCTACCATCTAATCACTGTTACTGAATTAGTTGCAGGCGATGTTAAGCCATTTGATAGCCTTAAAGAGGAAGTCACCAAAGCCTATCAAAAAGCGCAAGCAGAAACTGGATTTTATGAATCAGGTGAAACCTTAACCGCCATGAGCTTTGAACATCCTGACAGTCTACAAGCGGTCGCGGACACTTTAGGGCTAACAGTTCAGAAATCAACCTTGTTTACTAAAGACAAAGGTGAAGGTATTGCCGCAGAAGATAAAATACGCGGCGTAGCATTTTCTGAAGAAGTCTTACAAGGTAACAACAGCACGCCTATTGAACTAGGCTCGGATCGTTTAGTGGTATTACGCCAACTAGAGCATAAAGAAGCCACTGCGCGTGATTTGAATGCCGTTAAAACAGACATCATAGCGGCGTTATTAGCGGATAAAGCCAAGTTACTGGCTGTTACCCAAGCAAAACAAATCGCTACCCGCTTACAAGCGGGCGAATCTATGCAAGCTATCGCCACTGAACAAAAGCTGAATATCAAAAAAGTCACAGGATTATCGCGTAACAAACCTCAGTTACCCGCACCATTAGCCGATGCTGTTTTCAAAGCGGCTAAACCCGTAGGTGATAAAGCCAGTGTTGTTGTCGTGCCATTACCGACAGGTGAACAAGTGATTATCAGTGTCACAAAAGTAACCACTGGCATCATGAGTGACGATGATAAGAAAAAACTAGAACTGGCAAAAAAGAACATTGCCCACGCATTTGGTCAAGCTGAATTTAACACAGTAGTCAACAGCTTACAGTCCAGTGCCGATATAACACTAACGCCGAAGGCTCAACTTCTGGAACAAGCAGCGCAGTAACACATCATATAGGGTGGGCAGGTTTTTTTGCCCACCGTTTTACAGGTGAATAGTGATTCACACTTACACCCTCCAACCTATTAAAACACCTCTCCCTTGCCGCCACTTAGCCTCTATATCCACATTCCTTGGTGCATTAAAAAATGTCCTTATTGCGACTTTAATTCTCACGCCATAAAAACCGACACCCCCGAAGCGCGTTATATTGATGCTTTACTGATTGATTTAGCCGCTGATTTACAACGCTATCAGATTACTCGTCCTATCAGCAGTATTTTTATTGGTGGCGGCACACCTAGCTTATTTTCACCTGAATCGCTTAATCGTTTACTGCGAGGTGTAGAACAGCAAGTCACGTTAAAAGAAAATATAGAAATCACCTTAGAAGCCAATCCCAGTACCTTTGAAAGCCAAAAATTTGCCGACTATCGCGCTTTAGGCATTAATCGCCTATCCATCGGCATACAAACCTTTCACGAAGCGTTATTAAAAAAATTAGGGCGCGTACATTCCGCAGGTGAAGCCCAGCGTGCCGCAGAAATTGCCCATCAAGCAGGTTTTGATAATTTTAATATCGACTTAATGTTCGGTTTACCCGATGATCATTTTGATAGCCTAGATGATGTCAATAAAGCCATCAACTTACAGCCCACGCACATTTCTTTTTATCAACTCACCCTAGAACCCAACACCTATTTTCATAAATTTCCGCCACAACTGCCCAATGACGACCATATTTTTGCCATGCAGCAACGCTGTCAACAGCAACTAGCCGCAAGTGGTTATTCACAATATGAAATATCAGCTTACGGTCAAACAGGGCGACAATGCCAACATAACCTCAACTACTGGCAATTCGGCGATTATTTAGGCATAGGCGCAGGCGCACACGGCAAAATCAGCCACCAGCTACCGCAATCAATTACACGCAGTTTTAAAGCCAAAAGCCCAGAACAGTATTTACAGAATCCACAAAACAATGGAAGCAGTGAAATAGTTATGAGTAGCGAACTACCGTTAGAATTTATCATGAATAATCTACGCCTGAAACAAGGCTTCACGCTGGAAAACTACCAAGCCACCACAGGCTTATTGATTGATACGCTAGAACCCGCATTATCCGACTGTTTAACACAGGGGCTAATTATTCAGCAAGATGGTTATTATCGCTGCTCAGAAAAAGGCTGGAATTTTTTGGATAGTGTTTTGGGAAAGTTCATTCAAACGGACTGAGTCAACGCGGTGTAAGGCGCATAATTACTCAATCTGTGAGCTGTAGGGTAAGGATTTAATGTACTGCTCCATAAAATCCCAGTCGGGTGTGCCGTCTGTTTTGACGGGCAGATGTATTGTTGATTTTTTCATGCGTTCAATTCCCCCATTTTCGACCATAGCTAAATCTGTATTTTTCGCGGCGAATCAGCGTTGTGAAGAATAAGCCGAGATAAGGATTAAGCGGGAATTTAGCGTTAAAAATGTGGATATCTTCGGTAGAGCAAAATGGTAGTGATTGATAAAACGCTTCACCTACACTGCCGTTTCTATTAACGCCTATAGTGTTACCTTTATGACAAGCGGGTGTTGATGTAATGCCTGTCACGCCATTATGTGAGTCGCTTGATGATACAAAAGGCGTAGAGCCACTACTGTCTAGGTCTTTACGTCTAGGGCCTCGTCCACGCTCAATTTCAAATAAAGATTGAAACTCAAAGGGCTGCCATTGTGATGTATCTAAAGCAATTTTTTCATTTGTCACTGAATCCAAGTGGCTAGTGTAATCCTGAATGTCAGTGGAGTTCACCCACACAGGAATTATTTCTGGCAACTCGATTCTTTTAAGGCGTTCGCCTTTTGGCTTACGACCGTAAGAGAACCGATAACGATTCATAGTGATACAGCGTGCGAAGTATATCTTTTCCTGAAGTGACATTTCACGCTTCGGAGTCAGGACTGCTACATCACTGTTAGGAACAAATTCAAACGGAGAAACATACGAATAACTATGACTTCCCTCACCATTTGTCGAAACAAAAAGAGATTCTTTCGGATATATATTCTCTGCATTTAAAGAATCTCTTTTAACCCAACCTGCAACAGTCCGCCTTTGTGTACTGGCAAGTCTGATAAATGGAATAGTTCCAGTTTCATGACGCTCTAAAATTTTTAAGCAAGAACTAACAACACCATTGCTTACATCAAAAAGTTCATCAAGCCTCATTGTTGTCCTCGTCTGCATCAGTATTTTCTTGAATATTCAACATCAAATTGTACCATGCAAATTTCTTGACCTCACGTTCAAAATCCGCTTGAGCAATCGCAGAATAGTCAGTCTCCATATAAGCCTCAGCACACCATTCATCTTCATGAGTCACTTTTTGCAACACACTTTCACCCGCGTGCACTTCACGATTTCTGAACATTTCTACCCAACGGTCACGAGTCGCCGCCCAGCGATGATGCAAGTCAATACGCCCCCGATGTTTAGTTTTAACAAAACCATCGTCTTTCCAGTAACCAAACCATGTTTTTTTATCGCTTTCTGCATGAGGTTTATGGGCTGTCCACACCATGATGCAAGCACTGTACCGACTGGATAAAATAATTCGGTCGGCATGGACATCACCGCTTCTAGGGTATGCGAACGCATGAGTTCTTCACGCATTGGATGGGGTGAAATAGCGCAGGACATCGGCACAATGGTAATGCCAACACTGTTGGGTTCAAGACACTCTAACATTTGCCTGATAAACACCAATTCGTGTAAAGCGTCATCGCTTTGAGAATACGGAGGGTTAAGTAAACCAATATTGCACTGATGTTTTTTAACAGCTTCGACAATGCCTAAATCAAAACAACTGCCTTGGTGCCAGTTAGCTTTACTATCACCGCGTAACATCATGTTACTGGCGGCGAGTGCGTACATATTGGGCAAATGTTCAACACCAATGAGTCCATCACGTTTAATACGGTCTTTTTCTTCTTTTGTGACCGCGTGGCGCATCATGTGAAACATAGCCGACACTAAAAAACCGCCTGTCCCCGCACAAATATCTAACACAGTGCTAGATTTATTGACGTTGGCTAATTGGGCGAATAAATCGGTGATATGGCGCGGTGTTAAAACAATGCCTAACGCTTTCTTATCGCCGCCTGTGTATTTAAGGAATTCACCGTAAAAGTGACCGACCACATCAAAGTCGTGATAAATGCTGATAAAAGGTCTGACTTTTTCATTCAGGCTTTTAATGAGTTCGTACAATACGCCTTTGGGATATTTCGCTGCTGTTTTAGCATCGCTAGGTTTACCTAATGCGGGTGCGACCGCGATAGTTGAATAAGGCTGAGTCATGTTGTACTTTTTAGCTTGTGGCAACTCGGCTTTGTTAATTTCTTCATTGATGACTCTGAGCCACTGCGTTTGTAACTCTTCGGGTTTGTAAGTATAGCCAAAGCAAAATAAAATGATTTAAAAGAGCTGAGAGAACAGTGTATCAGTGGAGCAGTTTTTCTTTCTTCTAAGTGCTTTAGCTTGCGCCCATTTGTGTTCAATAGGATTTAAGTCAGGTGAATAAGGCGGCAAGAATTCC
>SHZG01000114.1 GCA_009692395.1 Methylococcales bacterium | reverse complement strand
ATCGTTATGGATAACGCCTCTTTTCACAAGCGCGACGATGCAAGGCTACTCATCCAACAGGCGGGGCATAGCTTGGAATTCTTGCCGCCTTATTCACCTGACTTAAATCCTATTGAACACAAATGGGCGCAAGCTAAAGCACTTAGAAGCAAGAAAAACTGCTCCACTGATACACTGTTCTCTCAGCTCTTTTAAATCATTTTATTTTGCTTTGGCTATATAAAAGCCAGCCAATCGCCCACACCAATGAGTATCCAGCCAATAATGCCAATGGGTGAAACGGTTTTTTCAGCCAACAGTAGTCCAATGCTCGCCAGCAACAATGCCTGAAAAATTAGACTGTTATAACTGGGTGTTGCCAACCAGCCAAAGGGGCAGAAATAGATTAATGAACAAGTGGCAGTAATTGCCGCCAATGCTAACATCGGTAAACTACGCCAAGATAAGGCGTGTTCGTCAGTGTTATCAAGAGTCGCTCTGAAAAAAGCGATACAAAGTATCCATGCCAAACCAAAAATAAGCAGAATGTTGGCTTGCCGAAGTAGGCTAATATCGCCATGAAGTAGCAGGTGCAGTGGATGGTAAATAAAACCAAATTGCGTCGCAGACACCGAGTAAAACCAAGGATTTGCCATCCAAATCAGGTAATAACTGTCGTCAGTCAAGTTTATACCGTAGTGACTATGCGCAAGTAGCTATACCAGTGTGATTAAGGTCACAAGAGTGGCGGTAGCAAGGACAAAAAACTTTGTGATTCTGAGTGGGTTATTTATGGGGAATTTCAAAGCATTTATGGTCGTAAAAAGCCAAGTGACCGCGTTGGTAGAGACACGATGTGTGCGTCTCTACATTGATACGGAATCACTTGATGTCGATTGAATTTATTGCTATTTTATATTAAAACAAGCCCGTAATGCGACCATCATCATCAATATCAATGCGTTCGGAGGCAGGGACTTTGGGTAAACCCGGCATAGTCATAATGTCGCCTGCGATGGCAACGATAAAACCCGCGCCATTGGCAAGTTTAACATCGCGAATTTCAACGGTATGATTCGAGGGCGCACCTTTAAGGAGTGGGTCGGTGGAAAATGACATTTGCGTTTTGGCAATGCAGATGGGGAATTGCCCATAATCGACATTCCATGCAGCGAGTTGAGCCTTTACTTTGGCACGTGCAGTGATGTTTGCCGCGCCATATAACTTAGTCGCAATGGTTTCGATTTTATCCCATAAACTGAGATTTTCATCGTAAACGAAGGTGCAACCTGCTTCACGATTATCAACTATGTCGAGTACCGATTTTGCTAAGTCTTCTGCTCCCGCACCGCCTGTTGCCCAATGTTTAGACACAACACAAGTTGCGCCGATGTTTGCGCAGAGTTTTTCTAATAGCTTAATTTCCGCTTCGGTATCAAAGCTAAAATGATTAATGCACACGACACATGGCAAGCCGTAATGTTGAGTAATGTTGTGGTAATGGCGTTCCAGATTAGCAAAACCTGGTTCTATAGCAGGCAGGTTTTCACGATTAAGCTGTTCTTTAGCAACACCGCCGTGGAATTTTAGCGCGCGGATAGTAGCGACTAAGACCACTGCCGATGGTTTGATGCCTGATAATCGGCACTTAATATCAATGAATTTTTCCGCGCCTAAATCCGCGCCAAAACCTGCTTCGGTAACCACATAATCAGCGAGTTTTAACGCTGTTTTGGTGGCTATAACAGTATTACAACCGTGGGCGATATTGGCAAACGGGCCGCCGTGGATGATAGCGATATTATTTTCTAGGGTTTGTACCAGCGTAGGTTTAATGGCTTCTTTTAATATCGCCGCCATTGCCCCTTGCGCTTTTAAATCACGCGCATACACAGGCGTGACTTTATCGCATTTATAACCAATCACGATACGCCCTAAACGGGCTTTTAAATCCGCACGGCTAGTGGCTAGACATAAAATCGCCATGACTTCGGAAGCAACGACAATATCAAAGCCATCTTCACGCAAATAACCGTTTGGCGTACCACCCATACCAACAACGATATGACGTAGAGCGCGGTCGTTCATATCAACCACGCGTTTCCACTGCACAAGACGCGGATCTATATCCAATTCATTACCGTGATGAATGTGGTTATCTATCAAAGCGGACAATAAATTATGTGCCACACCGATGGCATGAAAGTCACCTGTAAAATGCAGGTTAATGTCTTCCATCGGCACAATTTGCGCATAACCGCCACCTGCCGCACCACCTTTGACACCAAAACAAGGCCCTAAGGATGGCTCACGCAAACACATGATGGCTTTTTTCTTGAGGCGATTCAGTGCATCACCTAAGCCCACGGTAGTCGTGGTTTTACCTTCGCCAGCAGGCGTTGGGCTAATGGCAGTGACTAAAATTAGTTTGCCGTCTTCTTTGTCAGCCAAGCTATTGACATATTCCAACGACATTTTGGCTTTGTAATGCCCAATTGGGTCTAGGTGTTCGGCATCAATACCGTAGTGTTGTTTGACTAAACCGATAATCGGTTTCATATTAGCTTGTTGGGCGATTTCTATATCGGACATTAAGTTTCCTAGTGACGAATAATGTGTTGCTTTGAATCGAGGTAATTATTTACCTTACTCTGTTGAAGAGTCTACCGCTTGTTGGTTCTCTAACGCTTTAGCGATAATCTTTTCATAAAGATTGACCACTTCTGCGTATAACAATTGCCATTTTGGCTGATTATCCACTAGCGGTTTAACATTGGTGGCATTTTGAGACACTTGCTCTAAAAATTCCATATCGCTGTCGCTGAGTAATTCACCCTTATCAACTTTACCTTTAATCCACAGAAGATCAGGTAACGTTTGTGTTTCAAAGCGTTCAAATACCGCGATTGTAATACCTAGTTCTTTGTCGTTGTCGTTGTATTCCATGTTATTACCGCTTAATAGTGTTATTGTGTGTCAACAGCATTGATTACAATGCGCTTGAACTGTTTTGTGCTTGATTATCGTCTTCTTCATATTCAATAACTGCCCCATTTTAAAAAGCCCATTTTTTTTGAGTTCCACCCTAACAATTTCAACGATAAATGAGGTTGAAAACCGAATAGGTGGAGAGGGGTAGACGGCGACTTCTACTTTTCACCCACTTTAACTTCATGCTTACTGCGAAATGAAATGCCAGTGATACTTAAATCTATGCAAGTTTATTCATAAAATTTGTCGGAATTCATGGGTTTAAAGTGCAAATCGCAACTTACATTTACGCGAGCTGCATTTCGTTGTTCGTGATTATGTTTTTTCATAAATTTTTCTAATGGCTGGGTGTTCGTTTTTAACTAACGGCTTATATGTGGTCATCCCATAATTTATCCATGCGTTTGGCAGATACGGGATAAGCGGTTTTTAATTGTTGCGCGAATAAGGACACGCGAAATTCTTCTAATGCCCAGCGAAACGCATCGTGCTCTGGAATCACTGTGTCTTTTTTAGTTCTTTTTTCGATGTCTTTCCAGTAACGAACCCCATAACGAGCCACTTCCTGAACTTTTTGCGCGTTATTATCGACTTTATCTACACGATAGTGAGCGGCTTTTAAATAACGTGGCAGGGCTTTTAGTTGCGTGTACGGTGTGTTGCTAATAAAACCTTTATAAATCAATACATCCAGTTGTTCGTTTACGTCTTTTACCAGCGAATCATTGGCGTTAAAACGTTGCAATGCCGTTTTTATTGTGCCGTAAATCGTCATAATCTCTGCGGCAATTTTACTCGCTTCATTGGCTACCGTCATTAATTGTCCTTTGTTATCGCGTAAACTTTGCTCAAACGCGGCTTGGGTGCGGATGGTTTTACCGTCAATAAAAACATTATGCAGAATGAGCGTTAGCATATCGTCTTTGTAGGTGTTCGTTGTTTGCCCTGTTTCTACAAGCGGGTGTTTAGGTAAATTATTATAGAGACGCTGCATGACAACGTCTGTCATTGCACTGGATTTACCGATATAAGTACATTCTTTCCGCAGTTGCAAGGCAAACAAACGCATTAATCCCGCTAAATGTTGGTGTGCAGCTTTTTGTTCCGTGTCAAAAATCTTTACGCCCACCGCATCACCTTCATCAACGAGGGCAGGGTAGCCAATAAAATCCTGACCTTTTTGAATGAAGGCGTAAGTGTCAGGTAAATCAGCAAACGCCCATTGAATACAGCCTGTGTAATTCAATTCATCGGCGGCGATTTGGTCAAAACTATCGCCTGCCTCAATCGCGTATTTTGCCTGTAATTTTTTTAAATCGCGTCCGTAATCGAGTAATTTTCCATCTTCTACAATACGAAAATTCATTTTTAAATGTTCAGGTACACTGTCTATCGCCCACGCGTTTAATGGTATCGCTTCTCCTGTCAGTTTACGCAACCGATAGCTAAGCCATTCCTGCACCGTGCCTTTAAAATCGGGTTCAATGTCTAAACAACGTTTGACGGTTTCAGGTACAGGCACAAAATGTTTGCGTAGATTTTTTGGCAAGGTTCTAATCATCGCAATACATTTTTCTTCCAGCATTCCCAATACCAGCCAATCAAATGGAGCGGGTGATAATTGATTGAGTTGATGCACGGGAATAATCGCGGTCACGCCGTCTTCATTATGACCGGGTTCAAAACGGTATTGCAGTGGAATGGTGAGCGTACCGATTTTTTTATTGTCGGGATAATGCCAATCGTTGATGGGGTTCTCTTGTTCACGCGTTAACTCTTCGCGGGTTAAAAACAGTAGTTTAGGATTTTCCCGCTCCACGGTTTTGCGCCAAGTGTCCAGCGTGACACCGCTGAATACTTCAGGCGGGAGTTTATGGTCATAAAAACTGTACAACCATTGCTCATCTTCCACTAAATCGACGCGCCGACCTTTGTGCTGAATCATGCCTACTTCTTCCAGCAATTTTTGATTAGCGACATAAAACGGCGCGTTGCTGTGGTAGTCGTGATCCACTAACGCGGATTGGATGAACATCTCGCGGGCAGTTTTGGCATCAACGTGGTCGTAAGGGATTTTGCGCCCTGTTTGCAGCGTTAAACCGTATAACAACGTGCGTTGCGACACCATGCAGCGCGCGCCTTTTTTCTCCCAATGCGGGTCAGAATGTGTGTGTTTAACCAAATGCGTCGCCACCGCTTCTATCCATTCGGGTTCTATTTTTGCCACCGTCCGCGCATAGACTTTGCTGGTTTCCACTTGTTCAGCCGCCATTATCCATTTGGGTTTGGCTTTGTGTTGCCCAGAACCAGGGAAAATGAAGAATTTTAAACCCCGCGCACCGATGTATTCGTATTGTTCATGCCTAAAACCGATATTCGATAACAGCCCTGTTAATAATGCCCGATGTACATTTTCATACGCCGCCTCAGTGGTATTGAGCGGCATTTTTAAATCGCCTTTCATCACCTGCAAAATTTGCGAGTGAATATCAAACCACTCCCGCATTCTCATGTAAGACAGAAAATGATCGGTGCAGTATTTACGCAGTTTGCTGTTAGATAAGTGTTTTTTCTGCACCTCAAAGGTGTTCCAGATGTTTAACAGCGTCAAAAAATCCGATTCAAGATGACGAAACGCCGCGTGTTTTGCATCCGCTTGTGCCATTTTATCGGCAGGTTTTTCACGCGGGTCCTGCACGCTGAGCGAGGCAACGATAATCGACACTTCGCTTAAACAGCCTTCGTCATGCGCGGCTAATAACATCCGCGCCAGTTTCGGGTCGGTGGGAAATGCGGCGAGTTTTTTGCCCATGTCGGTGAGCTTGCCCGCTTTATCCAGCGCGTTGACTTCGTGCAGCATGGTTTTACCGTCACGAATCATCTTGTCTTCGGGCGGTTCAAGAAACGGTAAATCTTCAATATCGCCCAACTTCAACGCCGTCATTTGCAAAATAACCGCTGATAAATTGGTACGCATGATTTCAGGTTCAGTGAATTCAGGACGCGCTTCGTAATCTTCGCGGGAATACAGGCGAATACAAATCCCTTCGGCAACCCGTCCACAACGACCTGCACGTTGATTCGCGCTGGATTGGGAAATACGTTCTATCGGTAGCCGTTGAATTTTACTGCGATGACTGTAACGACTAATCCGCGCGTGACCTGTATCAATCACGGCACGAATGCCGGGAACAGTGAGCGAAGTTTCCGCGACATTGGTCGCTAACACAATGCGAATCTTGCTGCCTTTGGGATTAAACACGCGCTCTTGTTCGCTGACACTGAGCTTTGAATACAGCGGTAAAATTTCGTATTGATTGGGATGGTGTTTTTTTAAGGAATCGGTAGTTTCTCTTATTTCGCGCTCACCGCTGAGGAAAATTAAAATATCACCACGCAAATCTCGATACAGTTCATCGACTGCGTCAAGTATGGCGTGTTGCAATTCATCCCCTGTTTCATCATCTTCCTCAGTTTCGCGTTCAATCGGACGGTAACGCATTTCCACTGGATAAGTACGCCCTGAGACTTCAATAATTGGCGCGTTATTAAAATGCGTGGAGAATCGCTCAGGGTCGATGGTTGCCGAAGTGATGATGAGTTTTAAATCAGGGCGTTTTGGCAACAACCACTTCATATAACCCAACAGAAAATCAATATTTAAACTGCGCTCGTGGGCTTCATCAATGATGATGGTGTCGTATTGATTGAGATACGGATCGTTTTGTGATTCGGCGAGTAAAATCCCGTCGGTCATTAATTTAATCAATGATTCCGAATGGGTTTTATCGTTAAAACGGATTTTATAACCGACTGATTTACCCATTGGCTCGCCTAATTCTTCGGCGATTCTGTCGGCAACGGTACGCGCGGCAATGCGTCGTGGTTGCGTATGCCCAATAAAACCTGCTGCACCGCGTCCTATACTTAAACAAATTTTGGGTAACTGCGTGGTTTTTCCTGAACCTGTTTCGCCGCACAAAATCAGCACTTGATTAGCTTTAATCAGCTCAGCGATGTCGTCTTTTTTACCCGTAACAGGCAAATCAGGGAAGTTTAACGCGGGAATACTGGCAAGGCGTTTATGACGCAATGCGACCGATTTTTCCACCCGTAAGGCGAGGGCGTTTAAAGGTTCAAGTGAGTCTTTGCCTTTTTTCACCTCGCTACGCAAGCGGTCTAACTGACGTTTTAATACCTGCCTGTCTTGGTTAAGACACAGGGCTAATTGGTGGCTGAGTTGTTTAACTAAATCGGAAGCGTTCATGCGGCTAAAATGAGCGCATTATACGCTATAGTACGTTTTGAAAACGATACTATAAAATACGGTTTTTACTTGCTCTTAGCTATCTCTCATGTTAAAAAGGGTAGTGGGTTAAATCTGTGATGATAGATTAAAATCACGGGCAGAATAAAATCACACTTACCTAAAAGACCTTATGAGCTGCTACCAAGAAATCACCTGTCCATTCTGTAAAAGTAACCAGATTGGCAAGTCAGGACGCAATGC